>DASRSE010000169.1:0-26061 GCA_035656655.1 Pirellulales bacterium
GGCATAGGTCAAAATTCCGCGCATCATGACCGTGACCGGACTATACAGGGCGAACCGCTCGAAAACCTTATCTAACAACATGACCGCGACCCTCCGTGCAAAAGAAAGAACTCGAAGCGCCAATTCATGTTACACCGTCGCCCCCCCCGCTCGACCACAAGGCCTATGCTAGCTTGAAAGGGGTGGCGGGTCCCACCCTACGACGATGTTCCGCAATCACCAACGTCGCGTATTGAAATTGTCCGCTACGGAACAGCGTGCGAATTGTAGGGTGCGGACCAGCGAGCGCAGGCCCACCACGATGCGGGTGCAATCTGGAAACAGGCGGTTCCAACAGCGCGCCGAAGCGTGGTGGGCCTGCGCACGGCGTGCGCCGTGCTGGTCGCCACCCTACATTTGGGACGATCGAGCGATCAGGTGAAGTGCTCAACGAGCGACTCGCTCGGCGCGGCGGCGGAGAGCGCGGCCGCGCGCGATTTGCGCCGGTAGATCATTTCGATCAAATCTTCATAGCCGCGCACCATCGCTGCCAGCGATCCGGTTTGCTGGACGAGCTCGCGCCCGTCGCGTCCATAGCGGGCCGCCAGCAGCGGATCGCTCAGCAGCCGCACGACGCGCTCGGACATCGCCGCAGCGTCGCCGAGCGGAACAAGAAAACCCGTGCTGCCTTCGTGAACCATTTCCGGAACCGAACCAACCCGGGTCGCTACGACGGGCCGCCCGCACGAGAGCGCTTCCAGGATCGAAACCGGATTCGCCTCGTTGTGCGAGGTCAGCAAAAAGACATTCAACAAGGACAAGAGCGCAGGGATGTCGCTGCGCGTGCCGAGGAACCGGACCGATTCTTGAATCCGCAATTCGGCGGCCAGCGCTTCCAGCCGAGGCCGTTCGGGCCCATCGCCGATGACCAGAAATTTGGCCGCGGGAATCGCGTTCAAGACTTGGGCCGCGGCACGCAGAAACAGTGCATGGTTTTTCTCAGGCCGCAACGCGGCCACGATCCCTGCCAGCGGAGCGTGCAGCGGCAGTTGCAACGATTCGCGCAATGCCGGGTCGTCGGGCCGCGGGCAAAACCGCGCGGTGTCGATGCCATTGGGAATCACAAAGACCTTGTCCGCCGGAAAGCCTTCGACCTCGCGAAGATGGCGGCCGTGCGGTTCGGCCACGCCAATGAACCCATCGGTGATGCGCGTCAACCGTCGATTGAGGCGGCCGATGCCGTCGGGCCAGCCGGTCGAATGAATCGCCGAGAGGACGACCGGCACCCCCGCCCGCCACGCTGCGAGCCGTCCCCAAAACATCTTGTCTCCCGCCCCGACCGTCACCACCGCATCGATCCGCCGCTCGCGCAACAAGCTCGTCAAGCGAAACAGGACGCGCAGGTCGTATTTTCCTTGAAGATAGCCGGAGAACGCGGGAATCTCCGCCGCCATTTGCGCGCCGAGACAATCGAGTTCCTTGAGGCAGCACAACTCCGGGACGAAGCGCTCGCGATCGAGCCCGCGAATCAAGTTCACGAGCAAAGTTTCCGCGCCTCCCACCGGCATGGAAGTGAGCAGAAACATCACGCGCAGCGGGCCGCGATCGGCCAAGGGAAGCGGCAATGGCTTGTTCATGATCGTAGCCTCCTCAAGCACCAGTTGTCGATTTCTGGGTTCCAATCGGTCGTTGAAATCGTGGACGGGGCAGGGTGCTCATCCGGCCGCAAGCTAACTGGCCGAATTGCCCGGAGCGGGCTGAGCTTCTAAAGCCGCCGGGGCCGGTTCGAGTCGAATTCCCAATTTACGGACGAAGTGTCCCAGCACGCGCCGCAACTCCATTTTTTCGGGCTTCGAAAAAATCGTTTCGCTCCGCACGATCACGACGACGGCCGCGACCAGGACCACGACGGCCAGCAGCGGACCGCCGCCCAGCGCGATCGGCAACAGGGCCAGCGACCAGACGCCCCGATCGTAGGCCATACCCAAGCGTTGATTGCAGATCAAGATCAGGGCCATCGCCGTGAGCTTGGCGACCGCGGTCGCCCACACGGCGCCGATCAAGCCGTGCTGCGGAACCCACCATAAATTGAGCGCGACATTCAGGAGCAGGCCGCCGAGAAAGGCCGCGCTGCTGAGCCATGCGCACTCAGCGCAGAGCAGATAGTTCTGCGCGACCACGGCTAGTCCCAGCCATGAGCAATAGGCCAAGGTCCAAGGGAGCGCGGTCAGGCCGCCTTGATACTTTCCATGCAGGAGCACTCCGAACAAAAACGGCGCGCCGAGCAAGATCAGGACGCTGGCGGCGTACAAGGCGAAGCCGAGCATTTTCAAGGTCAGATTCAGGCGCCGCGCCACGGCTTCGTGCCGGCCGGCTTCCCAGTCGTGGCTCAAGTGGGGCGTGATCATCGCGCCGAGCATCGTCGCGACGGTTAATAGCAGCAGCGGAATAATCCGCGAGCTGTGATAGTTGCCCACCGCCACCAAGGCATCATGCTGATTGTATTTCGAGTAGTGGATCAGCATGTAGCGATCCGCCACTTCAAACAGATTGTACAGCAGATTGCAAATCCACATCCAACCGGCATAGGGAAGGAGCTTGACCCACAATTGACCATGCGGTAGCGGCTTTGTATCCAGCGGCAGCGCTTTCCATGCTTGGCGCAGCCACAGCAAGCCGACGACGCCGCCGACCAAAGACGCGCCGCCAAACGCCACGACCACCGACGTAACGTCATGATGCCAGCTGACGAGCAAGGCGACGCCGAGCCCCGCAAACGCCATGCTGTTCAAAAATTGCAGCACGCTGACCATGCGAAACATTCGCAGGGCGGTCAGCATCTCGGTCAGAAAGTTGTACGCGATCACCAACAACAGCACGACGCCGATCAGCACGACCACTTCGGCGCGGTCGGGCCGGCCAAAAATAAGCTGCGAGAACCACGGCCCAAAGCAGCCGACGACGATCATCGCCGCCACTCCCAGAATCGTGCACGTGCGGCCCGTCCGGCGGAGAATCGTCCGCAGTTGGCCCTGTTGGCGATAATATTCCAGATACCGCCCAAACGAGCCGGGCAGACCGAGCACCGCCACCGGCGCGGCCATTAAGAAGAAACCATACGCCATGTCCCACTCGCCCAGTTGCTCCGGGGCGAGCCAGCCGCAGAAGAAGATGCCGCGCACAAACCCGACGACGCGCTGCAACAGCGCCATGCCCAGCAGCAGCATCACGCTTTCCGCCAAGGAATCGGTGCGAAACCCGACGGGCTGCGCTTGTTCCGGCTCAGCTGGATTCACGTCGTGGCGACCCCCGCGACCGCCGGTTCGGCGACCGGTTGGGTGTAACGGTACCGTTCGATGCTGAACTTGCGCGGATCGATCGTCGCCCAGTTTTTCAGGCGGATCATCTCGTTGTCGCCATGCACGCGTTGCAGATGAAAGGCGTCATCCCCCGGCAGATTGTATCCGCCATACGCCGAACAAACGCCTTCATAGCCCGCTTCGTAAGCCAAATGAAACGCCGCGGCGCTTAGATTCTTTTTCTGGCCGAACGGAAAGGCGAAGTAACGGACCGGGCGGCCAATCTCTTGCTGGAGATCTTCGCCGGCCGTGACGATTTCATCGAACAAGCGGTTCGGATCTTGGATTGCGCCGATGTCGGGATGGGTCCGCGTATGACAGCCAATCTCGATCCCTTCGTTCGCCATCGACCGCAACTGGGCCAAGGTGTTGGTCGCAAACGAGACGCCGCGATGGACATCGTGCGGAAACGGCAGGCCGTTGGCGATGTAATGCAGCGAGACGAAATAGGTGCAAGGGATATTGTGCTCGATCATCAGCGGAATTGCCGTGTCGCAATTCGACGCGTAGCCATCGTCAAACGTAATGCAAATCGCCGGGCCCGTATTGACGTTGGCCCGAATCCGAGCCTGCGCCTCGGAGAGCGAAATAATCTCGAAATGGTGGCGGAGCCACTCCAAATGCTGCGCAAAGACGGCATTCGAGGTCGTCCACGGATTCGCCTCATCGTCGGCAATCCGATGATAGAACAACGTCAAAATCGGCATCGAGCCCTGGGCCGCGCGGCGCCGATTGAGCCACCAGCGCAGCGGGAGCGTGCCGCGATAATACATGTTCAACAGCGCCAGACGATGGTTCATAAAGAGTTCCGCGTGCTGCCACATCGAGCGGGAAAAAGGACTTCCAACCGCCGCGGAGCGATCTCCGCAAGCTGCCTAAATATAGGTCGCAACCCGCAGGTGAATCGGGCGAAAACTTTGGCAGCCGTAAACGCTCAACTGCCTTGGGGCTAGCGAATCGCGGTGGGCAACCGTCCTTTTATCCATTGTTTAACGCCTTTGCCGGCCGCCCACACGCCATACCGCAGCCGCGCCGACGCTCGGTTGGGCACGACAAACACCTCGAGCAGCCGCCGCGGTTCGGCCCGCCAATGCGCTTTATAAGGCTCGTCGCCGCGGAGAAAGTCATACCCGGCAAAACCTTGCTCGATTGCCGCTTGCAAGGTGGCAATCGCCGCCAAGCGTCCGGGCTCGTGCTCCAAAGCGTCGGGGTCGATGCCCGACTGATAGGCGTAGACCACGCCGTTGCTGGCGAGATGGTACTCGGCCGCGATCTGGCGACCGTCAAGTTCGAGCCAGTGCAGTCTCAATTGATTTTGGGCGAGCAGCCACGGCATGATTTCCAAATGAAACGCGCGAAACGGGGAGCTGGCGAAGCAGCCGCGATTTCCCAAGCGCTCTTGCCGCCGCTGATGCAGATCGATCAACACGGCTTGGCCTTCTTCTAAATCCGCGGCGGTCTGGACCGTTTTCAAGATCAACCGCCCGCTCGCCAGATAAGTCCGCTGCAGCCGCCGGACTTGCTTGCGATGCGAATGCGACAGAATCGCCTCATAGTCGGACCATCGCGGCGGCAAATTCACGCGCCAGCAACGCGGACCCAGCCGCGAGTGAATCGTGTGCGCGCGCTGCGCGAGGATTTCCAGCAGCCGCTTTGTCGTCCGGTCTTGGCTATCGACTCCGGAAATATCGAGCAAATCCCAAGCTTGCGCCCCCTGCTGCTGCGTGGCACCCGCTTCGTTTTGAGAGCTCAACCAGTCGGCGACCGCCGTCGCGACCGCCTCCTCATGCTGCGGACGAGCCAGCAGCGACAAATAGTCGGAACAAACCTCGCCCGTTCCCAAAAAACGAATCACATGACCGAAGCGAGCCGATTGCTGCCGAAACCACGGGGCGATTCCTAGTACCGCGCCATCGTCGGCAAACACCGCCAGCACGTTCAACTCGCTCCGCGATTCCACGGGGCTATAGCAGCGCCACCAGGCAGCCAGCCATTCCCAAGCCCGAAACGGCACGCCGCCGGCCAGCTCATTCCAAGCCGCGCGCCACGGCTGGAGTTGGTCGAGCGAACTAAATCGGACAACAGGCATGAAACGTCACAAGAGAAAAAAGGGAAGGCGTCGCGGATGGCTCGAACAGCACGCCGGCTCCAGGTCAACCTTGCAAGTCCAGCGCCAAGCCGTGTGGCCGCGCGAAAAACGGGCGCGGCAGCCACTCCGCACCCCGCACCGGCGCAAGCAACTGTCCGTTATTTCCGCGACTAAGCAAATCGCATTTCCGAGGATGACGATTATTCCGATTGCGCAGGCGATCTCCACGCGCTCGGCCGTGTGGAGCGGCCGCCTCAGTCTGTTGACCTTTTGCGACGCGCCGCATTGGGCGGCTCTTTTCGTAAGCTATTCTTCATCGTCCGAAGCTGTTTGTTTGCGGGAGATTAGCGAGTTTTTCCTCGGCCGAGCCGGGCTTCATGCGCTCGCCCGCGCGGGATGGCACTCGACTTGCCCCCTGGGCATGCGGACGCTTTGCCAGCGCGACTGCGGAGGGCAAAGGTTGCTCTGCCCGCGGAGCAAGAAGTTCCGATCGCGGGCCGGCATTGCGATCGTTCAGAATTCCTTTGATGAGATAGCCATGCGATCTACGACCGAATCGAATTTGCTCGATATCGTGCGAATTCTGCGACAGTACAAATTTCGCTGGTTGGCGCCGCTGGGAGCGCTGACCGCGTTGACGCTGGTCTATGCGATCGTGCGGCCCGCCACTTGGGAAGCTTCGCAGGCCCTGATTGTGCGCGACGAGTCCAACAGCAAGCCCGACCGGCCCGGCCGGTTCGTCAACCCCGAGGATATGAAGACGATTCAAGAGACGATTCTGGAACTGGCCAAAAGCCGCTCCGTCTTGACCGCGGCGCTGGTCCAAGTCGGTCCGGAGAAAGGTCCGGCCGCCGACAACTTTCCGACCGATAAGGACATCGCCGCGCTGCAAGGCCAAGTGAAGATCACCCCGCCGCGCGGGCTCGAATTTGGCAAGACCGAGGTGTTCTATCTCAAAGTGCAAGCCTCGACCCCGGCCCGGGCGGTGGCGGTAGCCAACGCAGTCTGCGGCCATCTCCAAGCGCACTTTGCCGAGTTGCGCAACGACAAGGCGATCAGCCTGGTGAACGAATTGACCAAGACGGTGGACTTGGCCCAGCAAGACTTGAATACCGCGACCCACAAGCTGAGCAATCTGGAAGTCGAGGTCGGCAGCGATCTCGCCGAACTGCGGATGTTGAATGATTCGCCCGCCGGCGACAGCGACCTGCGGCATCGGACGACCGAGATGGAAAACGAGCTGCGCCAAGCCCGCGTCGCGCAGCAGACCGAGCACGAATTGCTGTCGCTCTTGGTCGGGACTCAGGACGATCCGAAGAAACTGCTCGCCACGCCGGGCAAGCTGCTGGAGGCGCAGCCGGCTTTGCGGCATTTGAAGGATGGCTTGGTCGAGGCGCAACTGCGCACCGCGCAGCTCGCCGGCACGGTCTCGCCGTCGCATCCGCTCTATCTGGCGGCCAAGATCAACGAAGAGGAAGTCCAGCAACAGCTCCGCAACGAGATTGGCACCGCCATTCAAGGCCTCGAGGTCGAACATCGGATGACGGTCGATCGGGTCGAAGCGCTCGACCGCATGCTGGGTGAAGCTCGCGGCCGAATGAAAAAGCTGGCTTCGATCCGCGCCGACTACGGCAATCTGGTCGCCGACGTGCGACAACGGACCGAAATCGTCAAGACAGCTCAGCAATCGCTCTCCGAGGCGCGCGCCAACCAGGCCGGATCGCAAGTCGCCAGCACGATTACCAAAGTCGATTCGCCCGACGTCGGCACCGGACCCGTCGGCCCCAGCCGGAGTCAAACGGTCGTGTTGGGCGCCTGTAGCGGGCTGATTCTGGGCCTGGGAATCGTCTTTTTGACGACTCCCGGCGGGCCCATTCCGGACGCTGCGGAGAACGATTTTTCCGCAGAACGAACGGCTCATGCCGAGGTCCCCTCCGCGACCTGTGGCGAGCTGGCGCCGACCGCGCGCGAAGCCTTTATGCAAGGCGCGCCGTTCAATTTGAAAAACGCCTTGAAGAAAATCGGCTCCGGCCGTTAGCCGGCGCGCTGGGGGAGTCTTGCGATGGATGGAATCAGCCTGCTCTTGGCGCTGGTGGCGGTCGTCGCGGTCGCGGTCTATTGCTTGCGCGTTCCGACCTTGGTCGGTGCATGTGTGACCATTTTGGCGGCCGCAGTGTTCGGGGTGGAATTCTGGCATCTCGATGCGGCATTGCCAGTCACCATCGACCGCGTGTTTCTGGTCGGCACGGTCGTCGCGTTTGTCGTCCAAAGGCGGCTGGGGCAGACCGATCCGAAACGGCTGCTGACGGTCGACAAAATCTTGGTGCTTTTTCTCGGGTTGCTGACCGTCAGCTTTTTTCTCAGCGACTTTCACGATCCAAAAGAACAGGCCATCTCGCAGTTCCGCTTGATGGTCGGCTATTTGATCCCGGCGACTTTGTATTACGTCGCGCGCCAGTCGCGCTTTACCGAGCGCAATTTGTCATTCGTGCGCGGCGCGTTTTTCTGCCTAGGCGTTTATCTGGGTTTCACCGCAATTTGCGAGTTCACCAAAACCTGGTGGCTCGTTTTTCCGTGGCAGATCGCCGACCCGACGGTCGGGCTGCACTATGGCCGCGCCCGCGGGCCGATGGTCCATTCGGTCAGTTTTGGGCTCTGTCTCGGGACTTGCTTTCTGGCGAGTTGGATTTGGCGGTCGCACCTTTCGCCCTTGAAGCAGCGATGGGTTTTGCTGTTTCTGCCGCTGATGCTGGTTGGGATCGTCCTCAGCCTCACTCGTAGCGTCTGGATCGGCGCCGGCCTCAGCACGATTGCGCTGCTCGGCCTGACGCTCCGCGGATCGGTGCGGCGCGCGTTTCTGGCCGTGGCGATTGCTTCCGTCATTGTCGTGGTCGTGGTCCGGCCCGAAAACCTCATTGCGTTTAAGCGCGAAGAATCGGCCGAGAACACGGAACAATCGGCGGAATTGCGGAAAAGCTTTGTCTATATCTCGTGGCAGATGTTCAAGGACAAGCCGATCTGGGGCTTCGGCTTTGGCACGTTCTATTGGGAGAAAATGCCCTACCTTCACGATCGGCGCACCGACCTGTTGCTCGAACCGATTCGCGATTGGGTCCATCACAACACCTTTTTAAGCATCCTCACCGAGACGGGAGCCGTCGGTTTCGCGCTATTTCTGGCGCTGCTGGGGGGCTGGGCCTACAACGGGTGGCGATTGCTTCGCTGCGCGCAGGCGCCGCGGTGGGTGCGCTGGCAAGGCGCCTTGACCTTGGCTCAGCTCCTGCTCTACAGCACGCAGCTCCTGTTCCATGAGTTGAGCTACGCCGTCATCGACAGCGCCTTGGTTTATTTCACCGCCGGAATCACGGTCGGTTTGCGCGCGCAGTGGGACGTCGCGCCGGAGCGGGTCTCGGCCGAGCGAATCGCGGCGGCGCAAAACGCCCGGCCGCTCGCCTGGGCGTGGAAGCCGGCAACCGGCGGAGCCTCCGCGTGACGCCGCGCCGCCGGCATAATCGGCCCGGTCGGAACGCCGCCGCGCGCCGCTTTGTGACCTAAACTTGGATTGCCGAGCGGTCCGGCGGCTCGAATCGGTTTCGAGCAAGCCGGCGACCCGGACTTATCTGATCACTTTTCAAAGCTTCTCTGTCGAGAGCACGCGGCGCACGGACCGAGGCCGCCTGCGAGGTGCATTTCGCCCATGACTTTGGCGCTCTACGAATCTCCGTGCGACGATCTGGACGAACTCGAGCCGCAGGCCACGAGTCTCGACACGGTCAAAGTCTTGCACGTCATCAACGGCGAACACTATGCGGGGGCCGAGCGGGTGCAAGACCTGCTCGCCTTGACGCTGCCCGAATTTGGCTATTCTGCCGATTTCGCGTGCCTCAAGCCGGGCAAGTTCGCCGCGGCGCGGCGCGCCACGGGCGCGCGGCTGTTCGCGCTGCCGATGCGCCATCCGCTCGATTTACGCCCGGCCTTTCGCTTGGCGAGACTCGCGCGCCGCGGCGGATATGCGCTCCTCCATTCGCACACGCCACGCGCCGCGCTGATCGGACGATTGGCCGCGCGGCTGGCCGGGTTGCCATTGGTGCACCATGTCCACAGTCCCACGGTCGCTGATACGACGCACCGTGCGAAGCGCTGGCTAAACGGCCTGAGCGAATGGGCGACGATCCATCGGTCGGCCGCGCTGATCACCGTTTCGCGCACGTTGCAGGACTATGTCGAACGGCGCGGCCTGTCCGCGCGCGTCGTTCGCGTCGTCCATAACGGCGTGCCAAGCGCCGGCCCGCTGCGCGATCGCGAGCCGCCGCACGGCGCCTGGACGCTCGGGATGATCGCCTTGTTTCGACCGCGCAAAGGAATCGAAATCCTGCTCCAAGCCTTGGCGCAATTGCGCGGCGACGGGAACGAGTTGCGGCTCCGCGCCGTGGGACAATTTGAGACCCCTGCGTACGAGCGCGAGATTCAGGCCCTCGTTGACCGGCTCGAGCTGCGCGAAGCGATCGACTGGACCGGCTTCACGACCAACGTGGCCGAGGAATTGCAGCATATGGACCTGTTCGTCTTGCCAAGCTTGTTTGGCGAAGGATTGCCGATGGTGGTCCTCGAGGCGATGGCCGCCGGAATTCCCATCGTGGCGACGCGCGTCGAAGGAGTGCCGGAAGCGATTTGCGACGGCATCGACGGCCTTTTGGCCGAGCCGAACGACGTGGCCTCGTTGGCGGCGCAACTCCGGCGGATCATCGCAGGCGAAGTCGAATGGTCGCAATTGCGCGATCATGCGCACCGCCGCCAAGCCGATGAATTCTCCGACCGCGCGATGGCAGCCGGAGTCGCCGCCGTTTATTCCGAAGTTTTAGCCGGCTGCTGAACCACGCAACCGGCGGCACAGCGGTCGCGGGCGACGCGCTCGCCTGGATCGCTGGCTTGTTTTAGAACCCCTCTTTTTTTGTAGCGTTTGATCCGATGAGCTCTGCTTTTGTTGAACCGGTTGAAGATTATTCGAGGCTAGCCGGGCTGGACGCGGCTTTTTCGCCCGACATTGAAGAGGTGTTCGACGACGAGCGCTTTGAAGCGGGCCGCGCGTTGAGCATTCTCGGCGTGCAAGTGACCGATTTGAAAAAGGCCCGCGCGATTGCGCTCTTGGAGCAAGTCATCCGCCAAGCCAGCGCCCGGACGCGAGCCATCTACATCGTTAATGCGCATACCTTGAATCTGGCTTGCGAGGATGAGCATTATCGCTGGGCCCTCAACAATGCGTTTCGTGTGTTCGGCGATGGAACGGGCGTTCGCTGGGCGGCCCGCGCCCGCGGCGTCCGGCTGCACGATAATCTGGTCGGCACCGACCTGATTCCGGAACTGTTCGCGGCAACCGCCGGCGCAGGCCATCGGTACTTTTTGCTCGGCGCAACCGACGAAACCATTTGCCGCGCCGCCGCGACCGCCCAGGCGCGTTTTCCCGGCTGGGAACTGGCGGGCTGCCATCATGGCTATGTCCAAACCTCGGCGACGGCCGCCGCCGCAATCGCGCAGATTAACGATTCGCAGGCCGACCTATTGTTGGTCGGAATGGGCAATCCGCTGCAAGAACTGTGGATTCATCGCCACCTGAAAGATCTCCGCGTTCCGCTGGCGATCGGCGTCGGCGGATTGTTCGACCATTGGGCTGGAAATCTCCAGCGCGCCCCGCGGTGGGTGCGAGCGCTCGGCTACGAGTGGTTGCAAATCCTGTTGCAGCAACCGCACAAATGGCGGCGCTACGTGCTGGGCAATCCGAAGTTTCTCTATCGGATGATCCGTGATCTTCGCCGCGAACGATTCGCTGAACCGGCGACTGCGTAACTGCGCCCTCCGTCATTCCCGCGCAGGCGGGAATCCAGCGAATCGCATTGCCGGCTTCACGGTTCGGCAGCGCCACTGGATTCCCGCCTCCGCGGGAATGACGGTGCGGCGCTGTCGTGCGTACGACGCCTGCGTGGGAATGACGATGTGCACAATGGCCAGTCGTCATTCCCGCGCAGGCGGGAATCCAGCCCTCGGTCGAATGTCAATCGCCCCGCGCAGGCCCGTCCCGCGATGACCTTCGCAGCCGGCGGGCGCGCCACGATCGGCACGCCGCCCGGAAGTCGCCTCGCCCGCCTTAATGCGGCGGAGGGTTGTGCAGAATCTCGAGCGCCGTCGTTTCTTCCTGCCGGCGCGCCTGGCGCCAGTCGGAAAACCACTGGATCACGTAGTAGAAGACCGGGGTGAGAAAGATCCCGAACAGGGTCACTCCCAACATGCCGGCGAAGACGGCGGTGCCGAGGGTGCGCCGCATTTCCGCGCCGGCGCCCGTTCCCACGATCAGCGGAACCACGCCCAAGATGAACGCGAACGAGGTCATGATGATCGGACGCAACCGCAGGCGACATGCTTCCAAGGTTGCTGCGCGGCGGTCGGCGCCCGCGTTGCGCCGAGCCCGCGCAAACTCCACGATCAGAATCGCATTTTTACAAGCAAGGCCGACGAGCACCACGAAGCCGATTTGTGTGAAAATGTTGATGTCCATGTGGGCGAAGATGACCCCCACAATCGAACAGAGCAAGCACAACGGCACGACCAAGATGACCGCCAGCGGCAACGACCAGCTCTCGTATTGGGCCGCCAGCACCAAGAAGACCAGCACCACCGACAAGCTGAAGGCGAACATCGCCGTATTGCCGACGTTCAATTGCAATAAGGCAAGCTCGGTCCATTCGGAATGTTGCGTCGGGAGCAAATCCTTGTCGGCGATCGCGCCGAGCGTTTTAATCGCCTGTCCGGAACTGGTCCCGGGCCCCGCGTTCGCGTTGATGCTCGCCGCGGAATACAAGTTGTAGCGCAGCAGCATCAGCGGGCCGCTGACAGGGCGAACACTGAACAACGAGGCGAAGGGGACCATCTCTCCCTTGTTGTTCCGCACTTTGACCCGCTGCAAATCTTCGACCTTCATCCGGTAATGCGCGTCGGCTTGGATATTAACTTGCCAGGTTCGCCCGAAGCGGTTGAAATCGTTCACGTAGAGCGAGCCAAAATAGACTTGCAAGGTGTTGAACACTTCGGTCATCGAGACCCCCATCGTCTTGGCGGCGGTCCGATCGATGTCGATATAATACCACGGAGTATCGCCGCGGAAGCTCGTGAAGGCATTGGTCAAGCCCGCGTCGGCCCGCGCATCGGCGACAATTTTTTCGGTTGCTTGCTGCAGCGACTGGAGTCCCAGGTTGGCCGGATCTTGCACGACGATCTTGAACCCGCCGGCGGTCCCGAGCCCGTCGATCGGCGGCGCGCCAACGATATTGACCGTTCCGTCGGGCACGGCCTCTTCGCACTTTTCGCGCAGCTTGTCGGCGATTTCGTCGGCGCTGAGGCCGGCATGCGAACGCTTGTGGAATTCATCGAGCATCACATACATCGTGCCGAAGTTCGCGGCGGTCGCGCCGCTCAAAACCGATTGACCCGCGATCGCCAGCGTGTGGCTGACGCCGGGAACTCCCTTCGCCAACTGCTCGATCTGGCCCATCATCGCGCCGGTCCGATTCAGCGATGCGCCGTCTTGCAGCCGCACGTCCATCAGCAAATAGCCTTTGTCCTGTTGCGGAATGAAGCCGGTCGGAGTGACGCTGAACAGGCCATAAGTGAGATACAACAGCCCGCCATACAGCAACAGCACGAGCGCGCTGGTGCGGAGAAAGCGATTCACCCAACTCACGTAGCCATCGCTGAGCCAGTTGAACATGCGGTTGAAGCCGCGGAAGAATCCTCCCAGCCCGCGGTTGATGACGCCGCTGCCAAGCCAGCCCAGGACGAAGCCGGCGCCCGCGCCGATCCAAGGGAGCGCGTCGGCCACGGCGGCCGGCAGCGACTGCGGCAAGTACGCCGCTAACTCTGGCAGCAACGCATAGCCCGCCCAGGTCGTGACCAGCAGAATCAAGAACTTCGGCAAGGCCTCCAAATGACCTTGGTTCTTGGGCTTGAGCAGCAGCACGGCCAGCGCCGGACTGAGGGTCAGCGAATTGAAGGCCGAGATCACGGTGGAAATCGCAATCGTCACGGCAAACTGGCGGAAAAACTCGCCCACGATCCCGGTGATGAAAATACATGGGATGAACACCGCGCTGAGCACCAGCGCGACGGCGATCACCGGCCCGGATACCTCATCCATCGCGTGGATGGCCGCGTCGCGCGGCGCCTCGCCCAACTCAATATGGTGCTCGATCGCTTCCACCACCACGACGGCGTCGTCGACCACGATTCCAATCGCCAGCACGAGCCCAAACAAGGTGAGCGTATTCAAGCTGAAACCGAACGCCGCCATCGCCGCAAACGTCCCGACGATCGCAACCGGGACCGCGATCAGCGGAATGACCGCCGCACGCCAACCCTGCAAGAAGATCAAGACCACGACGGCCACCAGCAAAATCGCGTCGCGCAACGAGTCGCGCACCTCGCGGATCGATTCGTCGATGAACGGGGTCGTGTCGTAGACAATCGCGTAGTTGACATCCGAGGGAAAGCGAGTCTGCAAGTCGGCCATCTTGTCGCGCACGTTGGCCGCCGTCTCGAGCGCGTTGAATCCAGGCAACTGGTAAATCGACAACGCCACGGACGGCTGCTCGTCGAGCGTGCAAATTTGGTCGTAGGTCAACGCGCCAAGCTCGATCTTGGCCACGTCCTTCAACCGGATCGTCCGGCCGCGGGCGTCGGCTTTCAAAATCATTTCGCCGAATTGGGCGGGGTTTTCCACTCGCCCCAACGTGTTCATCGTGTACTGAAACGCTTGATTGGTTGGAGCCGGCGGTTGGCCGATCTGACCGGCCGCGACCTGCACATTTTGCTGCTCGACGGCGGTGATCACATCGGTCGCCGACAGACTGCGGGCCGCCATTTGCGCCGGATCGAGCCAAATCCGCATGCTGTAGTCGCGCTGGCCTAAAAAGGTGATGTCGCCGATGCCCGGCAGCCGCGACAGTTCGTCGCGCAGCCGGATGGTCGCGTAATTGCTCAGGTAGAGATTGTTGCGCGTGCCTTGAGGAGAATACAGATTCACGATCATCAGCACGCTCGGCGATTTCTTTTTCACCGTCACGCCGCGGCGCTGCACCAAGTCAGGCAGGATCGGCTGCGCGAGGGCCGCCTTATTCTGCACCAGAATCTGGGCCATGTTCAAATCGGTGCCCGGCTTGAACGTCACGGTCAACGTGTACTTGCCGTCGTTGGTGCACTGCGACGACATGTACATCATGCCTTCGACGCCGTTGACCTGCTGCTCGATCGGCGCGGCCACGGTCGCCGCCACGACCTCCGCATTGGCGCCAGGATAGGTCGCGAAAACCTCGACCGTCGGCGGCGTAATGTCCGGATATTGCGTCACCGGCAGCGTGAAGATCGCGATCGTGCCGCCGAGCGTGATCACGATCGAGAGCACCGAGGCAAAAATCGGACGGTCGATAAAAAACTGAGAGAACATACGATGGCTTTTCGTGGTCTACGTAGCAAGGGTCAACAGGACAACTTTCCGCGGCGACTTCAACACGGCCCGGCTCGAGCTCACGCCCGATCGAGCCCGCGCAAATCTGCATCTAAGGCTCTTGCTCCGCGTCGGGCAAGCGCGCCGGCGAACTAGACTGCGACCCATTCGCGTCCGGCTCGGAGCGGCCGCCTTCCGCACGGCGATCGGCATGACCGTTCTCCGCCAGCTTTGCGGCCGCCGCGTCGCGGCTCCTGCCGGAGGCACGCGCGCGATGCCCATTCCCATCTGGCGCGTTTTCAACATGGCCGTTTCCAGCTTGGCCCTTCAGCTCCGTGCCATTGGTTTCAGTGCCATTGGTTTCAGTGCCATTCTCCAGCACGCCACCAGCAAGGCTGCTAGTGGCGTCCTTGGATCGAACGGCGTGGACGGTCCCTAAGCGCGCGGGCTCGTGAACTTCGCTCGGTGGCGTCGGCGATGGTAGATGTTTGTGCTTGGGCTTGAAAGGCTTCTTCAGGCCCAGCCGGCCAAACAGGTAGCCGCTGCCGCGGTCGAACCAGCCGTGCATCGTCGCGATCGGACCGGCATGCGAGTGGAAGGAGTTCTCGATGACAAAGAAAAAGATCGGCGTCAGAAAGATACCGAAGAGGGTCACGCCGAGCATGCCATAAAAGACCGCGACCCCCAGCGCTTGGCGCATTTCCGCTCCGGCGCCGTGCGCGAAGACCAGCGGCAACACGCCGAGGATAAACGCCACGCTGGTCATGATGATCGGCCGCAAGCGCAAGGCGCAGGCGGCGAGCGTCGCAGTCCGCGCATCAACCCCTTCTTCGCGCCGATACTTGGCGAACTCGACGATCAGGATCGCGTTCTTGCACGCCAAGCCAATCAACACGATCAGGCCGACCTGGGTTAAAATGTTGATGTCCATGTGGAGGATCGCAATCCCTGTCACGGCGCTGAGCACGCACATCGGCACGACGAGAATCACCGCCAGCGGCAAGGACCAGCTTTCATACAGCGCGGCCAGCACCAGAAAGACAAACACCACCGACAGCCCGAAGACAATCATGCCGGTGTTGGCCGAGAGCCGTTCGAGATAGGTGATTTCGGTCCATTCGTAACCCATCGAGTTGGGCAACTCGCGATTGGCCGTCGCTTCGAGGCTCTCAATCGCCTGACCGCTGCTGTAGCCCGGAGCGACGCCGCCGTTGATGGCGGCGGCGGGATGCATGTTGTAGCGCGTGAGCACCAACGGCGCGCTGGTCATGCGGATTTTGGCGATCGACGCCAGCGGCATCATGTCCCCCTTGGCATTGCGGACCTTCAGATGCTGCAAGTCTTCGATCTTGCTGCGAAACTGCGCGTCGGCCTGCACGACGACCTGCCAGGTGCGGCCAAACAGGTTGAAGTCGTTCACATATCGCGAACCGAGATAGCCTTGGAGCGTGAGAAACACGTCGTGTAGATTGACCCCTTGGCTTTGGCACTCGTCGCGGTCGATATCGACAAAGAGTTGCGGCGAATTGGCGTTGTAGATCGTGAACAAGCCCGTCAGACCGGGCACCTTGTTGGCGGCCGCGACCAGATTATTGGTGAAATCCTGCAAGCCTTGAAGATCGACTTCGCCGCGCCCCTCGACCATGAACTTAAAGCCTCCCGCCCGCCCTAAACCACTGACGGCGGGCGGCGCAAAGACGGCCACCTGCGCCTCGGGCACTTCCTCCTGAAAGCGCTTCTTCAAATTCGCCACGATCGTCTCGGAATAGGTGTCGTGGCCCGGCCGGTCGCTGAAGTTCTTCAAAATGATGAACATCGAGCCGAAGTTCGAGCCATAGGCGCTGAGCACGAACGAGTTGCCGGAAACCGAGTGGACGTTTTTCACCCCCGGCGTGGCCAAGGCCACCGTTTCCAATTTCTTCATCACTTGCTTCGTGCGGCCGACGGAGGCCGCATCCGGCAATTGCAAGCTGGCGATCAGATAGCCTTTGTCCTGAGCCGGAATGAACCCGCTCGGCAAACTCGTGTACTCCCAATACGTCGCCACGAGCAAGCCGCCATAGACCAGCAGCACCAGCGCCGGAACGCGGAGCAGCTTGGCGACCACCTGGGTGTAGCCTTTGCTGGCCAGGCGAAAGCCGCGATCAAATAACCGAAACAGCCAGCCGAATAGCAAATCGACGATCCAAGTCATGACATCGCGCCGCGCACCGCGCGGACGCAGCAGCAAGGCCGCCAAAGCCGGACTGAGCGTGAGCGAGTTGATCATCGACAGAATCGTCGAAATGGCGATCGTGAGCGCGAATTGACGGAAGAACTGCCCCACCAATCCCGACACAAAGGCGCATGGCACAAACACCGAGCTGAGCACGAGGCCGACCGCGATGACCGGTCCGGAGACCTCGCTCATGGCCGCCAGCGCCGCCGCTCGAGGCGCCATTCCCTGCTCGATATGGTGCTCGACCGCCTCGACGACCACGATCGCATCGTCGACCACGATCCCAATCGCCAGCACCAGCCCGAACAAGGTCAAGTTGTTCAAGCTGAAACCGACCAGCGCCATCGCCGCGAACGTTCCGATCACCGCGACCGGAACGGCAATCAAGGGAATGATCGCGGGCCGCCAACCTTGCAAAAAGACCAGCACCACGATCGCGACCAGGATGATCGCATCGCGCAGCGCGTTGAAAACCTCGCGAATCGATTCACGAATGAAAGGGGTCGTGTCGTAACCGACTTCGTACCGCACTCCTTCCGGAAAATCCTTCGACAACTCGGCCATCTTGTTTTTTACGTCGTCGGCCGTCTCGAGCGCATTGGCGTTGGGCAATTGAAACACGGCCAGCCCGACCGTCGGCTTCAAATCGAACCGGCTGGTCACATCTTGGCTGCGGGCGCCGAGTTGAATCCGCGCGACGTTTTTCAGATAGAGGATGCGGTGATCGTCCGAGACCCGGAGCACGACGTTGCCGAACTCCTCGGGTGTGCGCAGCCGCCCGACCACGGTCATCGGAATCTGCAGCGCCTGATTCGGCTCGTTGGGAGATTGGCCAATCTGCCCGAGCGCGACCTGGTAGTTCTGCTCGCTCAGGGCATCGATCACGTCTCCGGCGGTCAGACCATAACCGGCCAACCGATCGGGATCGAGCCAGACCCGCATGCTGAAATCGCGCTGGCCAAAGAGCAAGACTTCGCTGATGCCTGCCAGCCGCGCCAATTCATCGCGCACGCGCGTAAACGCATAATTGCTCAAATACAACTGATCGTAGCGCGAATTCGAGCAAAACAGACTGACCGTGAGCAAGATGTCCGGCGAGCGTTTCTTGGTCGTAATGCCGGTTTGCCGCACCACGTCCGGCAATTGCGGCATGGCGAGGCTGACCCGATTTTGCACCAGCACCTGAGCCACATTCAGATCGGAGCCGGGCTTGAAGGTCACCGTTAACGTATACGATCCGTCGCTGGTTGATTGCGACGCCATATACATCATGTTTTCGACGCCGTTGACCTGCTGTTCAATCGGCGCGGCCACGGTTTCCGCCACGACCTCGGCGCTCGCCCCCGGATAGTTGCAGTCCACCTGCACGGTCGGCGGGGCGATCGGCGGATACTGCGCGATCGGCAAGCGAAACGCCGCGATCGCGCCCGCCAGCGTGATTGCGATCGAGATGACCGCGGCAAAGATCGGCCGATCGATGAAGAATTTCGAAAGCACGGGGCGGCTTCTACCAGTAAAACAGGAGGCAATTCGAGAGGCACGCGCCGCGAAAGGGGCCAGACCGCAACGTTACTTTGCGGGAGTCGACGAGGATTTCTCGGCCTCGTTCGCTTTCTCCGCCGAGGCCTTGTCCGCGGCGCGCGGAGCCGCCGGTTGTGGCTGCGGCTTGGCTGCCGGCTCCTTCTTTTGGTCCGCCGGCTGCGCCGGCTTTTGGTCGTTCGGTTTTTTGTCGGCCGATTGCGGATTGACTTCGGACTCTAGTTTCGGCGCGACGACCGAGCCTGCCTTGACGCGCTGCAAGCCGGCGACAATCACGCGCTCGTTGGCTTTCAGATTGGTGAGAATGGCTCGCTTGCCGTCCTGCAACGCACCGTATTCGACCTGTCGATAATCGACTTTGTTGTTGCCGTCCACCACGTCGATATAAGCTTGCCCTTGATCCGATCCAATGGCCGACTCCGGGACGAACAATCCCAACTTCTCTTTTCCGATCGGCAGCCGGCAGCGGACGAACATCCCGGGCGACAAGAGCAAATTCGCGTTTTCCACTTTGGCGCGGAGCCGCAACGTGCCGGTGCCGGCGTCGAGCTGGTTGTCGACAAAATCAACGACCCCTTCGATCGGAAACTCGTTCTGCTGATCGGCCGTGGCGATTTGCACCTTGAGCCCCAGGAGCGGATCGCGTTTGGCCATGGTGTCGGCGTTCAACTTGCGAATCTTCAACACGGTCCGTTCGTCAACGTCGAAATAGGCGTAGATCGGGTCGAGCGACACAATCATCACCAGCGGCGTTTCATCCGCTTTGACGAGGTTGCCCGGATCGACCAACCGCCGGCTGATGCGCCCGGCGATGGGGGCCTTGATCTGCGAGTACTCGACATTGAGCTGCGCGGTCTTGTTGCCCGCCTCGGCGGCGTGCATGCTGGCCACCGCCTCATCGCGCTGGAACTGCAATATTTCGACTTCTTCTTGCGAGACGGCGCCATTGCCGACGAGCTTTTTCGAGCGGTTGTATTGGCTCTCCAGCCGGCTGACTTGCGCCTTGAACTGGGAGATCATGGAAGCGGTCCGCGCTGCTTCGTCCTCGTAGGGCCGCGGATCGATCTTGAACAACGGCTGATTCGCCGTGACATCCGAACCATCTTGGAACAGCACCTCATCGATATAGCCGGTCACGCGCGCTTTCATCTCAATCGTATTGATCGCTTGCAGCCGGCCGGTGAAGTCCTCGAAATCGGTATATTTTTTTTGCTCCGGAAGAGCTACCGTGACGTCTGGCGGCTTGGGCGCGGCGGGCTTGGCGGCCGCTTTGTCGCAACCGGAGAACGGGAGCAGCAAGATCGTCCCCAGCACTGGCAGGAGCAGCCAAGCGCCCGATGGCAGCGTCCGCTGAGGCGCCAGGCGCGAGGCCCGAGCCGCGGAGTTCCGGGGAAGACCGTTAGAATTCATACAATTGGTATTCATGGCAAGGTCGGAGAAGCAGGACCGAAATTCTGATTAGGGGTGGACACCGACTGACTGGTCAGTCATAATTCTAGCGTAGCCTTGATTGTGACACAAGTCGACTGGCCCATTCTCCTCCGCAAACCGCAAATTCTTCCCCACTTATTCCGCTAGACGCACTCCTGTTAGACCCGCCGAAACGCCGCCGGGTTCGCCCTCCAAATCGATGAGCTCCTCCTCGCCCGTTTCTGCCGACTCGAAGGACCGTCGCAGCCAGCGACGGCAAAACATCGTGGAAACGGCCGCCGCGCTCTTCGCCCAATGGGGCTATGCCGGCTGCGAAATGGAACGCGTGGCGAACCAGCTCGGAATTGCCAAGGGGACGCTCTACCTCTATTTTCCGGGCAAGCAGGACTTGTTTTTCGCCTGCGTCGATTGGGCCATGACCCAGCTGCAGGATGCGATTCGGGCGGCCGCCGATTCCGCCAAGGACGACCCCTTCGAGCAAATTTCACGGGCCGTGCGGGCCTATTTGGTGTTCTTTCAGGAGCATCCGGAATACGTCGAGCTGCTGATCAAGGAACGGGCCATTTTTCGCGACCGCAAACGGCCTGCTTACTACGACTATCGCGACTCGATTCGCTCGTATTGGCGCGATCTATATGCCGGACTGATTCGCGACGGCCGCTTTCGCGGCGATCTCAACGCGGAAGTTTTGCTCGATATGATCGGCAATCTTCTCTACGGCACGATGTTTACCAACCACTTCATCGGCTCGACGATGACCGTGGACGAACAGCACCGCGCCTTGCTCGACATCATTTTTCGCGGGATTCTCAGCGATTCTGAACGAGCCACGCTCGGCAAGTAGACGCCGCGCCACCGCGGACGCCTCGCAGTCGGGCGCGAGCCCGCTCGCCTTCGCCCTGCCTTGACCTGCCTTGCCCTGCTCCATTGCCCTGCCAGGCGCAGACCAATATCCTAGAGTCCGGGTCGGATTCGTTCACTCTAGTCATTTTCTCGTGCGGGGAGGCCGGCGATGCGGACCTGGCTGTGCGGAACAATCGTTTTTCTATTTCTCTATTCGGTCCATCCGCTGGCGGCCGCCGAGAGGCCAAAAGTAGTTGCTTACGTCCCCAATTGGATCGACCTGCAAGCCTATAGCCAAAAGATCGACTACGCCCAGCTGACCCATATCAATCTGGCGTTTGAAAATCCCACTAGTGACGACGGCGATCTGTCCTTTCACGCGAAAGACGATCTCATCATTCGCCAAGCGCGCGAGCACGGCGTGAAAATCCTGGTGTCGATTGGGGGCGGCTCGGCGGCGACCAATGCGACTCTCAAGCCGCGCTATTTCCGTTTGATTTCCACCGCGAAGCGGGCCGACTTCGTTAAGAAGTTGGCGGCTTATGTCGCCGTTCACCAACTCGATGGCTTGGATGTCGACATCGAAGGTCCTTCGATCAATGCCGACTACGGCCCCTTCGTCGAAGCACTGTCCACGGCGCTGCACGCGCAGCACAAATTGCTCAGCGCCGCTCTGTCGCAAGGCTACGGCGGAAAGTCGGTGCCTGACGCCGCGTTGAAGCAATTTGATTTCGTCAACATTATGGCTTACGATGCGGCCGGCCCGTGGAAACCGAATTCGCCAGGCCAACCGTCGTCGTTCGAGTTTTCGCAAAAGTGCGTGGCCTACTGGCTGAAGCGCGGCCTGCCGAACGCGAACGCGGTGCTCGGCATTCCCTTCTATGGTTACGACTTTGGCGCCTCCGGCGGCGCTAAGAGCGTTCCGTTCAGCCAGATCGTGAAAGCCCAGCCTGACGCCGCGCAGAAGGACCAAATCGGCGACAAGCTCTTTTACAACGGGATTCCCACCATCAAGAAAAAAGCGCAGTCCGTGCTCGATCAAAAGCTCGGAGGAGTGATGATCTGGTCCTTGAATGACGATGCGGCTGGTGACGACTCGCTCCTCAAAGCCATCGCGGAGACCCTCGCGCCACAGCCGGCGCCGCGGCCAGCGAAATAGATTAACTCGCGGCGCGATGGGCAACGACGACCTGCTAAGAAAGCGCTGCCCGCCGCGTGGCTCCGGACGCGAACGGAATTCGCCCGGCCGCATCGCTCCGCCGATCGGCTACGTCTCCTCCGCATCTTCTGGCGCGGCTCGGCGGAGGCTGCTCGAGGAAATGTCCGCGCGAAATTGCTCGGCCGAAACTTCGCGGCAATGTGCGCGGAGCGCCGGCGGAAGATCGAGTTCGCGGAGCGTCCGAAAGCCGTCTGCCGACGCGCGGCCAAACACCAGAAAGCGGCAGCCCGCCGCGGCGATCTCCGCCACTGCCGCATCGCGCCGCGCCGGCTCGTCGCCGTAATAGCGCGCATCGGCGATCCGTTGCACCGTATCGACTCCGACGACAAACGTGGCCTGCGGAAACAAGCGGCTCTTCTCGAGGAACGTCGCGGAGCGCGTAAACCATAAGGTTGATTCTTCGCCAAACTGACCAGCACGGCTGGTCAACTCGATGAAATCGAGCGGCGGTTTGTCGACATTCTCGAGCGAGATCTCATATTCCACCCGCTGCCCCAAAATCGCTTCCGCCACCTCCGCGATTTTCAAATGGCCCGCATGGAGCGGGTGAAACGCGCCAGGGAAAATCGCGCTGGCCGGGACGGGTCCGCCGGCCGTCGGTGTGCTGCCGCGCTGGCCCGTGAGGCGGCGCCGATCCAAGAGCAAATCGGTCCAAGCAGCGGGGGCGGCGGCGTGGCTCGCCTTGATTTGTTCCTCAGGCAGCAGCTCGAGCGGCAAGCGTGCGGGGGTCGCGCCGGCAATCGCCAATTGATTGAGCAGCAGTTGCGCCGCCAATTGCTCTTCAACCGCCCGCGTGCGATATCCCTTTTTCAATTCCAGCGAAGCGCAGGCGGTCAGAGTCGCCGTCTGGCACGCGACATGAATCCGATGCGGTCCGCGCTTGGGCGGCTCGCTCGCCAGACTCGCGGTGCAGGCGAGCCCGACCGCGGACTGCGACGACTCGTTCTCATTCGACCTCAACCTGCTCGGTCGGTCACCGGTTGTGGCCAGCTTGCGCATGCGGAGAAATGCCTGCATCGCCATCGAGCGGGCAGTTTGTGCCGAGCAAAATTGTTCCGGCGGCGAACCGAGCCAGTCGGTCAAGGCCGCAGTCGAATACGGAACGACAGCCTCCGCCAAAATCAGCGATCCGCCCGGCACCGCCAACAACTCGGCGATGGCTCGACTCCCGCCCCCCGTGGCGGCCAAAACCACCTGCCAAGGCTGGTCATGCAACGTGCGGATAAATGTCTCCGGAAACGGGTCCATGACGCCAGCCTAATCGGAATGCGGCTGTAACGAAACGGGCAAATCGCGAAATGGATTGCCGAAATTTGCGATTTGTGACGGCGGCTCTTAAACTAAAGATCCCGCACCGCCCCCCGCCCACCTCACTGCCGCCGACCTCACCGCCGCCGACCTCACCGCCGCCTACCTCACCGCCCCCCACAATCGTTGCCTCCTCAGAGCATTTTTCGCCATGCCTATTTTTTATCGAATTGCCGCGTTGTTGTCGCTTGGTCTGTGTGCGTGGGCTGGAGGGTCGCACGCCGCGGCGCAAGATTGGCCGCAATGGGGCGGAACGTCCGAGCGAAATATGGTGTCGGCGGCGAAAAACTTGCCGGACCATTTCGATCCGAGCGAAAAAGCCGACCCCAAAACGAGCGGGATCAAGTGGTCCGTGAAACTGGGCTCGCACACCTACGGCAATCCGGTGGTGTCCGGCGGCAAGATTTTTCTCGGCACGAACAACGCCTCTCCGCGCGATCCAAAATATACCGGCGACAAAAACGTGCTGATGTGCTTCAACGAAGCCGACGGCAAGTTTCTCTGGCAGTTGGTCGTGTCGAAGGTGCAAGGCGAAGCCGACTACAACGAGTTAGGCATTTGCTCCTCGCCCACGGTGGACGGCAATCGGGTTTACACGGTTACCAGCCACTGCGAGATTCTCTGTCTCGATGCCCTCGGCTTGGCTAATGGCAACGACGGGCCATTTCAAAGCGAAGCCCAATATCTCGCCAAGCCCGTCTCGCATAAACTCGAAATCAAGCCGGACGGTCCGGTCCGCGCCCTCGTTCCGGGTCCGCCGATCACGCTCGGGCCGACCGATGCGGATATTCTTTGGCAGTATGACTTGATGTCGGAGCAAAAGGTTTGGCCGCACGACGCGACGAGTTCGGCCAGCCTGATTCTCGGCGACTTGGTCTATTTTGGCACTTGCAATGCCAAAACGAATCATAAATATGTGCCTTATCCAAAGGCCCGCAGCCTGATTGCGCTCGATAAAAAGACCGGCAAGCTGGTCGCGGTCGATGACGCCGACATCGGGAAAGGGATCTTTCACGGTTCGTGGTCGAACCCGTCGCTGGCAGTCGTGCATGGCAAGCCGCTGATCTTTCTTGGCGGGGGCGACGGCCGGTGCTATGCGTTTGAGGCGATTCCCACGCCCAGCGCCGACCCGGCCCAGCCTGGCACGCTCAAACTCGTTTGGTCGTGCGACTGCAATCCGCCTGAATATCGCACCCGCGATGGCCAACCGGTCCGCTATCGCACGCGGAAAGGGCCGAGCGAAATCATCGGCACCCCGGTCTGTTATCACGATCGCGTGTACGTCACGATTGGCCAAGATCCGCTGCACGGTTCCGACGTCGGCTGCGTGACCTGCATCGACGCGACCAAGACCGGCGACGTCACCGATACTGGCGTGCTCTGGCGCTATCGCGATATCGATCGCTCGCTGTCGACTGTCTCCATCGCCGACGGCTTGCTCTACGTCGGCGATTTCAGCGGCAAGGTGCACTGCCTCGACCTGGAGACAGGCAAGCCGCAATGGGTCCACGATACCCAGTCCTTCATGTGGGGATCGACGTTCGTCGCCGATGGCAAGGTCTATTTCGGCGACAAGAGCGGCTATTTGTGGATTCTCGCCGCAGGTCGCGAAAAACGCGTCATCAACAAGATCAAATTCGATTCAACCATCTATCAAACGCCGATCTACGCCAACGGCGTTCTCTACGTCTGCACCGAGAAACGCCTGTACGCGATTCCCGCCGCGCATCAGCCGTAACTTTCTCTTCCGTCATTCCCGCGCAGGCGGGGATCCAGTGCATCGCACAGCCGCACCACTTCTCTTCCGTCATTCCCGCGCACGCGGGGATCCAGTAGCCCGCTGGCCCGTCTCGCGGCGCGCTGGATTCCCGCTTCGCGGGAATGACGAGCCGGCGCGGATGACAACGCGGCGCGGGCCAGTGGAATGACGAACCGGCGCGGATGACGAACGGGCTGTTTTCCGTCATCCCCGCGCAGGCGGGGATCCAGCAGCCCGCTGGCCCGTATCGCGGCGCGCTGGATTCCCGCTTGCGCGGGAATGACGAACGGGCACGAATGACGAACCGGCGCGGATGACGAGCCGCCACGAATGACGAACGGGCGCGCGTCTCGCGCGCCCTTAGTAGCGAAAGACTTTCTTCAGGAGCCAAAGCCCCCAGAGAGCCAACATGATGTTGCCGATCCAAACGCATTCGGGGGGAATCTCGCCCCGTTTGGCCCGGTCAACGCCGACGAGCAAGAACGGATAGTAGACGATCAGAATCGGCCCGAAGCACATGAAGAAGCTGCTCATCAAATCGCTGTTGCGGCGGCGGATGGCCATCGGCGCGCCGACTAGCACAAACGCCAGACAGCTAAACCCGTTCGCCCAGCGGCGCGGCGGCTCGGTCTGCAAGCGGTGCATCGAGCCGAGCGTGTCACGCAATTGGTTCTCCAAATTGCGCGCGTCCTGGTTCGCCAGTTCGTCAAAATCGCCGCTTAGCATTTTCAAGCCGGAGCGCAGCGCCAGCGCTTGCCGCGTTTGATCGACGCGCGTTTGCTGGTCGGCAATCAGGTTCGGAATGTCGCGCATCGCCGTGTAGGCCG
>DASRSE010000170.1:0-5434 GCA_035656655.1 Pirellulales bacterium
CTTCAGATTACGGCGAATCGCCGTTTTTGCCCAGACGAGTTCGGCTCCTGGCGGCGACTCGCTCAAAAAAATCGGCCGAAAATTTGCCTACTTGCTCGACAGCGCTATCAGCGCGACCAGTCCCAACAGCACGATCACGGCGAACGCGATCGACCACCGAAACCAAAGTTTTCCGCGGCGCTCGTCGATCGCCTCCTGTTCGGCCTCGCGCCGGCGCTTGTACTCCAAGCTATTCTCGATCACGAGATCGAACTGGGCCTGGCAAATGGGACACATCGCGAATTCGCCCAGATACTCCTGCGGCGTTTCCAGTTCGTGCCCGTTGGGACAAGGAATCGTGAGCAACTGCGGCAAGCCGATCGCCCCGGGACCATACGAGCCGCCGCCGGCCGGTAAGGAGGCGTCGCCCGTCGGCAGGGGCAACTCATTGAGCATGTCGGGCGGCAAGGCGGGCGTTTCCGGCGCGTAGCCCGGCGGCGCGATGGGTTGCTGCGGCGCCATTTGCTGCGGCGGCATTTGCTGCGGCGGCATCGGCTGCGGCCCCATCGGCTGCGGCCCCATCGGCTGCGGCACGCCGTATCCGCCATACCCGCCATAATCCGGCGCCTGCGGAACCGGGGCCGGCGCGTAGGCGGGCTGCTGATAGCCCGGCGGAATGGGAATGATCATCATCATTCCACAGTGGGGACATTGGCATTGCTGCCCCCCCTGTGATTCTTCGGCCGACAACAAGTGCCCTTGAGGGCAAGTGAACTGAAATGCCATGGAATGGACGATCGCCGTATAACTAAAGAATTCGGACCGCAGGAGCCGGCGCGGAATCACGCCAGCAGGAGGGAGGAGCGGGGAGCGCCACGCCAGACCGGTGGATGATTCTTGCCGCGCCGCGGACCTTCTTCATTTTGCTCCAAACATCAAGCTTCGTCCACCGCTTGCCGGAAACAATAATCAAAAAGGAACTCCCATTCTTGACGCTGAATCGTTTTGCACAGCGTTTCAGAATCTGAACGTTCGCCGTCAACCATTGCCGCCCAGTCCAAGAATTGAAACGGATCCCAAGCCGTTTGCCGCCGCAGAAAATCGATCGCCCGGTCTGGGTGCGCAGCGGCCGCGGCGCGCGCCGCCTGGCACAATCGAGGAAAAATCGGATGTTGGCCCACCCGGCGAAACCAGTATTTTGCATTGTCGTAGTCGGGTTCGGCGCGATGCACGAGGCCGTGCCAATAGCTCCCGCTGGAAGTTTCGATCTCCTGGCTGATGCGATGGGCGGAATCCCAATCGCCGGCTCGCAGCAGCGCTCCGGCGACGCACAGTCTCGCAAAATCCAAGTCTTGAAGCGGCCGACCAAAGAGATCGTCGAGGGGGGCCGGACTCAGCGCCGCCGGTTTCCACGCCTGCAGCCGGCGCACGGCCGCGGCCCCAGGCCGGTCTGCCGCGGAATTATCGCTCTTTCGCGGGGCTGCGCCGGCGGAACGATCCGCCCCAGGCGGTTCAGTCTGCCAGAATGCGGCGAATGTTGGGCCGTAAAAGGGTGGGTCACAATCCATTGTCTTTTTGCTCCCAAGTCAAAGCGTCATGGCTGCTCCGGCCTAGCGCGCGGCGACCGCCGGCCCGCTCGGCTCCTTGTCGGCCAAAAAGCAAGCAACCGAGTGCGGCGAGCCCTCGAGCGGCGGCGGACTCAGCGAGCAACTCGGCTCGGCGATCGGACACCGATTTGCAAAGCGGCAGCCTTGATACAACTGGTCGTTCGACGGAACTTCGCCGACCAAGACGATCCGATGCCGAGCCCGCTCGGCGACCGGGTCGGGCAAAGGGGCGGCGGACAAGAGAGCCTTGGTATAAGGGTGCTTCGGATGAAGGTACAACTCCTCGGCCGGCGCGAGCTCGACGATCTTGCCCAGGTACATCACGCCGACCCGATCGGAGATATGCCGGACGACGGACAGATCGTGCGCAATAAACAAATAGGCCAGTCCCAATTGCTGTTGCAGGTCTTCCAGCAGGTTGATGACTTGCGCCTGAATCGAGACATCGAGCGCCGAAACCGGCTCGTCGCAGATGATTAGCTTCGGTTGCACCGCCAAAGCGCGGGCGATGCCGATCCGCTGGCGCTGGCCCCCCGAGAACTCGTGCGGATATCGATTGAGAAACCGCGGATTCAGGCCGACCATTTCCAACAGCCGCATCACCTCGAGCTTGCGTTGCGTGGCGGGATAGAGGTTAAAAATCTTCATCGGTTCGCCGACGATTGCGCCGACGGTCATGCGTGGATTGAGCGACGCGAAGGGATCTTGAAAGATCATTTGAATCTGGCGGCGGAAGGGATGCATCTCGCGTTCGTTCAGTCCTTGGATCGGCTCGCCCTTCCACAGGACCGTCCCTCCGGTCGGTTTGACGAGGTTCAAAATCCCGCGCGCCGCGGTCGATTTTCCACAACCGCTTTCGCCCACGAGGCCGAGCGTCTCGCCTTCGCGAATCGAAAAACTAATGCCATCAACCGCGCGGATGAAGCCGCGCTGACGCGCCCAAAGCGGACCGCGCTGAAACGGGAAATGGACTTCCAGATCGCGGACCTCCAGCAGCGGCTTGCCGGAGGCAGGCTGTTTCTCAAACTTTTCACGAGGGGCGGCAGCCGTCTTCATCAGAGTCAAGCTCAGTCGGGAGAAATGGGAGCACAATCTTGTTACGCGAACGATACGGTCCTGGTTTGAGGTCAGCCGACCGCTTCGCCAATCGGCTCGTGCTGCGGCGCCGTCGTCACATCGACAAAGCAAGCGGCGCGTCCGCCGTGCGGCGCCGGATCAAGCGGCGGAACTTCCAACTCGCAACGCGCGACGGAAAACGGACAGCGCGGCCGAAACGAGCAGCCCGGCGGCAGCCGGATGAGGTCGGGCGGTTGGCCGGGAATTGCAACTAGGCGTTCGCTGCCGGCCCCATGCAGCCGCGGAATTGAATTCAACAGGCCGAGGGTATACGGATGACGCGGTTGGGCGAACAAGGCGTCGGTCGCCGCCTCTTCCACAAACTTACCGGCGTACATCACATTCACTCGGCGGCAAAAATTCGCCACCACCCCCAGGTCGTGCGTGATGAGGATGATCGCCGTTCCTTCTTGTTTTTGCAGCGATTTCATCATCTCCATGATCTGCGCTTGAATCGTGACATCCAGCGCCGTGGTCGGTTCGTCGGCGATCAGGATTTGCGGCTTGCACGACAAGGCCATCGCGATCATCACCCGCTGCCGCATGCCGCCGGAAAACTGATGCGGAAAATCATGGATGCGCCGCTCCGGAGCAGGAATACCGACTCGCTCGAGCATTTCGATCGCATGCCGCAGCGCTTTGGACCGCGAGAATTTCAGATGCAGCCGCGTCACCTCGGTCAATTGCTCGGCAATCGTCAAGAATGGATTGAGCGACGTAAGGGGGTCTTGAAAAACCATCGCGATTTCGTGGCCGCGAATGTGCGACAATTGCCGCTGCGACATGCGGAGCAAGTCGTTGCCATGAAAGCGGGCCGTACCCCCAGCGATGATCCCCGGTGGTTTCGGAATCAGTCCCAGCAAAGCGAGGTTCGTGACCGATTTGCCCGAGCCGCTCTCGCCCACGATGCCGAGCGTCTCGCCCGGCGCGAGTTCAAACGAAATCCCCTCGACGGCTTTGACCAGTCCGTCGTCGGTGCGAAATTGCACCTGCAAGTTTTCGACTTCGAGCAAAGGCTGGGGCATGACTTCATCTACAAATCAAAGGTGCCAAGGAAACCCAAGCGGGCCGGTCCTCGTTATTTGTTTTTCAAGCGTGGATCGAGCGCGTCGCGCAGGCCATCGCCGAGAAAATTCAACGAGAGCAAGGTCAGCCCCAGCGCGAGGCCCGGAAACACCACCAACCACCAATAGACCTGGATCGGCGTGATGACTTTCACGCCCGCGTTGGCGAGCAAGCCCCATGAGACGTCGGGCGCTTCGACCCCGAGGCCGAGAAACGACAGGAACGCCTCAAATAGCATCACCTTGGGGATCGTCAGCGTCAGATAGACAATCACCACGCTGAGCACATTGGGAACGAGATGGCGAAAAATGATCCGGCTCTTGCTCGCCCCGATCGTCCGCGCCGCCTCGATGAACTGTTCGTTTTTGAGCGACATGATCTGGCCGCGAACGACCCGCGCCATGGTCAGCCAGTAGATCGCGCCAATTACGAAAAAGAAGATCGTAATCCGCGTGATTCCATAATAGGCGAGGCGTGCCTTCCACGTCGGTTGAGAGAGAATCGAGATCAAGAACAAAACGACGTAGATGAACGGAACCGAGTACAGAATATCGACAACGCGCATCATCAGATTGTCGACCCAGCCGCCGAGGTACCCCGAAACGGCGCCATAGGTGACGCCGATAATCAGCGAGACGAACGTCGCCACGAATGCCACCGCCAACGAGAGCCGCGCGCCCCATAAGAGCCGCGACAACAGATCGTGGCCGAGTTCATCACGCCCGCAGAGCGAGGCGAACTCCCACGGCCCGAAAATCCTGGCGCGCGTGCGCAACAGAAAATGGCTGAATGGGTCGAGATCGCGATCGCCGAACCCATCGTTCGCGGCCGCTTCATCCCATTGGCCATGCTCATCGAGGAGTTGCGACGTGGGATGGAACACTCCTTGCCAGATCGGATCGGGCGGGGCGTATTTCAACTTCGTTTGCACGCGCCGCGGCGGCTGAAACGGCAGCAGCGGGGTAAACACCGCGAGCAGCGTGAGCAACCCCAAAAATCCGAGCGCGAGCATCGCGATTTTGTTCTTGCGCAGCCGCCTCCAGGCGTCCAGGCCGAGCGAAACCCCCTTGACGCGTTGGGCTTCGGCCAGCCGCTCCAAATCGCGGTCGGTCAGGTTTTCAGGTCGTGGCGTGAGCGGACTCAAAAATCACTCCAGCTTGATGCGCGGATCGAGCAGACTGTAAGAAACGTCGGTGAGCAGGTTGAGCACGCAAATCAGCACCGTGTCGACCATCACCAATCCCATCGACAACGGCCAATCAAGTTGCTGCACCGACTGAATGAAATGCATCCCCAGGCCAGGAATAAAAAAGATCGTTTCGATGACCAACGATCCGGTGATGATCCCAGAAATGGCCGGCCCCAAATAGGACACGACCGGTAGCATGGCTCCTTTGAGAGCGTGCTTGAAGATCACCGTGCGGGCCGGCAAGCCCTTGGCGTACGCGGTCCGAATGTAATCTTGCGAGAGGACATCGAGCATCCCGGTGCGAGTCAGCCGTGCGATGACCGCCGCGTACGGCGCCCCCAAGCAGAGCGCCGGCAGAATCAATTGAGCCACGGTGCCCCAGCCCGCTGCCGGAAAGATCGGAATAATAAACGAGAACAGCAAAATCGCCACGGAGGCGATGATGAAGTCGGGCAGCGCGATCCCGACAGTTGCCAAC
>DASRSE010000171.1:0-7328 GCA_035656655.1 Pirellulales bacterium
CCAGTTCGTGCAGAGCAGCTTGACCGTGCATGGCGACAGCACGCATACGACCGCCAAGGCGACGGTCGCCACCAGCGGCGCCAATTCCGCCGGCGATCCGAACCAGGTCAGCGTGCTGAACTCGTTGTCGATCGACAATGATGGCGCGGCGCTCGGCAGCCGCGCCTACTACGGCACCGTCGATCTGAAGAACAATGACATCATTATCAACAATGCCAGCCCCGGCGCCGCCACGACGACGCTGGCCAGCGTCGCCGACATGGCCCGCGCCGGTCAGTCGGGCAACGGCCTGATGACCAGCAGCGGCGACACGATCACCGGCCTGGGCGTGATCAACAACACCAATGGCCTGACGACGTTCGATAATGTGTCGATCGACGGCAACGCCACTTTGGTGAAGTACACGTTCTTCGGCGACTTGAACCTGGACGGCAAGGTGGACGGCAACGAGATCGCGGCGGCCGTGAACGGATTTAACCTCCACTTGGGCGGTTGGGCCAACGGCGACGCGAACTACAGCGGCCAAGTCGATGGCAACGACATTGCGGCGATCGTGAACGCCTTCAACGGCCAGAACGGTCACAACGCACCGCTGCCGGAACCCTCGACCCTGGTGCTCGCCGGCCTCGGCCTGCTCGGTTTGCTGTTCGCGCGCAAGCGCCGCAGCAAATAGCCGGTCCCATGGACCGGTCGCGCAAAAATCATACGCCTCCGGCCGGAGGCGGCGCGAAAGCGTCCCTTCGGCCGCAGTCGCATTTGCCGGCGAGCTACATTCGCTCGACCGCTTGAATTCCGAGCAACTCCAAGCCGAGCCGGATCGTCTGAGCGGTCAGCTCGCAAAGGAGCAACCGGCTCGTCTTTTGGGCGGCATTCTCTGCCTTCAGGACAGGGCAGTTCTCGAAAAAGGTCGAGTAGCGATTGGCCAGTTCAAAGAGATACGTCGTGAGTTGGTTCGGCCGAAAATCGGCGACCAGCGAATCGAGCGCCTCGGCGAAACCCAACAGCTCCATCGCAAGCGCCCGTTCCGCGGGCTCCGCCAGCACGATTTGCGCGGACGGATCGTTCACGAGTGCGGCGATGTCCACTTTTCCTTTGGCAAAAATGCTTCGCACTCGGGCGTGGGCGTACTGCATGTAGGTGGCCGTGTTGCCTTGCATCGCCAGCATTTTGTCATAGCTAAAGACGTAATCGCTGGTGCGATTTTGCGAGAGGTCGGCATACTTCAACGCGCCGATTCCGACCGCCTCCGCGACTTGCTGGCGCGCTGCCGCGGACAACTCCGGAGTGGGTTTGCGGTCGTCGTTTTCGCCCACGATGTGCGCCGCTCGACGAACGGCCTCGTCGAGCAAGCCTTCTAACCCGACCACGTCTCCCGACCGCGTCTTAAAAGGGCGGCCGTCGTCGCCGAGGACCGTGCCGAAACTGACATGTTCGAGCCGCGGCCCGCCGTAGCCCCAGCGCCGCGCGGTCTCGAACAACTGCGCGAAGTGCAAGCTTTGCCGATGGTCAACCACGTATAAGATGGCGTCGGGCTGCCACTTTTCCACGCGATACTGGATCGTCGCCAGATCGGTCGTTGCATACAAAAAGGCGCCATCCTGCTTTTGCACTAGCAGCGGGACCGGCTGCCCTGCGAGAAACACGGCCACCGCGCCATCGCTTTCGCGAGCCAAGCCCGCCTGTTTCAGGTCGACGACCACTCGTTCCAAGCGATCGTGATAAAAGCTCTCGCCGAACGTGCAGTCGAAGGTGATCTGGAGCCGGCGATAGATCCGCTCGATATCTTCCAAACAAGGCGGCAAAAATTCTTTCCAGAGCCGCAGATTCTCCGGCTCGCCGACATGCAGTTTGGCCGTCTCGGCCAAAACTTCAGATTGGATAGTCGCGTGCTCGGCCGCCAGCAGCGACAATTCGGGCGAGCGCTCAACCTCCGCCAGCTTGGCTTCCAACTCGGCGAGCGCTTCGCGCGCTTCGGCCGCCGACCGCTCCAGTTGGCGGAGCGTTTTATCGAGCTTCTTTTTCGCGGCCGGATCGGCGGCGGCGCTGCTGTTTGCCAAGGCGGCCTGCTCTTCGGCTTGCGCCGCGAGCTTTCCACGCTGCCGCGGCAAGGCCTCGACCCCGGCGTGATAATCGACCAACTTGCGCACTAGCCGATAGAGCCGCGCCAGCTCGTGGACCGGGTTCGCCCGATAGGCGGCTTCGTCGCGAAACTGGCGATAGCCGTAGAGGATCATCCCGAACTGCGTTCCCCAATCGCCGATGTGGTTGTCGCCAATCACGCGATGCCCCAGAAAACGGAGCGTCCGGACGAGGCAATCGCCAATCACCGTCGAGCGCACATGGCCGACGTGCATCGGCTTGGCGACGTTCGGCCCGGAATAGTCGACCACGAACGTTTGCGGGTGATCGGCCGGCGCAATCGCCAACCGGCCCGTTGGATCGCGCAGCGCCGCGAGCAGCTGCGCGGCCAGCCAGTCGTCGCGGAAGCGGACATTGATGAAGCCTGGCCCCGCGACCTCTGCCGGTTCGCACCATTCTCCCAGGTCCAATTGCGCGGCCACCTCCTGCGCAACCTCGCGCGATGGCCGATCCAGTTGCTTCGCCAGCGGCATGCAAAAATTCGCCTGATAATCGCCGAATTTTGGCTCCTGGCTGCGGCGAATCTGCGTGACATACTCGGCCGGATTGGCGACCAACCCGCTCAATGCTTGTGAAAACTGCGCTTGCAAAAGACGCAATATATTCATGAAAGGCTCAGCACGAAGGACTCAGCGCGAAGGCTTGATAGCGGGACCCGGTTAGTCAGCCAGAGTCAGACGGAAGTCGCGCGCGATTTTGCCCGCGGCAACTGGTGCGCTTTCCGCGGGAGCCGGCCTTCCGTCCAGCGTCCAGTTTCGCTTTGCCGCGCCTCGCTGGCAACCCCATGAACCGGCCGCCGGAACTCCGCCGATTGCAGGTCTGATCGAGAGCACGCGCCGCTCAAGAAGGCGCCAAAAGAAAATTCTGGCTTCAACCCCTTCCCCGCTTTGGAAAGACGGTGCCGCGAAGGCCAAAGAAATCGCGCAGCCGACTTCACGCTGTTAAGCGCGAGCGGCCGGCAACTCCACCCGCACCGCATCGCCCCAAAGTTGCTCGAGCGAGTAGTATTCCCGCGCCTCGGGGTCGAATAAATGGATGACCACGTCGCCGTAATCGAGCAAGACCCAGCGTCCTTCGGCGTATCCCTCAATGCCGCGCCGGTGCTGGCCCAGCTCTTTTTCAAAGATGCGATCAATATCCTCGCTGATCGCGTGCAGCTGCCGCTTGCTAGAACCCGTGGCGATGACAAAAAAGTCGAAGACGGGCGTAATCTCCCGCAGATCGATGACCACGATGTCTTGTCCCCGATTGTCTTCTGCGACCCGAGCGGCGGCGAGAGCGAGATTCAAACTGGCGTCCGAAGCCGCGGCGGCGGAACGAAGGGGAAGCGTGGCCAACGAAAACTCTCCTATGGGGGATTTCAACGACGGGCGCCTTTATTCTACTCCAAACGGCCAATAAGTCGAGCCGCGCCGCAACGATGGCCCACCACGAAATGGGAAAGCCCTTGCCGGAGGCGGCCGAAAAACTCGCTCAGCTATCAGGATGGCCGATCACGCCGCAGCATATATTGGCGATCGACGGCGAAGATTTGCAGCAAATCCACAACCAACATGGCGAAGGCCATGAGAAGCCTGATGGACAGTTGCCTATACCCAAGACGGATGCTACGCAGCGTATAAATGTTTTGCATAACCACGCTGCTGTTAAGTTTGGCATGCATCCAGTGCACGGCCCGGCCCTGACGTTTCGGAAGGAATTAGCAGATGGAAACATCGCGGCAGTCGTGGTGAATCGGGGGAAGCGCGTTGTACTGCACATCAAAACGATGCACAAATATCCGACTTAGCGCAACAAAAAAGCCCTCGATCCGCTGGCGTTCAGCGCGGGTTATTGGCCCGCCGAACCTGACTGACGATCAAGGGCGCAACTCGATTATCGGTCTCGCTCACTAAAGAGTAAAGCGACTCAAGTGATGATTTCCCCGATTGACCGCCGCTTGGCGTCCCTTCTCCACTTCCAACAGATCGAGAATTTGCGGCGGATCGAAGGACTCTGTGCGCAGCTCGATCGGCTGGCGGCCGCGTTGCCGCCTGAGCATCGGGCCTTGCTGTCAGGGGTGATCGACTATAATGAATCCCGCATCGCAGTGTTGGAAACACGGATCGCCGAACTCCAGTGGCAGTTGCCCAAGACGCCGCAGAACTCGTCGTTGCCCCCAGCACGCAGCATCCGTATGCCAAGCCGGCGTCTGCGATCCGGCGTCACGGCGATCCATCCGTAAATAACGACCCTCAGCCCAACTCAAAATTCCTTCGCGCCGGCATTGCTCGGCATGCGGTAACATAAGAAGATTTGTGTTAGGGAAAAATCCCGCAGTCTTTCCTGTCAATCCGCGGAATCGGCCGACTGTAGCTGGGACGGATCTGCGAGCCGCCCCGAAACTCAAGAACTTTCCAGAACAATTCACTCCCAGAGGACCGAGCAATGCGCCGCTCATACAAGTTCCTTACTGCTGTCAGCCTATTGGTCGCTCTGGCACCGGCGTTGAATGCGGTCCCGAGCTTGGCCGCAGAAATCGATGCGCAGCGCAAACAGGGTGCGCGCGACTTGGCGATTGCCTACGACGCCGTGTACGAACTCGCCTATCGAACCGGGGGCGACAAAGACCCGATCGTGCGCAGCCGACATGCAAGGCGACTTGCCGCCGATGCGATTGCCAGCGTCGTCGGCGATGGCCGGACGGCGCAACCCGGAATGACACCGATCGACGAGGCGGTCAGCAAGGCAGCGGCCGAGGCGCTGACAACGGGTTCTCAAGGATTTCGCAATTGTCGAGTCCTGTTCGCGTACCGAGATGCCTATTCGGCGGCCTACGACGCGGCGCGTGGAAAACAAGCGGCAATCCCCGATCAGACCGCCGCAATCGCTGCGCGCGCCGTGGCCCGCGCCGTCTCGCAACAGATCGCATCGGAAGAATCGAGCGCGGGCAATGCCGCCGTTGACCATAATCCCGCTGAGAGTGACATCAACAGATCGCCCGCTCGTGATCCATATTCGGCCGCCTACGATGCAAGTTACAAGGCTGTCTATCGCAGCTTGGATGCCGATTCAAAGGCGCCTGAATACGACCATTGCGTGGTGGCTTACGAAGCTGCCAAAAATCAATTGATTCAGGCGCATCTTAAGTGGGACCCTCACCTGGTGGAAGAGTTGGCCACGAAAGCCCTGTTCGCAGCGGCAGGCGACCGGGCCGCGAAGCAATCCCACGTGCCACGGTAGTTCGCCCGCTCGGCGGATGAGTCAGGTGCCACGAGTGGACCCCGAAATTTGGACCGCTGCATTTAGGTGAGAACTTGGCCCCCATTTTAACGGATGAGCAGGTCGGGTAACACGGCCAAAAAGACCAGCTGGCACGGAGCGCTGTGGGTCCAAGTGGTCGGGGCGCGGCGTTCCAGGCGCGGATTGCATTGGCGGCCTTGTAGGGCGACAAGACGCTTGGCGAGTTGGCGAACCAGCTCGGGGTGCCAACTGCGGAGATCTCAACTTGGAAGCAGCGCTTGCTGTATGGCGCCCCGGACCTGTTCGAGGACCGCCGCCGCAAGCAGCGACCCCGGAGACCAACCAAGACGAACTGTTCGAGCAGATCGACCGCCTGAAGATGGAGGTCGACTGCACCGCCTGAGCTGCGCGCATTGCTCGACAAGCAACCGCGGCCAACTTCCAGTCGACGCGCCGCCCAGCCAAGCAAGTCCGCGGCTGGTCTCTCTATCCGCGCTCTTGACGGGGCTGTTTCAAATAGAGTAAATGACGCGTGGCCCTGTTCTGGCGGAAGTCTCTCGTTCGGGACTCAAAGCGCCATCGCAGCCAATCGTCTTTCATTTTTAAGGAAGATCATAATGTCCAAACTCGTGGTCCTCTCATTTTTGCTCATAGGTGCGACTTCAGCGATTGCGACCGACGAAAGCGTTATTGTGCGTGACGATCGTCTGACCCACAACACCGAGGTAGGAAAACTGCACAAGGGGATGTCTAAATATGAGTTTTATCTTCAAATTCAATGTACACAAGAGTACATTCATGGTGGATTCGGTACGGTCGGCTTTGGTGAATGCCTGGGCACGTTCAAAGGCCGCCCAGCGACATTTTCTGTTACGTTTCGCCAGGAAATACTCTACGATTGGACGGTCCATTTTGGCTTTGACAAGAACGTAGTTTCCAATGGATGCCCTATAACCCCCGCAAGATTACGCACACTTAGAGCAGATTATCTATTTTTACTTCGCAGTACCGCGAAAGCCCAATCAAATGAGTGCTCGGGATCGCCTCCCGCTGAAAGATAACCGCGGAGCCACGATAGGTCGTTTTCGCTGTCGCACCGTGAATTTTTTTGGACGGCCTGTCGGCTTCCAGGCGGACTTGGCTTGCCAATGCCGCAGGCTCTGCTCGCCGACGTAGACGGCCTTGACCGCCGTGACGCTGTTGATGCCCGGTCGCGGAAGGCTGCAAAAACTTTGGCTCGTGCCGCGTCCCGGTGGGCGAGAGTATTGGGCCGAGGAACTGATGGCGGGAATAGCGAAAACAAGAATGTCGGATTGGGCGAATCAGGCCGCCTTGCGGATCGCCAGCGAATCAGCGCGGGCAGCCGACATAATCGACTTTGTTCGTAGCATCGCAGAAAAGCTGACACAGGCCAGGAACGCTGCAATTGCGGCGACGTGACAAAAGTTGCCTTCTTGAGAACTGGCGGGACAAGGCCAGGCCTCGACATGTTTGCCTCCCTGCGAGACGAGACGGCACGATCGTCCGCGGATTGGGTGAGCGCCCCAATACTGGTTTGCGATCGGCCGTGCCGACCCCGACCCTACCCCCAGAGGCGTTGAACGTCGCTGTCTCCGGCCGTCCGCCATCCGTAGAATGCGCTTTCGGCCAGTTGTTCTTTGCGGCAGAAGGCACGCACCGACAACCCGCTCGCCGGCTGTCGCTTCAGCACGTCCCGCCAAAACCGCTCCCTCGCCGCGTCTCGCATCGCGTTCGCCATCGACCACCTCCTGTTTTGAGATGGCCGCCAGCATGACGCGCCCCGCGACAAGACAAAAGATGCGGCCGGGGGAACGGACACGATCGGAAGCTCGGCCACCATTCCCCCAACCAAGCCAATGCCGACCTTGTCCCGGCCACAGCGGCGTAAATTGTCGCTCCGCCAGTATCCGACAGTTCTGAGCAATTGCCGCACGGTTCACGAAGCA
>DASRSE010000172.1:0-4868 GCA_035656655.1 Pirellulales bacterium
GAGCCAGGTTTCCAAAACCCATGATCACGTGGGCGCGCAACAACTCGCGGTAGTGGGCGACCAATTGCGGGTCAAGCGCGGAATGAGACAATTCCGCGGCCGGCATGCGCTCAACCAGTTCGCGGGCCGTTTCGGCGACCGCGAGCGGCGCCAAGCGTGGCCGCGCCGTGGCAGCCGAGAGCGATTCAAGGTCGGCGATCAACGCCCGCTGTTGATGGAGCAATCGATCGGCTTCCTGGTGCTCCATGTGCAGCCGCTGCCGTTCGCCTTGCGATAATCGCCGATGGTCGCGGATCAACTGATGCCGCTCGATTGCTCGCGCGGTGAGCCAGATCAGTCCGCGAGTCGTCGTCTCGGCCGTTGCAACGTAGCCATCGCCGCCGACTTCATAGCAGAGGGCCACCAATTCCGAGTCGGGCTGCTCGCCCAGGACCAGGAGCGGGTCTTCGGCCCCCCCGGCTCGCAGCCCTTCGATAAATTCGAGCGCATCGAGTTCGCCCAGCACATGGGCGACGAAGATCGCGTCATAGGTTTCGTCGCGGAGCCGCGTGATCGCGGCGGTGGCGCCCAGAACTTCGTCCACGACGATTTTGGCAGCGCGATCTTCGGCAAAGGCCGCAGTCAGCCAGTCGCCGCCGCGGCGGGTCGTGGTGACCCATAAGACGCGCATCGCGGCGGGCAGCAGGCCCCATGGCGGAGCCGACAACGCAGTCTCGCAAAATGGTGTCGCCAACCCGGCCATTCGCCTTGTTCCATGGACCAGTGCCGCGCGCATCCGGGCGCAGACCGAACCGCCGGGCCGCCGGAGAAATGCTCGCGGCGAACGGTAACCGAACGATCGCGCAGGGTCAACGCCAGCGGCGCCGCCGCGCCTCCGCCGTCGCAAACCGCCCGGCCGCCGACCGCGGTCGAGACAATTTGAAATCTCGCATAGTCAACGAGGGCCGGAAAAACTTATACTGTGCAGCCCCAGCCAATTCCGGACGACCGCGGGCCACCGCGGCCGCTGGCGCCGGTTGCTTTCGCCGGACCCACTTGAATATTCCCCACGTCTTAGGATCGTATGAGAACGGCTTATCTAGATTGTGCCAGCGGAATTAGCGGCGACATGACTTTGGCTGCGCTCGTCGATGCGGGCGTCGACCTCGCCGCGATTCAAGCGGGCATCGACTCCCTCGGCTTGCCCAGTTGCCGGCTAGTCGCCAGCGAAGTGAAACGCCACGGCTTTCGGGCGACGCACATCCAGGTCGAACACGAGCCGGAGCAGGCGCATCGCCATTTGCACCACATCACCGACATGATCGTAGCGAGCCGGCTGACCGAGCGGCAAAAAGAAATGGCGACAAAGATCTTTACTCGGCTCGGAGAAGCGGAGGCCAAAGTCCACGGCACGACGCTCCGCAAAGTGCATTTCCATGAGGTCGGGGCGGTCGATTCGATTGCCGATATCGTGGGCGCGGCGATCGGGCTCGATCTGCTCGGCGTCGAGCAGATCGTCGCATCGCCCATTCCCACCGGCACCGGCTTTATCGAAATCGCCCACGGCCGCTGTAGTGTTCCTGCCCCGGCCACGGCCGAATTGCTGCTGGGCATTCCGCTGGCCGCATCGACCGTCGAGGCCGAGCTGACGACGCCAACCGGCGCCGCCATTGTCGCCACGATGGCCGACCGATTTGGCCCGCTGCCAGCGATGAGCATCACGAAAATCGGCTATGGGGCAGGCAGCCGCGAGTTGGAAACGCAGCCCAATATCCTCCGTCTCGTGCTGGGCGAAACCGTCGGCGCCAGCGGCGGGAGCGGCGATCAGGTCTGGATGCTCGAAACAAATCTGGACGACATGAGCGGCCAATGGATCGGCTATTGCACCGCGAAATTGCTGGAGGCCGGCGCGCTCGATGTCTATGCGACGCCGATCCAAATGAAAAAGAATCGGCCCGGAGTCCTGCTGTCCGTCTTATGCCGCGAGGCCGATCTGAGCGCGCTCGAAGCGATCGTCTTTCGAGAATCGACCACACTGGGAGTCCGCCGCTGGCCCGTGAGCCGGACGACGCTTGAGCGGAGCAGCCAATGCGTGACCACCCCCTATGGCGAAGTCGAGGGCAAACGAGTAACCCTTCCCGGCCAAGACGCGCGGTTCTCGCCCGAGTATGAAAGCTGCCGCCGCGCAGCCGAACAAGAGGGCGTTCCATTACGATTGGTTTACGAGGCCGCGCAGCGGGCGTTTGCGGAAAGCGCGAGCGGGCGCTAGCGCGCGTTTCGCCTCAGGAGGTCGGAGCGATTTTATTCCCTTTTCACGGATGATGGACGGATGATCTTGTTCGGCAGCCCCCCGTGGCCCGCTTATTTTTTTGCCTTCGGCATTGCGCTGGCGATTGGCATTCTGCTACGCCGGTCGCGCAAGTATTTTTCCGCGCGGGCCCGCTGGCAGCGCGATCAGGCCCACGCGCCGCGGGTCGTCGAGCCGCAAAAACGCATCTTGCCGACCAACCTGGACAAGCCGCTGCCGATGCAACGGTGGGAGGTTGAGCTGCACGAATCGGCTCGGACCGTCATGGCCCAACTCGATAGCAAAATGATCTTGCTTCAACATTTATTGCGCGACGCGGAGCAGATGCTAGCACGCTTTAAGCAAATCGCGCCGCTCCCCGCGCCGCCCGTGGCGACCGACGCCGAAGCGCTCGCGGCGACTCCGCTCGCCGGCGAGAGCGTCGCGGCGCCGGCTGCGCAACCAGCCTGTCCCTCGCCGGCAGGTGGGGCACGCGCGCCAGCACCGCTGTCAGGGCTAGCGCCGGCGAGCACGCTTCCCCCGGCCGATTCGTTTCACGCGGCCTATCGGGTGCCCTAATTGCACGCGGTTCGTTCCTGCATCTTCCTCCGCGCATCAAGCGGCCGCTCGGTTGCCAAAATCATGGCATAAGGGGTTCTAATGTGCGCCGAGGCGCCCAGATATTCGCGGGGTTCCCAGGCGGAATGGCACTCGCCGGTTTGGGTATAGCGCCCAGTTTGACGCGGCTGAACACGGGTCTTTACCAGCGAAACCCGCCTAGTTTCGAGCCGGGTTCGTCCCTATAATCCGGCCCGTTTCACTTTATCCCTTCACGCTTTACGTTCACCACTCGGGTCTGCCATGCGCGGACAAGGATGTCCGGCCAGCCAGCGCGAGCGCTGCGCGCGTCTGATGCGAACGAACCGGAGACTCCTGTTGGGGATTCTTCTGGCGCTGTTCGCGCTGCGCGCCCACGGCGCAGACCGCGCCAGTCCCACGCCCGCGGTCGAACGGAAGCCGGTCGCGCTTCAGCAACCGGCCGATCTCCTGCCTGAATCCAATCCCGCGGTGTCGAGCGATCCGACATTGCGATTTCGCATTGCTTGGGGAGGCGGGGCGGAACGAATTTGGCAAGGCCGCGTGGGCCTCTCCGCCGGGACGATTTCCGACCCCCATTCGCTCGGCGTCGAGGCCGATGAGCCCGGCTCGATGTGGGTCGCCGGAGATCACCTCGAGCTGCGCGCGCAGACGCCGCGCGCCTACGACGGCGTCGATTTCGCCGTGAACGCGCCGCTGTCGGCCAAGCTGCTCGTCGAGTTCGTGCCGCGCGGCGACGACAAGCACGCCCAAACCATCGAAGTGCCGCTCGCCGACTTGATGCGCGACGTACACAACGGCCAACTCGACGATCAAGGCAACCGCGTCCTGATCCGCCGCGCGCCGGGCGATGCGATCCAGCTCAAGCTGGACCGCGATTCGCTCGTCTTTTCGCCGGGCGAAGAATGGCCCCTCGAAATCCAGCCGCAGTTGCCGCTGCTCGCGCCCGGCACGCTCTTGCATCTAAAAGCGACGCTCGCCAGCGCGCGCGGCGGAAAGGCGCTCTGGTCCAAAGAACAAGAAGTCAAAGTAAACGCGCCCGAGACGAGCAGCAGCGTGAGCTTTGCCATCACCATGCCCGCCGACGAGGGAGTCTATGAATTGCAATTGGAAGCGTCCGAGCGCGGCCTGTTGCGCTGGAACAAACCGGTCGCCGATCGCAAGCTGCAATTTATCGTGCTGGGAACGCAACCGATCGCGCTCCCCACGAACCGCGCGACCTGGACCACGGTCGAAGAACTCGATCCGGCGAATCCAAAAGGCTGGGATTTGCTCACCGCGTGGCCGGGCCTGAACAACTTTCGCAAAGGGCCGCTGAGCAACGGACACTCGGCGATTTGGAACCACTCGCTCGGACCGTTGATTCAACTTGCCCCATCGCCGCGGAATGGCGAACTCAGTTGGGAAGCCTATCCCTTGGCGATTTCCAAGCCGGGGATGCCGCATATTCTCGAGGTCGACGTGCCGAGCGATATCGCGCAAACCCTCGGAATTAGCATCCTCGAGCCGAATGCGGCCGGCGCGCTGCTGCCGATTGGCCTCGACTCGGGAATCGATGTCGCGGAAGAGATGGCGCCGGCGACCTCGCATTGGCTCCATCATCGGATCGTGTTCTGGCCGCGAACGAAATCGCCGCTGGTCATGTTCAGCAATCATCGCGAAACGACGCGCGCCGTGTTTGGCAAACTCCGCGTCTTGGCCGGGCCCGCGCACCTTTCGCGGCTCTTGCCCGACACGGGGGAAACCTCGGGGCGAATGCTGGCCGGCTATCTGCAAAAGCCGCTGTTTCCGCAAAACTTTTCCGCCAGCGAAGCTCTCGATTCGTGGAGCGGCCGGAGTTTGACCGATTGGCAAACCTTCTACGAAGGGGGCACGCGGCTGATCGAATATCTCCATCACACCGGACAAAACGGGTTGATGCTCGGCATCCTGGCCGATGCCAGCACGATCTACCCGAGCCGGCTCGTCGAGCCGACTCCGCGCTACGACACCGGCGCGTTCTTTG
>DASRSE010000173.1:0-10595 GCA_035656655.1 Pirellulales bacterium
CTGCCATCATGGCTTGGACGAAGGCGCCAAGAAATATGATCTGGCGGCCGCCGGCCTCACCATTGCGTGGCAATCCAACGACGGCACCGCGGGGGGCCAGATCGAGAAGTTGCGGCAGTTCGGCAACGAGGCCGACGTGGCGGCCATCGCGATCTCGGTCATTCAAGCTGACAACGCGGCGATCGTTTCCGAATTGAAAAAACTGCAAGCCAAAGGGGTCAAGGTCATCACGGTCGACGGCGACGTAAACACGAAAACCTTTCCCGACGCGCGCCCCTATTACATTGGCACGAACAACAAAATTGCCGGCAACGCGCTCGGTCAATGCACCAAGACGCTGCTCGAAGCTCGCAAAGTGACGAAGGGGGGCTACGTCCAATTCGCCGGCTACGTCGATAACGACAACGCCCGCAACCGGATGGATGGCGTCAAAGAGATTCTCTCGCCGACCTACACCGAAATCGATCGGATGCCCGACGAAACCGACCGCACGAAGGCCCGCGAGAATGTCCGCAACGCGATCACCAATCACAGCGACGAGTTGGTCGCGCTGCTGGGCATCTGGTCGTACAACGGGCCGGCCATCGCCGAAGTCGTCGCCCAAAAGGGAAACCATGATAAGGTGGTGGTGGCCACATTCGATGCCGAGGACAAGGCGATCGAGCAGATGGCCAAGGGCAATATCGACGTCATGATCGTGCAAGATCCGTATGGGATGGGCGTGCAAGCGGCCCGCCTGTTGAAGGCCATGGTCACCAAGGACGACGCCACGATCAAGGAGATGTTTCCCAAACCGGGCCAGCAGACGTTTGCCACCGGCTTGCGAGTCGTCGCGCCGGACAAGGACACGCCGCTCAAGGCCGAGCAGTTCGATCCGAAAACGGTCGAGTTCATGCCGTTATCGAAATTTCAAGAATGGCTCAAAAAGTATAATCTGACTAGCTCATGAGTTCCGCTTCGGGGAATGCCCGGTTTTGGCCCCTGCGGGCGAATGAGTTGATGTTGTTGGCGGCCATCGGCGTGGTGGTGGTGCTCGCTAACTTTCTCGACAAAAATCACGGATACTTTCGCCAGCCGGTCGAGAGCATCCATGAGATCGCGCGCTATACGGCGCTGCTCGGCATTTACTCGCTGGGCGCGACGGTCGTCATTATCTGCGGCGGCATCGATCTCTCGGTCGGGTCGATGATCGCGCTGAGCGCCACCGTCTGTGGATCGCTCTTGATCATCGGACACGAATGGGCCAAGATGCTGGCCGATTCCGGCTCGGGGTTTGCCTCGACGGCGGCCGCGTTGGTGGTTCCCATCGCCATTCTGGGAGCAATCTTTTCCGGCTTCGTCGTCGGCACGTTTCATGCGTGGCTGATTTCCGCCCTGCGGTTGCCGCCGTTTATCGCCACCTTGGCCACGCTTGTCGGTCTGCGCAGTCTGGCTCGGATCATTTGCGATGGCGTGACGCTGCCGCGCGGTTTGGTGCGCACGCAGATCAATGTGAATGACCCGTTCTTTGACTACATCAACGCTCATATCTGGGTCCAGGTTGCCACGTTTGGCGTGCTCGCGGCAATCACTTGGTTCATCCTCAGCCGGACCGTGTTAGGACGGCACCTCTACGCTATCGGAGGCAATGAGCAGGCCGCCCGGCTGAGCGGCATCAAGGCCGACAATATCAAGTGGTTCGCGTATGCGTTTGCGGCGATCACGGCGAGCATTGCCGGAGTGCTGTTCGTCGGCAATGAAATCGGTGCATCGCCGGTCAATCAAGGCCGCGGTTATGAACTCAATGCCATCGCCGCCGCGGTCGTCGGCGGCTGTAGCTTGATCGGCGGCGTCGGAACGGTGGCCGGAACAATTCTCGGCTGTGTCTTTTTGCGCGTTGTAATCGACTCGGTGGCGCGCATCATTCCCAGCGGCGCCGACATGTACGAAGGCTTGATCGTGGGCGCGGTGGTCGTGGTCGCGGTCACGTTCAGCCAATTGCAGCAGTTGTGGAACAGCGGGCAAGAACTCTTTCCCGGCAAACTCGGCGTCGTTTCGATCGGAGCGATGGCGCTCTTGATCTGGTCGTTTGCGGCGGCAAGTTTTGGGATGCTCGCGGGCACGCTGATCGGCGGCGGCACGGCGGTGGTGCTGGGGGCCATCAAGGGCGCCGAGATGATCCGCGCGCGGCGCGCATAGCCGGTCCGCCGCTGGCCTGAACTGCCGCGGCATTGCTTCTTCGTTTCGCTCCGGAGCTTCGCATGGCGCAATCACCGCTCATCGCCGTTCGCCAAGTCAGCAAAACCTTTCCGGGCGTGAAGGCGTTGTCCGAGATCAACATCGAAGTACAGGCGGGCGAACTCCACGCGATCTGCGGCGAGAACGGGGCGGGCAAAAGCACCCTGATGAAAATCCTCGCCGGAGTTCACTCGCAATTTGACGGCGAGTATCTGCTCCGCGGCGCTCCGGTCCGCTTCAACTCGACCCGCGCGGCCGAAGCGGCCGGGGTCAGCATCATCCACCAAGAGCTGAATCTCGTCGAGCAGCTCTCGGCGGCCGCGAATATTTTTCTCGGCCGCGAAAAGCGCGGCGCGCTCGGCCTGCGCGATGACCGCGCGATGGAGCGGGCCGCCGCCGATTTGCTCGACCAACTCGAATGCAAGATCTCGCCCGCCGAGCCGGTCAGCGCGCTCCGCGTGGGCGATCAGCAACTCATCGAAATCGCCAAGGCCCTGTCGCTCGAGGCGGAAATCTTGATCATGGACGAGCCGACCAGCGCGCTGACGGAGAGCGAAGTCGAACGGTTGTTTCGCATCATCGATCGGCTGCGGCAACGGGGCGTGACGATCCTCTATATCTCGCACAAAATGGACGAGATTTTTCGTCTTGCCGATCGGATCAGCGTGCTCCGCGACGGCCGCCTGGTGAAAACGCTCGCTCGCAGCGCTACCTCGCCGCGCGAGATCGCGCATTTGATGGTGGGCCGCGAAATCGAAGAAACGCAGCTCGGCGCGAACCGCACACCGAGCGAAACCGTGCTGGAAGTCCGCAATCTGTCGCTTCCTTGGCCGGGCCATGCGCGCGGCTGGCGGCTCCAGAAAATCAACTTCCGCTTGCGTTGCGGCGAGATTATCGGCTTTGCCGGGTTGATGGGCGCCGGCCGCACGGAACTGCTCGAATGTTTGTTCGGCGCGAGCCCGCAACGCCCTCTCGGCGAGATCCTCTTGGCCGGCCAGCCGGTTCAATTTCGCGATCCAGCGGAGGCGCGTCGGGCCGGGATGGCATTGGTCACGGAAGATCGCAAGCGGCTCGGCCTGTTTCCGCAAATGAATGTGTGCGGCAACGTTTCCCTCTGCACGCTCGACCGGACCGCGACCGCCGGAGTGGTTAGCACGCGGCGCGAGCGCGCGATGGTCAGCGAATCGGTCCGCCAACTCGGCGTCAAGACCGCCGGCATCGATGCGCCCATCACGACCCTGTCCGGGGGGAATCAGCAAAAGACGATCATCGGGCGCTGGCTGCTGACAAATCCGAAAGTGTTGCTGCTGGACGACCCGACCCGCGGAATCGACGTCGGCGCGAAGGCGGAAATCTATCGCTTGATGGACACGCTGTGCCGCCAAGGACTGGCAATCATCGTGACCTCGAGCGAGCTGCCCGAACTGCTGACCGTGTGCGACCGGATTCTCGTTCTTTGCGAAGGGCGGCTCACCGGCGAATTCACTCGGGCCGAAGCGACCGAGCAAAAAATCATGGAAGCCGCAACCGATCGCGAATAACCGCGCCGCCAGTTCGCGGCGGCGGCAACTTGACGCGCTCGAGCTGCGCGACTTAAGATCGACGGTTTGCCCTTGGTTCGTTGCAGGAATTCGCATGGCTCGCTCGACCGGACCCAAGAATCATCGCCGCGCCGCTCACGAACGCGCGGAGGGCGGCCACGGCGCGCCGGTTTCGGCCGTGGGGGAGAGTGTTCCGGCAGATTTGCCGCTGTCCGAATCAAGCTCGCCGGCCGCGGCATTGTCCGCTTCAGCATTGTCCGCTTCGGCATTGCCCGCTTCGGCATTGCCCGCTTCGGCATTGCCCGCTTTGTCTGCGGAGGGTTCCAAGTCGTTCAATGCGGCCGCGGCGGAGGGCGAGGGAGACGAACCGGCGAGCGCGGCGGACCCCTGCTTCGTGGTTGACCACGCGCGGATTCAACGCGCGGTCCGCGAGATTCTGATTGCGGTGGGTGAGGACCCTGACCGCGAAGGGCTAAAGGAAACGCCGGCGCGCGTCGGCCGGATGTACGCCGAGATGTTTGCCGGCTTGCACCAAGACCCGCGCGTTCATTTGCAAAAAGTCTTTCATGAAAAGTACGACGAAATCGTCTTGGTCAAAGACATCAGCTTCAATAGCATGTGCGAGCACCACATGCTGCCATTCATGGGCAAAGTGCATGTCGCCTATCTGCCGAAGGGCAAAGTGCTCGGCCTGAGCAAGCTGGCCCGGGTGGTCGAGGTCGTTTCGCACCGGCCGCAGGTGCAAGAGCGAATGACCGAGACCATCGCGAACCTGATGGTCGAGGAATTGGACGCCAAGGGAGTCGGGGTCGTGATCGAGGCGGTCCATTCGTGCATGACGATTCGCGGCGTCCGCAAGCCGGGCAGCGTCTGCGTCACCTCGGCGATGAAGGGGCTGTTTCGCTCGAATCTTTCGACCCGATCCGAAGTCATGACACTGATTTTCGGCGATCGCAAGTGAAATTGCTCGGCCCGCCAACTAAACTAGACAGGGCCGCGAGAACTAAAATGTCGGCCGCAGGCGGCACTCCAACTCCTTGATTAGGCATCCTCATGACGCACTGGAATCGGCTCTTTTTCGGCGCGCTAACGGCGGCGTGCTGGTCCGCTTTCGGCATCTCGACGGCCCGCGCCGGCGAGCCGATCATCGCCGGGTATACCGACTACGCCGCCTTGACCGAGCAAGTGAAGGCCTTGCCACTTAAAGATGAGGTCCGGGTCCGTTCGCTGGGCACGACGCTGGGCAAACGCGACGTCTGGCTTATCACGATCGGCCGCGGCGAAGTCGACAAAAAGCCCGCCATCTTGGTGCTGGGAAACGTGTACGCTCCGCATTTGCTCGGCTCGGAGTTGGCGCTGCGCTTGGCGAAGCAGTTGCGCGCGAAGAGCCAAACCGACGACGGCGTGAAGAAGCTGCTCGAACGGTTCACGTTTTATGTGATTCCGCGCCCAACGCCCGACCCGAGCGAAGCCTTCTTCACGAAGCCTTACCTCGAGCGCGCCGGCAACTTGCGGCCGACCGATGACGACCACGACGGGAAACAAAACGAAGATCCGCCAGACGACCTGAACGGCGATGGCTTGATCACGCAAATGCGAGTCGAAGATGCGACGGGCGATCTATTGGCTCATCCGAACGACCCGCGGCTGCTCGTGCCGGCGGAGGCGAAAAAAAATGAGCGCGGCGCGTTCCTGGTCTATCCCGAAGGGAAAGACGACGACGGCGACGGCAAGTACAACGAAGATGGTCCGGGCGGGGTCGACTTCAACCGCAACTTTACGTTCAAGTATCCGTTTTTCAAGCAGGGCGCCGGCCCGCACCAGGTTTCCGAAGTGGAAACTCGCGCGGTCGCCGATTTTTGCTTCGACCATCCCAATATCGCGCTGGTCTTCACGTTTACGCCGGAAGACAACCTGATGCATCCGTGGAAACCCGGTTCGGAAAATGGCCCGCAGCGGACCTTTTTGTCGGGGGCCGATCAGCCGTACACCGATTTTCTGGCTGAGCGCTATCGCAAAGTGCACGGCGGATCGGACGCGCCAGCGCCGCCTGCCGGAGCCGGTTCGTTTTCGGAATGGGCCTATTTTCATTTTGGCCGTTGGTCGCTCGCGGCGCGCGGCTGGTGGATTCCCAAAGTCGCGGCTGCCCCGGCCGAAAAAGGGGCCGCCGATACGCCGCTCGATTCGCGCGCGGCCGACGAGCTAAATGCGCTGCGCTGGTTTGCTCAAGAGAAGATCGACGGGTTTGTTCCGTGGCGGAAGATCGACAACCCGGATTTTCCGCATCAGAAATGCGAAATCGGCGGGTTCAAGCCGTTTTTGCGGCTCAATCCGCCGGCCTCAGAAATCGACGCACTGGCCGATAAGCACTTTCAGTTCTTGGTTGGGCTGGGCGAGTTAATGCCGCAATTGGCGATCGCGGAACACAAGGTCGAACCGCTCGGCGGCGGCTTGTTTCGCGTCACGGTCACCGTCGTGAACAACGGCTATCTGCCGACCATGAGCGACATGGGCCACATCACCGGCGAGCCGTATCCGCTCCAGATGAAGCTGGAGTTGCCGCCGGCGGTCACGTTCGTGCAAGCCAAGTCGCGCGTCGAGTTGCCGCGGCTGCAAGGCAACGGGGGGAAGCACACGCAAACTTGGCTCGTGCGCTCGATCGATACGAAGCCGGTCGCAGCCAAGGTGCGCGTGCACGCGCTTTCGGTAGGAACGGCGGAAGCGCAATTCGAGTTGAAATAGTGGGCAGATTCTTTCTGCGAAGCCGCCGCGAAGTTGCCGTTCGTGCCGCGGTCCGGGAAGAAATAGGGCAGGGCGCTTGATTTACGCGCTTCAAATTGGCATTCTGAAGTGGTTCTGGGCGGGCGTTCTTTCGCCGTCGACCGCGCTTGACCTACTTTCCCCACGGAGTTTATTGCCATGCTGTCGTCCCTTCTTCTTTCCGTCGTTGCGCTGAATATGACCGCGAACCTGGACGATGCCGCCAAGCTCTATGAGGAACATACCTATGTCTACACGGGCGGCGACTATAAAGAGGAACCGTTCAAGTGGCGGCTCCTCAAGCCGGAAACAATCGAGCCGGGCAAGAAATATCCCGTCGTGCTCTTTCTGCATGGGGCGGGCGAACGCGGAGACGACAACAAAAACCAACTGAAATACTTCGGTGAAACGATCGCTTCGCCCGAGAATCGCCAGAAATTTCCTTGCTTCGTGATCGCGCCGCAATGTCGCAGCGGAAAGAAATGGGCCGATGTCGATTGGGGCCGCAAGAACTCCGAAAATGCGCCGAAGGAGCCTTCCGATCAAGCCAAGGTCGCGCTCGGCATCCTCGACGAAGTCGTCAAAAAGTATCCAATTGATGAAAAGCGGATGTATCTCACCGGTCTGTCGATGGGCGGATTTGGCTCATGGGATATCGCCTGCCGCTATCCCGACAAGTTCGCGGCGGTCGTGCCGATTTGCGGCGGCGGCGACGAGTCGCAAGCGGCCAAATTGATCAAGCTGCCGATTTGGTGCTTCCACGGCGACGCGGACCCGGCCGTGCCGGTCGAGCGCTCGCGCAAGATGATTGCCGCCATCAAGGCCGCCGGCGGCGAGCCCAAATACACCGAATATCCCGGCGTCGGCCACAACAGTTGGGAAAAAGCCTATAACGATCCCCACAGCGCGATTCCGTGGATGTTCGAGCAGAAGAAAAAATAAGCGGCGCGACGATTTTTACTTTAGTGTGCGTGGAACTCCATGAACCCAGAACCCCTCAACGACGCCCGCGACGCCGATTCGGCCGACGACAATCGGCCTTTCAAAATCCAAGTCGCCGATCGTGTTAGCCGGTTGCCGACCTACTTGTTCGCGCGCATCAATCAGTTGATGTACCAAAAGCGGCGGGCCGGCGACGACGTAATTGATCTGGGGATGGGCAATCCGACCGACCCGCCCGCTGAATTGGTCGTGGAAAAACTCGCGGAAGCCGCCCGCGACGAGCGCAATCACGGCTATAGCCCGTCGCTCGGCATCATGCAGTTGCGGCGCGAGGCCTGCGCGAAGTATATGAAAAAGTGGGGCGTGCGGCTGGACCCGGAAACCGAGCTGATCGCCACGCTCGGCTCGAAAGAAGGGTTCAGCCACATGTGCCTTGCGCTGATGGGGCCGGGCGACACGGCAATTGTTCCGGCGCCGACCTTTCCGGCGCATTTGTACGCCGTCGCGCTGGCTGGCGGGAATGCGATTTCGCTCGAGGTCGGCGACAGCGAAAAGTATCTCGCCAACATCGCCTACACCTGCGAGAACATTTATCCGGCGCCCAAGCTCGTCATCCTCAACTATCCGCACAACCCGTCGACCGTTACGGTCGAGCCCGAGTTTTACGCCGACGTGGTGAAGCTCGCTCGTAAGTACGGGTTCATGGTCATCAGCGACATTGCCTACGCGGACGTGACGTTTGACGGTTACAAAGCGCCCAGTTTTCTCGCCGCGCCGCGGGCTCGCGAGGTCGGAGTCGAGTTTTCGACGATGAGCAAAGGGTACAACATGGCCGGTTGGCGGGTCGGTTTCTGCGCCGGCAATCCCGAAATGGTCCGCGCGCTCGGGACGATCAAGGCCTATTACGATTATGGGATGTTTCGCCCGATCCAAATCGCCGCGATCATGGCGCTGCGCCACACCGACGCCCAGGTCGAGGCTCAGGCGCTGGAATATCAGCATCGCCGCGATGTCATGGTCGACAGCCTCCGTCGCATCGGCTGGGAAGTTACTCCGCCGCGGGCCAGCATGTTCGTCTGGGCAAAGATCCCGGAGCCGTGGGCGAAGATGGGGTCGCTCGACTTTGCGATGAAGCTATTGCAAGAAGCGGACGTCGTCGTGAGTCCGGGCGCCGGGTTTGGCCCCTCGGGCGAAGGCTATCTGCGGCTGGCGTTGATCGAGAACGAAAATCGCATCAAGCAGGCCGTGCGCAACATTGGCAAATGCTTGAGCGGCGAGAAGAAAGCGTCCAAAGCGGAGCCCGCGAAGCCGGGGGCGAATTAACGCGGCCGCGAAAGCATGGCTGCGGCCGGCAGTCGCGGACGCGCACAGGGAATTGACGTTCGCGGAGCGACTGCATGCTTGAACCAACGACGACGTATGTGCTCGCCGTTCTCTTCGCCGCCACGCTGATTCGCTCGACGCTCGGGTTTGGCGAGGCCCTGGTCGCGGTTCCGTTACTCGCGTTGCGAATCCCCGTTTCGGTCGCCGCGCCCCTGGCGGTGCTGGTCTCCGTGGTGGTGGCCGCGATCATCGTGGCGCAAGATTGGCGGAGAATCGAAGTCCGCAGCGCCGTGTGGCTGCTCGCCGCGGCGCTGCCGGGCATTCCCTTGGGGCTGTTGCTCTTGACGCAAGTCAATGATCGCATCGTCAAACTGATTCTCGGGTTGATTATCATCGCGTTCTCGAGCTATTCGCTGGCCGCGAAAGGCCGATTTCATTTGCTGCGCGATCATGGAGGAATGCTGCTGGGCTGCGGCTTTTGCTCTGGCATCCTCGGCGGCGCGTATGGCATGAACGGCCCGCCGCTTGCCGTTTATGGCACGCTCCGGCGCTGGTCGCCGCAACATTTTCGCGCCACCTTGCAAGGATATTTTCTGCCTGCCAGCCTGCTTGGGCTGGCCGGATATGCCGCGCTTGGGCTGTGGGGCGCGGAGGTCACGCGCTATTTTCTGGTCTCGCTGCCGGGCGTTTTGGCCGCGATCTTTTTAGGCCGCGCCTTAAACCATCGCGTGTCAGGGAACGGATTTTTGCGAATGACCTATGGCGGCCTGATCCTCATTGGAGCCGTGCTGCTGATCCAAGCTTACACCGGCTGAGACCCAGATCGTTCATTCCATTGGCTTGTCACGCCAATATTTTGCTGCCCAGTGTCTGGTCAGTCCATGCCGGGTGGCAGAGCAGCGTGCGGTGCGGACCTGCGCGCGAAATGGCGAACGCGGCGAATTATCGCGAATCGTTGGGTGGGCCAGCGTGCGAATTGTAGCGTGCTGCGCAGCGTGCGAATTGTAGGGTGCGGACCAGCTCGCGCAGCGAGCGCAGGCCCACCAAGAACCGGCGTCGCGTGGCAAATGCGTAGCGATCCAAATCGCTCGCGACCAAAATTCACCACGCTCGCGACCTACGCGCTCGCGCGACCAACACGCGCGCCGCCAACATCCAAAGCTTCGCTGCCAACTCTCACCGCGATCACCGCATCATGGTGGGCCCGCGCACGGCGTTCCGCCGTGCCTGTCCCAGCCACCCCTTTCAAGCTAGCATGGGCCTTGTGGTCGAGCGAGGGAGCGACGGTGTAACATGAAATGGCGCTTCAAGTTCTTTTTTTTGCACGGAGGGTCGCGGTCATGTTGTTAGATAAAGTTTTCGAGCGGTTCGCCCTGTATAGTCCGGTCACGGTCATGATGCGCGGAATTTTGACCTATGCCTTGCCGGCGTCCCGAATCGATGCGCTATTTCGGGAACATGCTCAACAACAATACGAGGACGAATTGTTGTTTTCCACCTGTGTCGAGATTCTCGGCTTGGCCGTCCATGGCGTGCGGAAATCGGTCAATGCGGCCTATGCCGCCTCCTGCGACGCGATTCAGGTCTCGGTCACGTCGCTCTACAACAAATTGCAGGGGACGGAGCCGGCGGTCTGCCAAGCCTTGGTCCGCGAAGTCGCGCAGCGTCTGAAGCCGATCATCGCCTGCTTGAATGCGCAGCGGCCGGCGATGGTGCCCGGCTATCGGCTGCGCATTCTGGATGGCAATCATCTGGCCGGCACGCAGCATCGGCTGACGGAGACGCGGACCCTCCATAGCTGCCCGCTGCCTG
>DASRSE010000174.1:0-10589 GCA_035656655.1 Pirellulales bacterium
CGGACGAGTTCACTTGGGAACCTCTCTACCCCTCGCCAAGGCTCCGGTTATGTCGCGCGTGATTTGTTGCGGTGGCTTGTTCGTCTGTCTGTTGACGCTGCCCAGCTTGGCCGAAGATTGGCCCCAATGGCGTGGGGTTCATCGCGATGGCGTTTGGCGCGAAACCGGGCTGGTCGAGAAGTTTGCCTCGCAGGAGTTGAAGCTGCGATGGCACGTGCCGGTCGGCAGCGGCTACTCCGGACCGACCGTCGCCGCGGGCCGTGTGTATCTCACCGACCGTCAGGCGGAGCCGAAGCAAATCGAGCGCATCCGCTGCTTCGACGAGCAGACCGGCCGCGAACTCTGGACGAAGGAGTACGATTGCGTCTACGACAAGGTCGGCTACGTCGCAGGTCCTCGAGCATGTGTAACCGTCGCCGACGGCCGCGCCTATGCCCTCGGGACCATGGGAAATTTGCACTGCCTCGATGCCAAGTCGGGCGAAATCTTGTGGAAGAAGGATTTGAATGCGGAATATAAAATCCGCATGCCGATCTGGGGAATCGCCTCGGCGCCCCTCGTAGAGGCGGACCTGCTCATCGTCCAAGTCGGCGGAGAAAAGGCTTGCCTGGTCGCCTTCGATCGTAAGACGGGCGAAGAGCGGTGGCGGGCCCTTGATGACAACGCCTCCTATTCCGCCCCGATCGTGATCGAGCAAGCCGGCCAGCGCGTGCTGGTTTGCTGGACAGGCGATAATCTTGTCGGCTTGGCGCCCGCCAGTGGCAAGGTGTTCTGGAAATACCCAACGAAGCCGACCAAAATGGTGATCAACATTGGCACGCCGGTGCTCAATGGCGAGCGGCTCTTTTTGAGCTGTTTTTACGACGGCGCGTATCTGCTGCGGGTGCCTGCGGACAAGCTGGCGGTCGAGGAGATTTGGAAGCGGCGTGGAAAGAATGAGGAGCAAACCGACGCCTTGCAATCGATCATCAGCACGCCGGTCTTTCTGGGCGACTATCTCTATGGCGTCGACAGCTACGGACAATTGCGCTGTCTGGATGCCAAGACGGGAGACCGGATCTGGGAAAACCTGACGGCCACCCCTAAAGCGCGCTGGAGCACCATTCACTTCGTCCGCAACGGCGATAAAATGTGGATGTTCAACGAACGGGGCGAGTTGATCATCGGCAAGCTTTCGCCGGAGGGCTTTCAAGAAATCAGCCGAGCGAAGCTAATCTCCCCGACCCAAGAGCAACTGCGCCAGCGCAACGGCGTCTGCTGGTCGCACCCGGCGTTTGCAGATCGATGCGTGTTTGAGCGGAACGATGAAGAGTTGGTGTGCGCTAGCTTGGCCGCCGGCGACAATTGAAGCTGGCGCGGCTGGCGACACGGCCGTATGTCTTTAAGCGGATCCGCGTGCCGGTCCAATCCAACGGAACTTGACTAGGTTCGCGGTGCCTGGGGCTCTCTCGCCGTTCCGCGGGTCGGCCTGGAGCGCCGGCAACCGGGCCCAAATAGCGCCGTGCGGTGCCACGCAGAGGACCGAAAGATTCTGGGCAAGGCAGAGCGTTTCATGTCGGACTCCACTTCTCCGCCACGAGCAAAGTCGCCGGCTGAGCGCTTGGCCACGCCGGTCCAATTTCTGACGGGCGTCGGCCCGCAACGCGCGGAGTTGCTCGGGCGGCTCGGCTTGCAGACGGCCTGCGACGTCCTCTTTCAGTTTCCGCGCGACTATCAAGACTTGACCGATTTGCGCGCAATTCGCGATCTGGAAGAAGATCGGTTGCAAAGCGTGGAAGGCCAAGTCGTCGATGTCGATCTGCGTGAAACGGGGCCGGGCCGTTCGCTGCTCGGAGTGCTCGTCCGCGAGGAAAATCACTACTTGCGGGCGATCTGGTTCAATCAACCCTTTTTGCGAACCCGCTTCAAGGCCGGCCAGCGGTTAGTGCTCAGCGGCAAGCCCCGGCTGAATCAAATGCGGTGGGAGATCGTACATCCCGACGTACAGTGGCTCGAGCCGGAGGAGACGGCTCCGCCGGGCAAGTTGCTGCCGGTTTATCCGTTGACCGAGGGCTTGGCCCAGGGGGCCATGCGGCGGATTTCGCAAGGGGTGGTCGAGTCGCTATGCGACGCGGTCGAGGAGGCGTTGCCTGCCGATTTTCTCGCGGCGCACCGGTTGTCGCCGATTCAGACCGCGCTGCGGCAGATCCATTTTCCCGATTCGCACGAGAGTCTGGCCGCGGCGCGGCGGCGGTTTGTCTATCAAGAACTATTCGTGCTGCAATTGGCGCTCGCGCTGAAGCGGCAACAGTCGCGGCAAGACGCGCATGCGCCGCCGCTGGTTTCCACGGCGAAAATTGACGCGCGGATTCGCCGCTTGTTTCCGTTCACCTTGACGGGCGGCCAAGAAACGGCGATTCGCGAAGTTGCGGCCGATCTGGCGCGGCCGATTCCAATGCACCGCCTGTTGCAAGGGGATGTCGGCAGCGGCAAAACGGCCGTCGCCCTGTATGCGATGCTCTTGGCCGTCGCCCACGGGCGCCAAGCCGTGCTCATGGCGCCGACCGAGGTCCTCGCCGTCCAGCATGCCCAGACCTTAGGCCGCCTTCTGGAGCAAGGACGAGTTCGCACGGGCTTGTTGACCGGCGGATTGTCGGCCGGCGACCGCCAGCGCCTGCTGGCCCAGACCGCGGCCGGCGAGCTCGACATTCTGATCGGCACGCAAGCGATCGTCCTGGCGGGAGTCGAGTTCGCAAAGCTGGGCCTGGTGGTGATCGACGAGCAGCACAAGTTTGGCGTTCGCCAACGCGCAATGTTGAAGCAAGCGGGAGCCGATCCGCATTATTTGGTCATGACGGCGACGCCGATTCCGCGGACCGTGGCCCTGACCTTGTATGGAGATCTGGATGTCTCGACGCTGCGCGAGGCGCCGCCTGGCCGACAGACATTGCACTCGTATGCGCCGGCTCCCGAACAGCGGGCCAGTTGGTGGGAGTTTTATCGAAAAAAGCTGCGTGAGGGGCGGCAAGGCTATGTGATCGCGCCGTTGGTCGAAGATTCCGAACAAGCCGACGCGACCAGCGTCGCCACGCTCTTCGAGCAACTCGCCAATGGCGAGCTCGAGGAATTTCGGCTCGGGCTGATCCATGGGCGACTCAGCTCCGCGGAAAAGGCCGAGGCGATGGACCGGTTCCGCGACGGAGAAACCCAAGTGCTGGTCGCGACCAGCGTGATCGAAGTCGGCGTCGATATTCCGAACGCGACCTTGATGACGATCGAAGGGGGCGAGCGATTTGGGCTGGCGCAGCTGCATCAGCTGCGCGGCCGCGTCAGCCGCGGCAATTTTTCAGGCTACTGCGCCGTCTTTGCCGCTCCCGAAACGCCCGCTGCGGCGGCGCGGCTTAAGGCGTTCGTTGAATCGACCGACGGCTTTGTCTTGGCAGAAGCCGATTTCTCGCTGCGGGGGCCGGGCGATCTGTTTGGCACTAAGCAACACGGGCTGCCGCCGCTGCGAATCGCCAATTTGCAAACCGATCAAGAGGTGCTGGACGAGGCGCGGCGCGACGCGCAGCAGATCGTCGTGGCGGATCCGGGCTTGCAACAGCCGGACTTGGCGCGGCTGCGGCGAATCGTGTTTGCGCGCTACGGACAGGCGCTCGACTTGGGCGCGATCGGCTGACCGCGAAGCCGATTTCAGGCCTAATTCACGGCGCGGCCGCGAGACGGAGCGACCGGCCCCCGGCCGGTCAACCGGTTGCTCGCCCGCCCGGTCCGGGCTATATTTAAGCGATTACTGCCTTTTCGACTTTAAGCTTAGGGGACCGTCCCTAGACGCCGCCTGCGGGCCGCGTACTGCATGCCCAACGACAAACTTCGTCGCCAGATCGCCTTTGAGGCGGCTCGACTGATGTACGCTCGGCAAGAATCGGAATACCTGCGAGCAAAGCAAAAAGCGGCCAAGCGCTGCTGCGCGGGCTGGATCAAGCCGTGCGATCTGCCCAGCAATCGCGAAATTCGCGACCAGATCCAAGTCTTCGCCCGGACACTGGAGGGCGAAGACCGCACCACGCAACTGCGCGAGATGCGGCTGGAGGCGCTGCGGCTGATGCGCATTTTGCGAGCGTTTCGCCCTAGGCTCATCGGCAGCACGCTCACCGGACATGTGCGCCGCGGTTCCGACATCGATGTGCACGTCTTTGCCGACCACGTCGACGCAATCCTGGCCGCGCTCGACAACGAAGGGGCATCCTACGAAGTCGTGCGAAAGCGCGTGCGCAAGGCCGGCGCCGAAACGATCTTCACGCACGTTCACGTGCAGGACCGCTTTCCCTTCGAGTTGACCCTCTATCCGGCGCAACAGGCCCATTATGTGTTTAAAAGCAGCATTACGGGCAAGGCGATCGAACGCGCCAGCATCGCCGAACTCGAAGCATTCCTCCAGTCCGCCTATCCGCAGATCGATCTGGATCAGGCACAACTTGAGGCCGAGAGCAAAGTCGATCGGTTTCAGATTTATCAGATGCTGCTGCTGCCGCTGGCCCAGGTGAAACAGAGTCCCAAGCATCACCCGGAGGGCGACGCGCTGGAGCATTCGCTGCAAGTCTTTGACTTGGCGCGCAACGAATCGCCGTACGACGAAGAGTTCTTGCTGGCCGCCTTGTTGCATGACGTCGGCAAGGCGATTGATCCGCACGACCACGTCGCCGCCGGGCTCGAAGCCCTGGACGACACGATCACGCCGCGCACGATTTGGCTGATCGCGCATCACATGGATGCCCACGCGCTCCACGACCAGACGATTGGGCACCGCCACCGCCGCCGTTTGGAGGCGCACCCCGACTACGAGGAATTGCTGCTGCTGGGAAAGTGCGATCGCCAAGGTCGCCAACGCGGCGTGGCGGCGCCGGACCTGGAAGAAGCCCTCGATTTCGTGCGTGAGTTGGCCCGCATGTGCGGCGAATGATCTCGCGCGAGCCTTGAGTCTCGGTTCACTTCGCCGCAATCCGGCGACCTACTTTTTTAGGGCCCCATCCCATGAATCGAAAGAATCCGAAGGTCGATGCCTTTTTGCAGCGAACCAAGCAGTGGCAAGCGGAAATGCAGGAGTTGAGAAGCATCTTGCTGGCCGCTCCCCTGACCGAAGAATTAAAGTGGGGTAAACCGTGCTACACCTTTCAGAACCACAACCTCTTTGCCATCGGAGGATTCAAAGAATCCTGCGCGCTGCTGCTCTTCCAAGGCGGCCTGCTAAAAGATGAACACCACATTCTGATCAAGCCCGGAGAGGAAACGCAGGCGGGGCGAATGATCCGTTTTACGCACGTTCGCGAGATCGTAAAGCTGAAACGCATCTTGAAAGCCTATATCGCGGAAGCCATCGCCGCGGAGCAGGCCGGTTTGAAAGTGAAACTTAAAAAGATCACCGAGCGCGCGATCCCCGCCGAATTGCAAGCCCAATTTGCCAAGCTGCCCCGGTTCAAATCCGCTTTTCAGGCGCTGACGCCAGGGCGGCAAAGAGCGTATCTGCTGCATTTCTCGGCGGCCAAACAATCCACAACGCGGGCCGCCCGGATTGAAAAGTGTCGGCCGCAAATCCTCGCTGGAAAAGGATTGAAGGATCGGTAAGTCCCCCGAGGATGCGATGGCCCGCTCGATGGTCCCAAGTGTCGCCTGCCGGCCAGCGGCGACCGCGGCTCGACATCCGGAAGAATCGCACTCGTACCGCGGCCGAACGGCTCGCTTTTGTAGTTCTTCCGAAGGCAAACGGGCTCCCGGCGTTGACCGCGACCGCGGGAGCGGAGAAAATTACACTGGGCAGGTCTGCCGCGGCGAAGTGCTTCCCCCTTTCTTGTAACCGCGCGAGCGCGCTTTCTGTGTAGCGCTCCGCCGAAGCGATTTTCTTATGTCAAAAACACCGGTCATTGTTGCCGCCGCTCGCACTGCGATCGGCCGTTCCCACAAAGAAAAAGGGGTCTTTCGCGACGTGCGTGCCGACGACCTGGCCGTAGCCGTGCTCCGCGCCCTCGTCGAGCGAAGCCAAATCGATCCGCTAGAAATTGAGGATGTCTTGCTGGGCAACACTCAGCAACAAGGCGAGCAAGGAATGAATGTCGCGCGCACCGCGGCGATTATGGCAGGCCTGCCGCTGACGGCCGGTGGCACGACGATCAACCGGCTCTGCGGTTCGAGTTTGCAAGCGCTGAACCAAGCTTCGCACGCGATTGTGGCCGGAGCCGAAGATGTTCAAATCGTCGGCGGCCTGGAGCACATGCAGCATTATCCGATGGATTTGGGGGTCGATCTCAATCCCAAGCTGTTTGAGCGGACGAGCAAAGGGGCGTTGATGATGGGAGTCACCGCGGAATTTCTGGCCCAAACCGGCGGAATTTCGCGACTCGAGCAAGATGAGTTCGCCCTCCGCAGCCATCAGCGCGCCGCGGCGGCGTTTGCGGCCGGACAGTTTCGGCCCGAAATCGTGCCGGTGTGGGGCCGCGACGAGGCGGGCCAGCGCATCCTAGTCGAGCGCGACCAATGCGTGCGCCCCGACGCAAGTTTGGCGGCCTTGGCCAAATTGGAGCCCGCGTTCATGCCCGGCCTCGGAACCGTGACCGCCGGCAATAGCTCGCCGTTGAACGACGGCGCCGCGGCACTACTCATCATGTCGGAAGAAAAAGCCCATGCGCTGGGGCTTAAACCGCTGGTGAAAGTCCGCGCCACCGCGGTCGTCGGCGTCGAGCCTGCCGTGATGGGAACCGGTCCGATTCCCGCGACAAAGAAGGCACTTGCGCGCGCTGGATTGTCATTGGCAGACATCGATTTGATCGAACTGAACGAAGCCTTCGCGGCGCAGGCGCTGACGTGCGTTCGCGCGTTGGAACTTGATTTGGAAAAGGTCAATGTTCGCGGCGGGGCGATTGCCATCGGACATCCGCTCGGGGCCAGCGGCGCCCGCATTGCCACGACGCTCATTCATGCGATGATCGATCAGCAGGCGAATCTTGGCTTGGCGACCATGTGCATCGGAGTCGGCCAAGGCATCGCCACCGTTTTTGAACGCTGCTAGCTGGCAGCCGGTTGAATGCTTCAAACGCGTTCGCCGGGAGACTGCTGCGCACGTTGCTGCAGGTGAAACTCGGTTTCTTCTTGCAAGATTCGCAGCGTCAATCGCGATTCGAGCACGAGGAGCCCTGAGCCGGCGACGACGCCACCCACGCCCGTCACGCCAGCCAGAAACGCAGCGGCCAAGGCGGCGAGATGCAAGAATTCCAGGTGGGCAAGGAAAAACATCGCGCCGATCAAAGAGACGAGGCTCGACGCGGCGAACGACCCGACCGCGAGGTAAAAGGCCGTCAGCGCTCGAACGAGGAGTTGCGCGCGGCGCTCGGCGACGCGCAACTGCCGCCGGTGCAATTCGGCCTCGGCGTCGGTCCCCTGCGGTTTAGCATAGACCTGAGCCGCCAAAGTCCGCGTGCGATCGATCGCCCGCGCAAAGCGGTTCGAGGTCCCCAGCGCCATCACGGACGAAGCGTTGGTCAACACGGCGGGCGCCGCGATGAACGTCAACAGACTCAGCGGATTAAGGGTTGGATCGAGGGGCATTGAATGCCTGTCTCAGGCGAAAACGCCGTGAGCACTACGAACCCTCACGAGGACGGCTCGAGTGCGATACAAAAAAGCGGATCAGCCGAGGCCTCCTTCGCAACACGTTTCGCAGATCCGGTGGCAGACTGCGCATTGCAGCTTGGCGCGAATCTCGATCAGCGCGCCGCCGCAAACGGGGCACGCCGGCCGCGCCGTGGCCTCATTGCGGAGCTCGTTGCGGTTCTCCTGGCTGCTCTCGTTGACGTTCATGGCTCGGCAATTTCCAGGGGGCTCTCGTTGTGCGGCGCTCGCGGCGGGTTACGCTGAGCGATCGCCGTTGCGGGCCGTCTCATCTTACCCGCCCAGTCCCACATGCGCTAAGACGGTGTACTCCGGACCGTTGGAATGCAGGTCGCTCGAAAAGAGCGTGACTTCGTCGACGAACATCGAGCCTGCTTCAAACCGTGCCTGGGCCGCGATCGCTTCGCCGAGCGCGTCCGTTTCTTGGGCGCCGCGGACGCGGCCCAAGGTGAGATGAGGCCGATACTGGCGATTTTCCTCGCGAAAACCAAAGGGCTCGAGCGCTTGGCCAATGGCCGTATGCAACTGCCGCATGGCGTCTTGGCCGCGCGTCAGTCCGAGCCACACAATGCGCGGCGCCCGGGCGCTGGGAAACGCGCCGGCTCCGCCCACCTCGATTTCGAACGGCACGAGCGGCGCGAGTGCCGTTTCGAGGGCCTGGCACACGCGAACCGTTTGCTCGACTGCGACTTCGCCGAGAAATTGCAAGGTGAAGTGCAAATTCTCCGCGGCGACCCACCGCACTTTGGCCGGGGTCGCTTGCAATTGCTTGATCAGGTCGAGCGCCCGTTTACGCACCATCAGGTCAAGTTCGACGGCGAGGAATGTGCGAAGGCGTTGCGACATGTTGGGCTGGGAGCCTTGAGAGGAGAACTTCGGCGGAGGCCAGACGGCTGGCCAAAAAGGAAAATAACTCGACTCCCGCAGGCAGCCGCACGGTTGCGAGTCGTGGCGGCGAACTTTAGAAGCTGAGCATCTTTCGATACTCTTGCAGCCGGCGCTCGATGTCGGGCCGTTCGATTTGCTTCATCCGTTCGAGGCTGAAGTCCTCGACATTGAAGCTGGCGACGAGGATGCCATAGGCCAGCGCCTCCTTCAGCGTTTGCGGATCGAACTTGTCCTGATGCGCGAGATAGCCCATCAATCCGCCAGCAAAGCTGTCTCCCGCCCCGGTGGGATCGACGACCCGCGCGGTAGGAAAGGCAGGCAGGACATAGGTTTCATGCTCGCTGAAGAACATGGCGCCATGCTCTCCCTTTTTGATGACGACGAATTTTGGGCCGAGCGCGCGAACTTTGTGTCCGGCGCGCACCAGGTTTTCATCTTCGGTCAGCAGTTTCGCCTCACTGTCGTTCATCACCAGCCCGTCGATCCGCTGGAACATTTTCAGCAGCTCATCGCGTTGGATGTTGATCCATAGATCCATGGTGTCGGCGACAATTAGCCGCGGCTCGTTCACCTGATCGAGGACTTTCATCTGCACGCTGGGCGAACCATTCGCGAGAAAGAGATACTTGCTTTGCTTTTGCGCGGCCGAGAGCTGCGGGTCGAACTTTTCGAAGACATTGAGATGGACTTCGAGCGTTTCGCGGTCGTTCATATTTGGCTGATATTTGCCGCGCCAGCGAAAGGTTTCGCCCCCTGGCATGATCTGCAAGCCGGTCGTGTCGATGCCACGCTGTTGGAGCAGCGCGGTATGTTCGCGCGGCCAATCTTCCCCAACCACGCCGACCAAGCTGACCGGCGTGAAGTAGCTGGCGGCATAGGAGAAGAAGACTGCCGAGCCGCCCAGGACATCGTCCCGTTTTTGCGACGGAGTTTCCACGCTATCGAGCGCCACCGAACCGACCACGAGCAACGACATGCGAATCCCTTTGAAAAATACTCGCCTGGCGGCCATGTTTCCGCAGGCAGCGGAGAAAACCGAGCATTTTAACCGAATTCAGACGGCATCTCTACCCAGCCGTCGTTGGATTCGCGCCTCTTGCCCGTGGGAGTCGGATGGTCGAGAATTTGAGCGGCCGTTGCCAGCCGCCGTTCCTCCAGCGGCGGCGCACTCAATTTCACGGAGCCGTTTGATGACGCAGCCTAATCCCACGCCGGTCAATCCCGCCCAGGTGCCGGAGCTAGCGCGGCAGTTAGTTCAAGCCGATCGATTTCCGCAATTGGCAAGCGTCGATGGCGACCAACCGCGGCTGCGGCCCGTTTCGCCGGTGCGAACCGAGGGGTTCACTGTATATGTCGCCAATTTGCGTTCTTACCACAAGACGATCGAGTTGGCCGCCAATCCCAAGGTGGAGCTATGCTACGTCGACGCCGGGCACAATCAGGTTCGCATTACCGGGGTCGCCGAAGTGGTGGCGGAGCGCGAACTGCTCCAACAGATCTGGAACGACACTCCGCTATTGCGACAATATCTGGGCACGCTCGAGAACCCGGCCTTGATTGTCTACCGCATCGTGCCCAAGCGCGTGCGGTATATGCGCGAATGGGCACTGGACTATTTTGAAGTGCCGCTGGGGCAATCGGAGTAGGAAGCGCGCCGCTGGTACGGGGACCGCTTGTACGGGGGACCGAAAGTACACGCGGCATCTTGCCGCGTCGGTGTTCGTATTGAGCCTGCAATGTCAGTCTGCTTGGACGAGTCTTTCGCTCAGTGACCCCCGTCTTTCGCCTGGAATCCTCTTGTTCGCTTCAAAGCGGCTGGAAGCCGCTTGTACGGGGACCGCTTGTACGAGTACCGAAAGTACACGCGGCATCTTGCCGCGTCGGAGTTCTATTGAGCCTGCCAAGTCAGTCTGCTTGGACGAGTCTTTCGCTCTGAATCCTCGTGTTCGCTTCGAAGCGGCTGGAAGCCGCTTGTACGGGGGGACCGCTTGTACGGGGGGACCGACAGTACACGCGGCATCTTGCCGCGTCGGTGTTGGCATTGAGCCTGCCATGTCAGT
>DASRSE010000175.1:0-6599 GCA_035656655.1 Pirellulales bacterium
TACAGCCATTGCGGGCGGAATCACGCGTCGCGGCGCGCCTGATCGCCCTCTTCCCGTCATTCCCGCGCAGGCGGGAATCCAGCCGTCTGCCACACCGCCTCGCCTTCACGACTCGCCCGGTTCGCCTTTCCCCGCCTCCCTTCCGTCATCCCGCGCAGGCGGGAATGACGACGTGTACAGCCATTGCGGGCGGAATCACGCGTCGCGGCGCGCCTGATCGCCCTCTTTCCGTCATTCCCGCGTAGGCGGGAATCCAGTCGCATTTCAGCCGGTGGCCGCAATCGGAGCGGCCGCCACGCCAGAGAGGGCGCCGCTCACCATTCGAGCAATTCGCCAATTGCGTCTCGCAAACGGTCTAAAAACGACCGATTCGCGGGGTCCAAGAATGTCGGCGGCAACAAGTCGGGCCGCGGGCCGGCATGCGGTAAGGTGGCGGCGTGCTCCGCTTCTTTTGCTCGGCGGCGTTCCTCGGCTTTCACGTCGCTCCAGGCCCCAGAATGAATCCATTCCAGCAGTTGCGACAGTTCCTCGTTGTCGAACCAAATGCCATGATCTCCGCACCAATCGATGATGACGCCGCTTTTCTTGCCGAAGTTTTTGCGAACCATCAGGCCTTGGCAGATCGGGCACTTTCGATATAGAGATCCTGCCGGCAGCGGTGCGGCCAGCGCGATTTCCGTTTGTAGCGCAGGCAAGAGTTTGACCAACCCTTCGCCGCATTCGGCCTTGCGGGTCAGCAGGTTGAAGACCTCCGTGCTCAGCCACATGCCGGCACAATGACCGCACTCCAGCATATTGAATTCGTCCAATCGCCGGCTGGTCAGCTTGTGTCCGGCGGCACAAGCAGGGCAAACTAAAGTTGAAGCCTGCGTGAGAGGCAGCGCCGGCAAAATGGCGGTTCCGCAATGGTGGCAGAATTTGGCCGAGTCGCTCACGCGCGCATAGCAATTGGGGCAGATCGTATTCAGTTCCAATTCGGCGAGCGTGAAATCGCTGCCGCAGAACTTGCAAAAACTGGCCCCCGCTTCGCGCGGCGCGCCGCACGAAGCGCAGCGGACCACGCTGGCATCGTGCGGGACCGGCGCTTCGACCGTGAGCACCGCTCCGCACAAACAGCGCAGCCGGCTGCCGGCAGGCCGCTGGCTGACATCGTATTGCCGCAGGCATTTGGGACAGCGCGTCAACACCCGCATCGCATCGCTCCTATCACTGGACTTGGAACGCCGGACTCCGCCGCGGTGGGGCGGGCCGCTGACTGCCTCAACCCGCTGAGCGTTCCGAATCGCCTTATTTAGCGGCTACGACCGGATTCACCAAGGTGCCCAGCTTTTCGATCTCGACCTCGAGCCGATCGCCGGGCTTGAGAAATACTTGCGGCCGCCGTGCCGCGCCGACGCCGGCGGGGGTTCCGGTAAACAGCACGTCGCCCGGCAACAACGTGCAGACTTGCGAGACATAGGCGACCAACTGCGCGATCGAGAAGATCAATTGATCGGTGTTGGAGTCTTGCATTGTGTCGCCGTTGAGGCGCAATTGAATGTGCAGCTTGCCGGCATTGCCGACTTCGTCCGCGGTGACCAATTCCGGGCCAAACGGCGCAAACGTGTCGAACGACTTTCCCAAGAGCCATTGGCCCCCTGGCTTACGCTGTTGCCAATCGCGCGCCGAGACGTCCTGCCCGCAGCAATAGCCGACTACATGCTCAAGCGCCTGAGCGGGCGAAACATGCTTCGCCATGCGGCCGATCACCGCGACCAACTCGCCTTCGTAATCGACTTCCGGACTAACCGCAGGCAGCTCGATCGTTTCGCCCGGCGCGCGGACCGCCGTGGGGAACTTGCAAAACACAACCGGTTCGGCCGGCGGCTCTTTCTTCGTCTCGCGCGCATGGTCGGCGTAGTTTAAGCCAATGCAGATCACTTTTTGCGGGTCGGGCACCGGCGCCAGCAGACGCACGCCGTTTTTGTCGAGCGCCTTGCCCCGTTCGAGGGCCGCGGCCGCCCGTTGCAGGCCGTGCGGGCCCATCGCCAGCAGTGATTTCATGCCGCTCGGCAGGCTGTCGTCGGTTTGTTGCAAATCGACGTAGCCATCGGCACGGACCCCGGCCACGCGCGGCCCGTTCGACGTTTGATAACTGATCAGTCGCATGAAATCAGAGCGGGCAGGGCCAGGGAAGGGGAAAGCCGCACGCCAATCCACCGCGGCAGGGCTCCGCGGTCGTGGCTATTATAGCACTCGCCAGCATAACCGGAATGATCGGCAAGAGCCCGCGCGGCGGCAAATTCCGCAATCAAAAGCCCTGTCCGTGCGGCCGGCACGGCTTGCCCGCACCCAGCGGTGACCTAGATTTTCGGTGTCGTACGAGATGCTCGGTCGCCTTGTCGCCGGATAAGGCTTCTTTTTGCCATTTGAGTTGTCGCCGCATGAATATGTCGTCGCAGTTAACGTCCGCGCTGGCCAAGATTTTACCAGAAGGCTCCGCCATGCCGGTCCCGCCGTCGCCGCGAGCCGTTCCGCTCGCTCCGCCGCCGGCGAGCGCTGTGCCGTTGACGAGTGCGCCGCAGTTGGCCGGCGCTCCGCGCGCGGCTGCCGCACCGCGATCGATCGCTCCTTCGCAGTCGGCCAGCTCGATGCACCCGGCCGCTGCTCCGCAATTCAATGCTGCTCCGCAGTTGAAACCGAGCGCGGCGCCGCGGGCGACGCCAATGCCGGAGCAAGTCACGCAGATTGCTTCCTTGTTGCAAGACTTGGACGAGGCGACCGGCGTGGCCGACGTGACGACTGGGCCCATCGAAAACCGCTTGGCCCATGTGCGTCTAGGGATCGCGAGCAGCCTGTTCACCTCACTGCGCTGCAAGCATCTGGCGACCGCCGCCCATTCGCTCCGCGTGGCGATTGGTTGCTCCGCTTGGGCCGCGGCCATGAATCTGTCGGAGGAAGAGCGCGATCGGATCGAAGTCGCCGCGCTGCTCCATGACATCGGCAAGCTCGGTGTGCCGGACAGCGTGCTGCTCAAGCCGGGCAAGCTCGACGCCGAAGAAATCGCGGCCATGGAGCGCCACCACATGATGGGGCTCGACATCCTCCAATCTTGCTGCGCCGATCCCGAAATTCTGGAAATCGTGGGCTACGCCCCTGCTTGGTTCGACGGCAGCACGAAACTGTTTCAACTATCCGGCCAGGAGTTGCCGCTGGGCGCGCGGATGGTCGCCATCGTCGATGCCTTCGACTCGATGACGACCGATCATGTCTGGCGGCCGGCGCGAACCCGCGAGCGGGCCTTGCAAGAATTGTTTCAATGCACGGGAACGCAGTTTGACCCGGCGCTGGTCAACCACTTTCACGAGTTGCACACGATCGATCAACAACAGCTCAACGGCGTGGTTACGCGGCGCTGGCTGCAATCGCTCGATCCGGAGCGGGCTAATCGCTTCTGGCAGTGCCGCCAGACCGAGTCGCCCCTTGGCGAACCGACACCAGAAATCCTGTTTCAACAGCGGCTCCTCGACAACATGTACGACGGCGTCGTGTTCGTCGACGCCCAGATGCAGATCATGCTCTGGAATCGCGGCACGGAACGGCTGACCGGGATCGCAGGGCCCAGCGTGCTGCAACGGCCGTTTGTGCCGCGGCTGATTGGGATGCGCGACGACAAAGGTAAACTGATTTTGGAAACCGACTGCCCCATCGCCTATGCGCTGCGGTCGGGAGTGCAATCGTTGCGGCGGATGATTATCCTCGGCCGCAAGGGCCCCGTCTCGGTTGATGTTCATGCGATTCCGGTGATGTCGCGCGACGGCACGACGCACGGCGCGACGCTTTTGTTGCACGATGCGAGTTCGGAGATCACGCTCGAGGAACGCTGCCAGACGCTGCATGCCAAGGCGACGCAAGACCCGCTGACCCACTTGGCAAATCGGGCCGAGTTCGACAAAGGCTTGCTCGACTTCGTTCAAGTGCACCAAGAACGGCATCTTCCGTTCAGCCTGATTATCTGCGACATCGATCGGTTCAAATCGGTCAATGATACGTACGGCCATCAGGCGGGCGACGAAGTAATTAAGAGCTTTGCCACGAACCTCAAGAATTTCTGCCGCGCCGGCGACCTCGTCGCCCGTTATGGCGGCGAAGAATTCGTGATGATTTGTGCCGATTGCAAAAGCGCGGTGGCCTACGATCGGGCCGAGCAGATTCGCAAAGCCTTCGGAGACATTCGCCAAGACTGCCTCGATGGCCGGCGCGTGACCGCCAGTTTCGGCGTCACCGAACTTCAAGCCGGCGACGACTCCGAAACGATGCTCCGGCGCGCCGACCGGGCGCTGCTGCAAGCCAAAGATGCCGGCCGCAACATTGTCATCCAACTCGGCACGGGGCTCACCGACGCCCCCGTCGAGGCCAAGGCCGGCTGGTGGTTCTGGCGGCGCAGTCTGACGAACGTGCTCGTGGAAAAAAACCTGGTCACGCTCGTGCCGCTGAAGATCGCCGTAGAAAAGCTGCGCGGGTTCGTCGCCGACCATTGTGCCACGATCGATCTGCTCGAAGGCAATGATGTCCACTTGAAGATCGACGCCTCGGCCGACGGCCCGCTCCGCCGCAATTCCGATCGGCCAGTCCCGTTCCTCGTCGAACTGCACTTTGAAGAACGACGGCTGCAAACCCTCGGCACGCTCGGCAACGTGACCGAAGCCTTGCAAACCATGATTCGCGTCTCGATCCGCCCGCGCAAGGAACGCGACCGCCGCCGCGAAGGGATTCTCGATCGGGCCAACAAAGTGCTGTTCAGTCTGCGCTCGTATCTGATGGCGAACGAAGAATCGCCCAAATCCGACGGCACCCCGCCGCCGAACGAACTCGGCTAGCGGCCGGTTGAAAGATTCAACCGGCTGCGGCATCGCACGGAGGGGCCGGAGTGCAAGACTCCGGCCGAGCGATGCGCGCGGAGATTTTAGCTCGCGAACGCCTTGTCCATGCGGCTCGATAGGTCTTGAAACGAGGCGAAGTCCTTCGTTTGGTCGCCGGGCTGTTCGGAAATGCCCCAGCCTTTGTACTCGATGGCGTCGAGCGCCTGCATGATCGCGGGCCAGTTATCATCCCCCTCGAACAGCCGCACGCCAAAGCCCTTCGCCTTGCTGTATTCCTTCACGTGCAGCTTCAGGATCTTCTTGCCGATGACCGGGATCCACGTTTCCGGCGGGCTGTACTTGATCACGTTGCCAATGTCGAAATGCCAGCCTACCCACTCGCTGTCGATCTCGGCCAGATATTGTTTCGCCTGCTCGGGCTTCGTAATGAAATTGTTCCAGACGTTTTCGATTGCGATTTTCACGCCGAGTTCTTGGGCGGTCGGAATTGCCTTGCGAATCTCGGGGATCGATCGCTTCCAGCATTCGTCGTACGACGTTTTTTCGTTCACGCGGCCCGGCACGAACAGCACCGAGCTGGCCCCATAGGCTTTGGCATCTTTCAGCGTTTGCAGCAGCCCATCCACTCCTTGCTTGCGGACCGCTTCGTCTGGATCGGAAATCGGTTTGTCCCAGTGGGTGCTACAACAAACGCTGGCCGCCTTGAGCCCGGTTGCATCCAGCGCCTCAAGAACCTCCTTGTGATTCATGTGGCTCATCGGTTCGACCCCCGCGAAGCCGGCTCCTTTCACGGCCCGCAATTTTTCGAGCACCGAACCGGGAAAGCCAATCGTGGCGTACATGATCGCTTTTTTAATTTCGCGTTTGGCCGGCGGCGCCGGCTCTGCGGCCCAGAGCGCGGCAGTCCGCTGCGGTTCGGCCACCAGCGTGGCGGCGGCCGCAATTCCGGCGGCCTTCAGACAATCTCGACGAGCAATCGCGGCAGACATGAATGGGTTCCTGGTGGGCTTGGCGGTGGGAATCAGACCGGGCCGCTTTCATCTTAACGCGTGCGCGGGGCACTCGCCAAGAAAAAGTTGCCCGCCGGCAATACGGAGGAAACTATGCCGGCCAAAACGCGCATTTCTATAGCGCAATGCCCTAGGATTGCGCGGGAAATGCGAGCAAGCGCCGCCGAGCCGCTCCGCTTGGGCTAAGCCGATGTTCGCGATCGGAAAATGTCCAACCGGTCCTTAACGGGCGATTTTCGCTGGAAATGCGGAGAGGGCTCGCGAAGGCGCGCCCGCCATTGCATTTTCTGAGCCAAAAAGTAGAATGATGGGCTTTAAGTTTCCGCGCGGGAACGCGGGAGGGGTCGCGCGCTTTTCTCCGGCCATTTTGCACTACCCAAAAAGGGGCAAGACGGCCACCGGGGAAATTGTCGCGGTTCGCGTCGCGGGATTGTTGCCAGCCTAGCTTCAATTGGCAGAGCACCGCATTCGTAATGCGGGGGTTAAGGGTTCGATTCCCTTCGCTGGCTCTTGCTTGCGGTCGGTCGGAATTGCCAACAGTGTAACGAGATAACGAAAGAGACACGCACTATGGCGCAGGGTTTGGAAGCGGATCTGAAGCAGATCGTGCTCACCTCGGGCCCCTTCGGCCCCCAGGAAATCAAGAAGCTCGAGCAGGCCATTGCCGAAGACTTTTCGCAGTTCCGCGCGCTGCGCGACGCGGTCGGCGAGCTGGAAGACGCCGGCG
>DASRSE010000176.1:0-2442 GCA_035656655.1 Pirellulales bacterium
AATCGACTCCGCAGCCCTGCAGCACGCGTACGACAATCCGTAATTTTTGTTTCTGGCCACCCTTCAATTCTAACCGCGAGGAGTTTCGCCATGACCAACGCGACCGAACCGATTCCGCCAGGCCACGACCGCCTGATTCCGCATTTGACCTGCGTCCATTGCGCGGAAGCGATCGAGTTTTACAAGAAAGCCTTTGGCGCCGAAGAATTTCACCGGATGCTCGCGCCCGATGGCCAGCGGATCATGCACGCCGCGCTAAGATTTGGCGACTGTCTGTTCTTTGTGAACGACGACTTTCCCGAACACTGCGGCGGCAAATCGAGCACGCCGGCCGCCCTCGGGGGCAACTCGGTGACGATTCATCATTACGTGCCTGATTGCGATGCGGCCATCGCCCAAGCCGAACAGGCCGGAGCGAAAGTGCTCATGCCGGCCGCGGACATGTTTTGGGGAGATCGATACGGGATCGTGATCGATCCGTCCGGCCACAAGTGGTCTTTCGCCACGCATCAGAAAGATTTGAGTCCGGCCGAGATGCAAGCCGCCATGCAAAGGAACCCTTGCTAAAATAAGATCGCGTGCGCACTCCGGCGTGGGGCAGATCGATATCGACCGACCATCCATAAAGAAAGCCGGCTCGCGAACGAGCCGGCTTCTTTGGTTGGTGTCGAGGATTCAAACGAGGACGACTGGGCGAGCAAAACCGGCCTCGCCGTGCCGTCCGGAGTCTTGCGCCGTCCGGAGTCTTGCGCCGTCCGGAGTCTCGCGCCGCCTGGCTGGCGCAAGTGTGAAGCGCCGCGCAGGCTGCGGACGTCTTCCGCCGGCGCTTAAGCGTCCTTCTTCTTTTTCATGTCGTCGCCGGCTTTGAATTCTTCGAGATCAAGAAAACCGTCGTTGTTCTTGTCGAGCTTCTTGAACTGGGCGGCCGCCTTGTCGGCGTCTTTCTTGCCGGCTTGAAATTCTTCCAAGCTCAGCTTGCCGTCGCCATTTGAATCGAGCTTCTTGAAGCGATCTTCGACCGGGGTCTTCGATTTCTTCGCGGCGAACGCCGAGCTTACATTGAACATCAGGGCTACGCCCAAGAACATCGCAACAAGCTTCTTCACGGTGGGACTCCTCGGTTCCAGGTGGGAGAGAAAACGAATCACGTTCCGTTTTAGCATGCAAGCATGCAATTATCTAACACTACGGACGTGCGACCGGCTCTTTTTTTATGCCGCCAGAGGCGAATTCCTCGCCTCCTCGCCGGCGCCGACGGACAAAACGCGCCAGTCCGACTCTTTAATCGCCGTGCCGCAGCACCTTTTCCGCCTGCTTGCGGATATCCGCTTGAATCGGCTCGACTGGGCGGCTCGCGTCCAAGATGACGATTTTCGCCGGGTTTCGCGCTCCTTCGGCCAGATACCCTTGCCGCAGCCGGCGGTGGAATGCTTCCCCTTGGCTTTCCATCCGGTCCAACTCGCGAGTCAGCCGCGCGGCCGCCTCCTGCTCCGGCAGGTCGAGCACAAACGTCAGAGCCGGCTCAATCCCTTTGATTGCGACGCGACCGACCTCCCATATCGCCGCCGGATCGAGCCCGCCGGCATGGCCTTGATAGACCACGTTCGCCAGCAGAAATCGGTCGGAAATGACCGTTTTGCCGGCTGCCAGCGCCGGCGCAATGACCTGATCGACGAGTTGTGCCCGAGCGGCCATGTAGAGCAACATTTCCGCGGTGCGATCAAACTTGACCGCGGCCGGGTCGAGCAGCAGACGGCGAATCTCCTCGCCCAGCGGCGTGCTCCCCGGGTCGCGGCAGAATACGACTTCGTGCCCGCGCGCGGCCAACCACTCGCCGAAGAGGGCGGACTGGGTCGACTTGCCGACGCCATCGATTCCATCAAAGGAGAAAAATAGGCCGGGCATGAGTCTGCTGCGCGGATCGAGGGGAGAGAACCAGGGCGTCCGCCGCGCGGACTACGGAGTGCCGCGCGGACGCGCGGCCGGCGGCGCGAATCTCCGCGCCGCCAACTCCCGCGCGACGATTCAAGGGTCATGCAGGCGCCGTCCTACTCTACTCGACCGCTTGCGGTTGGGCTACTAGGGCGCGGACCGTCGCCATCTCCAAGGGCTTCACAAGATGGTGATCGAAGCCGGCTTCTTTCGAGCGGGCGCGGTCGTTTTGCTGGCCCCAGCCGGTCACCGCGACGAGCACGATTTCGTCTCCGCCCGGCAAGCGGCGGATTTGACGGCCGGCCTCGTAACCATGGAGCTTGGGCAAGCCGATGTCGAGCAGAATCAGGCCGGGCTGATACTCGCGCGCGATTTGCACCGCCTCCAGGCCGTCATAGGCGACTTGGACCTCTTCACCAAGCGTCCGCAAAATCAACGCCATCGAGGCGGCCGAGTCTTGGTTGTCGTCGACGACCAAGCAGCGGCGATTGCTGCGCGCGGTCGGCTGCG
>DASRSE010000177.1:0-9099 GCA_035656655.1 Pirellulales bacterium
TGCTCAGCAACGTCGGCCGGGCTTGCGATCAACTCGGCTGGACCGCTATCACCACCCGCGGCCGAACCGGCCATCGCCGTCCGCGCCTCGTCGCACGCCGGCGAAATCCCGCGGACCGTGGTGGGCCCGCGCACGGCGTTCCGCCGTGCTTGTCCCACCCTACAAAAGCGCAGGCCCACCAACGTCGGCCGGACCAGCGCACCAAGCTCCGCCCGACCTGCCCGCCAAAGCTCCGCCCGACCGCCCACCAACCTTGGCCGGGCCAGCGCACCACGCGCCGCCCGGGCTGCTCGCCACCCGCGGCCGGACCAGCTCGCTAACCTTAGCTGACCGGCCAATACTCTCTGCGACCCATCCGACGCCCGCGGACTTGCCCAGCACCCTCAGCGCTACACCACACGCCGGCGAAAATCCGCCGGAAACCCCTGGCATCGGGACTCGTTCCGTCGGCCCCGGCAAATCCGGCGGGAAAAACGGAAAAGGCCGTCCGCCGGCATGGGGTAGTGTCTGAATCTGACAGATTCAGACACTGCGCAGCGTGGCCGCGAATTGACGCGCGTATCGCCACAGGTTAAAAAGAGTCGATCGGCTAGAAGCCGAGCCGCCTATTGGAAGAATATTATCTCCGGCGACCGATTCGCCGGCCCGACTGCAAGGAGCCTCTCCGTGAGTGGAATCAGCGATCGCAAGCAGGAAATCAAGCGCCGCCGCCATCGGCGTAAAAAGCTCCTCGTTTTCAAGCGAAAGCTGAAGAAGGCCACCGTCTCGGAAAAGCAGGTCATCGCGGAAAAGCTCCGCAAGCTGACCCCTGGTTGCGAAGTTTTGATTGAATCATTGAGTTTAGAAAAAGCAAAGTAGGCCTCTCGCCCGCGCAGGAATCGGTCCGTTTGCGTTCATTGCGAGCGCAAGGGGCCGGGCGTTTCTCCTCGGAGGGGGGTCGAAGCTGGCTAGCTGATCCTCGGTCCATTTCCTGCCTATTTTTGAGGGGGGCGTCTGATGTTACGGGTCTCCAGATTCGGTTTCGCGCGCCGCAGCATGGCGCTGGCGTTGGCACTCACGCTCGGCGTCTCCGCGGCCCAAGCTCAGACGAAGCCGGGCGCGCCCGAATTTCCGCAAGAGCCGGCGCAATGGATTCACGGCCGGCCGATTACGATCGACAATCTCAAAGGCAAGGCCGCCTTTCTGTGGTACTTCTCCGAGCAATGTCCAAAGTGCAAGGCCAAATGGCCGGGCATGATGGAAATGGCCAAGAAGTATCAAGACAAGCCGATCGTGTTCATCGCGGTCAACTCCGGCGCCCCGCGCTCCACGCTCGAGGCCTACGTCCGCGAGACCGGACTGACTTGGCCGATTCTGGTCGATACCAGCCGCGACTTCGAATCGCGCTCAGGAATCAACCCGGTGATCAGCTTGCAGAATGTCTATCAACTGAAAATGCTCACACCGGATGGGCGGCTGCAGTCGGGCAATTTTGAGGACATGGAGGGCTCGATCGAAGCGGCGCTCAAGGGCGCCGCTTGGAAAGTCGATCCGAAAGAGATTCCGCCCGGCTTGCAACCGGCCTGGCAAGCGATCGAGTTTGGCAACTATGCGTACGCGGGCCCGATCGTGAAGAAGGCGCTGACCGCTCCTCACGCCGACTTGAAAGAAGGGGCCGAAAAATTGAAGGCGGCCGTTCAAGTCGAAATCGACGCCGCGGTCAAAGTGGCCCAAGAAGCGGAAGACAAAGGCAACAGTTGGGCGGCGTACAGCGACTATGGCCAACTCGCCCAGCGTTTTGCCGGGTTCGAGCTTCCTCCGGCCGTCGAGGTCTCTCGCAAACGGCTGGCGACCGATCCAAAGGTCAAATTGGGCCTAACGGCTCAACATGACTTGGATGCGGCCAAGCGATTGCTCAGCAGCACGAGCACCGTCGCCCACAAAAAAGGGACCAACATGCTCGATAAGATCGTCAAAGATGCGCCCGACACGGACGCCGCCAAAGAAGCCCAAGCGATTCTGACCGAACTCAACCTGAAATAGGTTGGGCGCGCGGCGTTGAGTTCGCGGCAACGCTGAGTTCACAGCGCCCGCCAAGGCGCCGCGGGCTAACTTCCCATGGTCAAAACGACGCGAAAGCGCGCTTGGCCGCTCATCATCCGCTCGTAGGCTTCGGCCGCGCGCTCGAGCGGATAGCTCTCGGTCAACGGCGCCACGCCGGTCATCGCGCTGAAATCGAGCGTGTCTTGCGAGTCGATCGAAACGCCGGAATACCACCCCATCACCGAGCGGCAGCCGGTCAGAAGCCCGAGCGCCGAAACCTGGATCGCTTCTGACGGCGCGCCGAGGATCATCAGTTTGCCGTGAATGGCCAGTCCGCCGAGCGTCGCGGTCATCGCAGCGGCGTTGGTGACCGTGGCGACGATCACTTTTGCACCGCCAAGTTTCAATAGTTCTTGTGCGACCTCTTGAGACTGGCTGTCGATGTAGTGGTGCGCGCCGAGTTGTTTTGCGAAGGCGGCCTTATTGCCTCCGCGCGCAATGGCAATCGTGCGAAAGCCCATCTTCGCGGCGAACTGCACTCCCAAATGGCCAAGGCCGCCGAGGCCCAAGACGGCGACCGTTTCGCCTGCCCGGGCGCCGCTGTGTTTCAGTGCGTTGAACGTGGTCACCCCGGCGCAGACCAAGGGACCAGCCGCTGTCGGCGCGAGCGCTTCAGGCCACCGCGCCAGCGCGCTGGTATGGGCGAGCATGTATTCCGCGTAGCCGCCGTCGTGCGTGAGGCCGGTCACGCGATTGGTGACGCAAGCGAAAAAATCGCCGCGCCGGCACGGTTCGCAACGACCGCAATATCCGCCGTGCCAACCGACCCCGACCCGGTCGCCCGGCTGCCAAGTCGTGACATTCGGCCCGACCGCATCGATCACGCCGACCACCTCATGGCCGGGGATGCGCGGATATTGGATGCCCGGCATTGCCCCTTCCTTGACGAGCGAATCGCTATGGCAAATGCCGCAAGCCGCCACCTTGATCCGCACCGATTCGGATGCCGGGCTAGGAATCGGGCGTTCGACCAACTCCAGCGGCCCACCCGCTCGGGAAATCTGCACGACGCGCATCGTTGCCATGGAAGTATCCAGCCTGTTGGAAAACGGTTTCGCCAAGCGGCGACTGTCGCTGCGCATTCACGCGCGTAACTTGCGTGGCGCCGGCTTTGAGTAGAAAGAACCGCGCGCATTCCGTCAACGGCGCAAGGCGAAGTTCGGGCTGCGGCAGCCCTCCACGGAGCGATCGTTCTTGATCAGACGACCGCATTTCGTCGGAAATTCAAAAAATAGTTGTCCGCTGCCGCGGCGGCGCTTCGCAAAGATGGTTAGCGAGCGATCGCGCCACTATGGCGATTTCTATTCCTTCTCGAATCTGCAACAGGAACCGATCATGGAGCGCCACGAGAACCGAACCGCAAGTTCCGCCATCCAAGCAGCGCGGGCCAAGCCCCTTAAGGATTCTATTCGAGTCCCCGATGCTTGGCCGGCACAGAAAGGGATCGCCCTGTTGGCCTTGTTCGCGGCGCTGGCGCTTGGCGTTGTGCCGGCCTTAGCGGCAGAAGGCCCCGCGGAGCCGCAATCGCCGCCGCCAGTCCTCTATCAGGTGTGGGGATTTCGTTGGAGCGGCAATCAGTTTGTCCGCCAACCAACCCACTCGTTGGAGACGACCGATTTGAACCAAGCCGCGATTTACGTAGCGGAAGTCAATGCCTATGCCGGTTGGACCGCCACGACGAATGTTCCGGCCGCCTGCGTTACCCAGACGATCTATCATGGTCAGCCGTTTGCTGGCGCCGCAGCTCCGGTCCCCGAGTTGCCGAAGTTTTCCATCTGGGCGTTCAAGTTGGAAAACGGCCGGTGGGTGCAGGACGAGCATTATGGTTGGACCACGGTTGATCCGGTCGCCGGCGCGGAATATGCGCGGCGCGTGGCCGCCGTCGCCGGCTGGAAAGCGACCAGCAATTGCCCCGCCTCGCTGCCGCCGAGCGCCCGCTATGTCGATGGCGGAACGGTTCGCGGACTCAACTCCTGGCATGGCCGCAGCGGGATGTTGACTTTTCACTTAAATGGGCTGACGGTCCAAATCCCGGCATCGATGATCCACTCGCACCGTTTGTATCACGGGCACAACTCCAACGATTCGTTTGATCCGTCGATCTATGATAGCCCCGCGCCGTACGACAACTCAGCCGACATTCAAAACATGATCAACACGCAAAACATGATCAACACGCAAAACATGATTAACACGCAGAATATGATCGACAACCAGAACCTGATCAATTCTTTGAACCAATAACCAACAGATCGCTCCGACCGCGCGGTTTTGCCGCCGCGCCGCCGGAGGGCGCGGGCCGAGGCAGAAAATCAGTCCGCGGCGGGCAAGATCACCCGATTCGCCCGCTTTTTTCACCCGATTCCGCTTCGGTCGCTGTTCGCCGCCGGCCCGCGATCCGATATGATAAAAGGGGCCGACGAGGAATGGCTGACCCGGATAACGGTCGCCCAAGTCCTCGTGGCCCAAAACTAACTTCCAACCGGCCGGGTATTGCTGTCATGCAGCGGCGACGATTTATTCTCGGAGGAATGCAGATGATGGCCTTGGGCGGTTGGTCAAAGCGAACGCTGCGCGCCGCCGACCCGCTCAAAGCCGCCGCCGTTCTGGCGAACTCGGCCGCGAAGCTGGACGTTCCTTTGCCGACGCTCGGCGGAAAGCAGTTCTGGACCGACCACCTGCTCTTCCACGGCTGGCGCATTCAAAAAAATGCGCTCACCAGTGAATGCCGATTGCTCGACGATCGCGATTGGACTCACGCCTCAGGCACGTTTGCCGAGTGCCAAGATAAGCTAGAGGCCACGAAACGCGATCTGAAATTGCCCCCCATGAAAGGGCGCGTGGTCCTGCTCCTGCACGGGCTATTTCGCTCGCGATCGTCGATGGAGTCGCTCGGCAATTATTTGGACAACCACGCCCACGTCGATTCGCTGGCGATGAGTTACGCCAGCACCCAGGCCGAAGTCGGCGCGCAGGCGCAGGCGCTGGCGTCGATCCTGGCGCATCTGGATGGCGTCGAAGAGATCAACTTCGTCGCTCATAGCCTCGGCAATCTGGTGATTCGCCACTACTTGCATGATGCGACCGATCCCCAGACCGGCCGCCAAGGAGACCCTCGGATCAAGCGCTTCGTCATGCTTGGCCCGCCCAATCACGGCGCCGAAATCGCCAAATTCTTGGCGGAAAACAAAGCCTACGAGCTGGTGACCGGTGGAGCGGGACAGCAACTGGGCAAAGCCTGGTCCGACTTCGAGAAAAAACTGGCCACGCCCCACTGCGAGTTTGGAATCATCGCCGGCGGCCGCGGTCAGTCCAAGGGGTACAATCCCTTGCTGCCCAGCGACAACGATCTCGTTGTCACGGTCGAATCGACGCGGTTGATCGGCGCGCGCGATTTTCTGCTCTTGCCGGTGGCCCACTCGTTCTTGATGTTCGATGCACGTGCGCGGGCGGCGACGCTCAGCTTTCTTGAACATGGATATTTTGTCGCCGACGCCAAGCGCCAGCCCATCGTGGCCGCGGACAAACCGGCGCGCTAGTCCAGGACGGTTTGCATGGCGGAACTCGGACGCTTGGCCGGCATCGACTATGGCACCGTGCGAATCGGCGTGGCGGTGACCGACCCTGAGCAGCGGCTGGCCAGCCCTTTCGAGAACTACACGCGCCGCGGAGCGGCCGCCGATGCGCGGTTCTTCACGGAGCTTGCGCGCGAGGAGCGGATCAGCCGGTTCGTGGTGGGTTTGCCTGTCCATCTGCATGGAGGCGAAAGTCAAAAATCAACCGAAGCTCGCGCTTTTGGCCGGTGGCTCGGAGAATTGACTCAGGTTCCGGTCGTGTTTTTTGACGAGCGCTTCACATCGAGCGAAGCCGAACAATTGCTAGGCCAAGCCGAACTCACCAAGAAACAGCGCAAAGCGAAGCTCGACAAGCTCGCCGCGCAAATCATGTTGACCGCTTATCTTGAAGCCCAAGAGCGCGGCGACAATGCGCTGCGCGGGCTGGACGACTGAACGCCATGAAGCTCATCCTGGGGTGCGGATATCTCGGCAGCCGGGTCGCGGCTCTCTGGCAACAGTCCGGCGAGCGCGTCGCCGTGTTGACCCGCTCGCCGCAGCGCGCCGCGGCTCTTGAAGCGCAAGGCCTTATTCCGCGAATCGCCGATGTGACCGATCGGGCGGCGCTTCAGGCGGCGCTGGCGGATCTCTCGCCGACGACCGTCCTCTATGCCGTCGGTTACGATCGGGGCGGCGGCCACGCCATGTCCGAAGTCTATATCGAAGGGCTGCAAAATGTCCTCGCCGCGCTTCCGCCCACAACCGGGTCGCTCATTTATGTGAGTTCGACCGGCGTCTATGGAAACTTTGCCGGCGATTGGATCGATGAGACGGCGCCATGCCAGCCGGAGCGCGACGGGGGCCGCGTTTGCTTGGCCGCTGAGCAAGCCCTGCAAGCGCATCCGCTAGGGGCAATTTCAATCATTCTGCGAATGGCTGGCATCTACGGCCCGAGCCGCATTCCGCGCCGCGCGGATTTGGAAGCGGGGCGGCCGCTCGCGGTGCCGGAGCAAGGCTGGCTCAACTTGATTCACGTTGCCGATGCGGCGGCAATCATTCTGAACGTGGAGCGCCGCGGCCGGGCCGGCGAGACCTATTTGGTCGCGGATGGCCACCCGGTCCAGCGTGGAGACTATTTTCGCGAGCTGGCTCGCTTGCTGTCTGCTCCGCCGCCGCGGTTTGTCGCCGCGGAGGAAACGCCCGCCCAGGACCGCGCGGCGAGCAACAAGCGGATTTCGATTGCGAAGTTGCAGCGTGAAATTGAGCCGGTATTTCAATTTCCCAGCTATCGCGAAGGTTTGGGGGCAATCGTTCGCGCGCCATGACCAATCCGCGAATTGCGGCGCTCGCGGCGCGAGTTAGCTGCCTCTGGAAGCATTCCCCGGGCGGCTAACTGCCTCGTCGCGTCTTGACTTTGTCGTCGAGATGTTTGAGTTTTGGCTGCCGTCGTTGAATTGGAATTGCCAATCGTCGCCGCGTCGCCTAGCGTTGGTTCTGGCGGGCCAGGCGTGGTTCTCCGCCTGCAAGAACTGCAAGGTCCCAATACCGCGGCCCTTGAGGCACTGGCGCGCGAAGCCACTGAGTTCGCATTCCGCACCCTTTAGCCAATTGCCGTGCTTCGGAGCGCAGCAGAACTGGACGCGCCGCAGGTAGTTGCGTGTCATTCTTACCGAGTCCCGCGCCTTTCTCTTCGTCATTCCCGCGCCTTGCCGCAAACCGCTTCAACACGTCCCGTCAGAATCGTTCCTTCGCCGCGTCCCGCATCGTGTTGGCCATCGTCCACCTCCTGGTTTGAGATGGCCGCTAGCATGACGCGCCCCGCGACAAGACAAAGGATGCGGCTGGCGGAACGGACACGAATGGGAAACCTCCAGGCGTTATGTGATCTTCGCAACTACGTAACCCGCCAAACTCTCAACAAACACTTTTACAGAAAGAACGATGCGATATCTGCCAACACCGCTTTATTTCGAAGCTTCCGCTCTCTCATGTAGAGTCAAATAAACATAGAGGACGTCAGAGAAGCGATTCGCGCTCGCCCATTCGCGAATATCGTTCTGACTCGCTGTGGCGGGTGGAGACGCGAACCTTAATAGCTCCGATTCGGACACACCTTCCAACGCTTTGATATCTCTCCAGGCAAATATCCATAAAAGGTTCTCTTTCGTTAAGTCAAGCGACCTTGCTTTTGGCCAACTGACGCTAGAGGGACGCCGGTCAAAGCGCGAATTGACCGAGTCAATGGATAATTGACGTGGAGAGGCGGCAAGCGAGTACGTTATTGATTCAAAACGCGAATCGTTATCAATGGTCGTTAAACACAAATATCCTGAGCTGTTTGCCTCCTCGACTTCTACCGTCGCGCTACCGAGATCAATGCAATCAGGACCTTTTAGTCGAATGCAATGCACTTGCACGCTTTGAATATTGTGCAATGTTACTTCGCAAGGGCGAATTAGCACTTCTTTTTTGTCTACGGACACTGGCACGCCATCCTCGAGTCCAGAGCATGTATTAATGTTCGCATACGCTTTGCTTGTTCCCTTCTCTTCCCGCACATTTTGAGGGCCGGAGGGCGTTCCGCATCCGCAAGAGCAGAGAATTAATAATACACTGCTTAGCATACACATCGTCTCCTTTCTATACGAAACAGGTCTCATGTGATTTTGTCCTGTCGTTGTGAAGCTAGAGCCACTTCCGAAATGCGCGGTAGTCATTTGCAGCATGTGTTCTCCTCTTGTTTGAGGTTATTACTTTCGTCGCACGCTAGCCGAGCAATGTAAAGACTCTATACAAATGTACACACATCGAGGGCAAGTTCAACGTCTTCCCACGCACTGAATGCTGTGTCAGGCTTTGGCCGATGCACGGTCACAGGACCGTCGGACTTGTCAACAAGTTGCTGTGAACTGAACACCGGTACTCCGGCTACGGGTTGTTGCTCATGCATGTATAACCGGTATTTTCATGTATTGCGCAATATCATTTGCTGTACGCTCACACCTGCTATTTACCGGAACTCGCAGGCTGACCGACTTGCCTACAATATCTACGATATTGCTGGCGGTTGCAAGCAGGCTGCTCCCAAGCAAGATGCGCGTAACTTACGATATTGTCACACTCTGTAAAAAAATAGGTACGCTTCGAAAGTGGCCAAATAACAATCCCAACAATCTCGCCGACCTGTTGAGTTGCGCCATAGAACACTAAGTAACCCGCCAAACTCTCAACAAACACTTTTACAGAAAGAACAACGCAGTATTTTTCTTGGTCCTTGCTTGCGGGAGCGTTCAATCATAATCGTCGATTTCAAATCGAAACCCTTCAGGCCACACCTCCCACCAATTTACACACCAGCGACCAATACGCTCGATGTCGCCTATCTTTCCATTCCTCTGGTCAGAATTAAGTCGAGCATGGGCTTCTGCCGCCCTTTGCTCGTCCCTGAAGTAAAGAGTTTTCC
>DASRSE010000178.1:0-4759 GCA_035656655.1 Pirellulales bacterium
CAAGAATTCGCCGAAGATGGCTCGCTCCTTCGCGCGGCGGGCTACCGCGAGGGCAAACTGCACGGGCCGAACCAGGTCTTCGACAAAAAACAAACCGTGAAGGATGAGTTTTGGGTCGATGGCAAGCTGCTCCTGCCCAAATCGGCGGCGCAAATGAAGGCCGAGTTCGCCGCCATCGACAAACGCGCCGTTGAGTCCGTGGGCGATTTTCCTGCGCAGGAGGGGCCGTGGAAACCTCGGCTGAGCGATCCGGCCGCGCAAAGAGATCGCGAAGCCGCGCTGCGGATTTTGCAAGCGTATCGCTATCTGTGCGATTTGCCGTATCGTGACTTGGTCCTCGATCGCGAGGAGATCGCCCACGCCGAGGCGGCCAGCGACCTGCTCGTCAAGCTTGGCCGCCTGGAGCACACGCCAGCGAACCCCGGCTGGCCTGACGACCAATATAAATTCGCCTACCGCGGCACGAGCAGTTCCAATCTGCATCAAGGGGGCAAGGCCATGGCGCCGACGGTCCACGGCTATATGGCCGACGCCGACGAGAACAACATGAAGACGCTCGGCCATCGCCGCTGGTGTTTGAATCCGGCGATGGGCAAGACCGGCTTCGGCCAAGCGGGCGATTTCGGCGCGATGTGGTCGTTCGACAGCAGTCGCCGCGACGTGCGCGACTATGACCAAGTCGCTTTTCCGCCGATCGGCCTGACGCCTACCGTCTGCTTCAAGGACAATTATCCTTGGAGCTTGACGTTGAATCCGAAGAAGTTTGCGCAGCCCAAGGAAAGCGAAATCAAGGTGAAAGTCTTTCCCGCCCGGCTTTCGCCCAAGACGGGCGACGTGGAAAAGCTCGGCGCGGCGCTCGAGCTGAACTACTTTCACGTGAACAACGACGGCTATGGAGTCAACAACTGCATCATCTTTCGCCCCACCGGCGTGCAGGCGGTCGCCAATAGCGCCTATTGGGTCGAAGTGACGGGGATCAAGACCAAGAAGAACGTCGATGCGCCGCTCGAGTACTTTGTCGGCTTCTTCAGCTTGAATCCGTAAACAGCGCTTTTTCCGGCTATTTTTCCGGGGGCGCGGAATCGTCGGCGCCGCCTACGTCCAGCGGCGGAGCAGCCAGTCGCCGAGCTTCGGCGAAATCTGCGAGAGAATGAATAGCAGCCGCGCGCGGCGCGGGTAAACCAATTCGGGCGCGCGCTTCTCGCAGGCGCGCAACAATTGGCGGACGAAGTCGGTCGCCTTGATCGCGCCGAGCTTCACGCCGCCCCCCGGCTTGCGGGCGCTCTCCGGCAAGCCTGCCGATTGGGCCTCGTAGCGATTTTCATCGCGGTCTTGCAAGACGACGGGGCCGGGACAGACGAGCATCACGTGCAGGCCGTGCGGCGCGAGCTCCAACCGCAACTGTTGAGTATAAGCGGCCAGGGCGTGTTTCGAGACCGGATAAGCGCCGAGATACCGGCTGGCCGACTTGGCGGAGAGCGAACCGAGATTGATCAGATGGCCTCCGGCCGCGAGCAGGTGTTTGATTGCGGCCCGCGTGCAGCGAACCGCCCCCAGAAAATTCAGCTCCCAGAGTTGTTGAAACTCCTCGGGAGTCGTATCGATCGCTTGGCCGCGGGCGGAGCGGCCGGCGTTGTTTACCAGCACGTCGAGGCGGCCAAATCGGGCCAAGGTCTCGGCAAACAAGCGCTCGACGTCTTCGGCTTTCGTGACGTCACAGGCAACCGGCAAGACCTCGCGGCCCGGCGCGCCATATTGGCGGCGGATTTCCGCGGCGGTCGCTTGCAAGTCGTCGAAGGTGCGAGCGGCAATCACGACATGCGCGCCGTTGGCGGCAAAGCCTTGAGCCATCGCTCGGCCGAGACCGGTCGATCCGCCCGTCACTACCACAACTTTTTCCTGCCAATAACCCATCGTTGCTCGTCAAATGTCGCGCGCCAAGGAAGCGTAAAGCATACTCTGCGGGCGAGGGGAAAAACACCCCGGCGGCGGACTCTATTCGCCCGGTTCGAAGAGCGCGATGCTGGCCGTAAAGCCGTGGAGAAAGTTGCGTCCGGCGACCGGTCCGATCTCCCCTTGGGCGAAGAATCCGGCCAGCGGAATGGCTCCCACCGCCGCCTGGACGGCCGCCGCGTCATGGTTTGGCTCGGAAAACAACCGCGTGCCGCGCCCATTGCAAGTGAACAAGAGCCCGCCGCGGCCGCGCGTCTCGGTCGGCACGCCGGCGCCTCGCAGCAACTCGCGGAGGTCTTCGTCCGCCGAATCGGCATCGCGAATATGAAATTGGACGGTCTGGCCGGGCCGGACGAAGTCGCCGATGGCGATCGCCCCGCTATCCGGATCGGCGCCGATCACGTTGCGAACCAAAAAATCGCCGCGGCCAAAATGATCCTTGTATTCGCTGAGCACTTGACCGACGTGCAGTCCGCGGCGGACCATCTGTTGTTCCGCCGGCGAGAGTTCGGCGAAGACGGCTTGCAACTGGGTCATCGCCGGCTGGCCGCTCAATTCGCGAATGACATTTTGCTCGGCCTTGGTGATGATAAAAGTGCGGCCGACGGGACGGCAGCCTTGCGATACGACGGTCCGGATTTTCAGACGACCTTGGAGATAGACGGCGACGGCGCCCGACGAATAGACCTCGCGGCCGAGAAGAATCTGGTTTTCACCCGGCCCGTTGCCGCCGCTGGCCATCCCCCCGAGAACCGGCACGCCGGCTTTGTCTTCGTTCAAGCGTCGAATCAATTCGTCCGCAGGAAAAGTATAGGGCTCGCCGAGCAGCAGGACCGCCGCATCTTTCGGCCAAGCCTCCGGCAGCGAGTCGGACCAGCCGACAAATGTTCCCCCTTCCGCAGTCCGCGCGAACTCGAGCCGGAAAGGCGCGACTTGCACGTTAGGCAGGCGCGCTGTCCAAAGGGCGATGGCCGGGGCGCCTTCAACTTCCGTTCCACCGCCGACAATCGCCTCGCCGGTGCAGCCGAGCACGCACTCCGTTTCGAGCCGGTCGCATAAACGCTGCGCGAAGGGCTTTAACTCCGAACCATGCTGCGGCGAAATGAAGACCAAGGCCAAGTCGGGCGGACCGCCTAATTGCTCGAGCGCTGCTCGACAAACCTCCTCAATCGCCGCAGGGCCATCGGCCTCGGTCGAGAGTGCGGAGGCGAAGTGTGGCAAGTTGGCCGCAGGAGTCGGGGAAGTCGTCATGGCGATTCATTGGGGCAAGCTGGGGCGCGTTTTTGCCAGCTTAGCCCATTCCTGGCTGATCCGACAGCCGCCCCGCAGGGTCGCCAGATGGGGCAAACTCGCCAGTTTAACCTACGTGGTCACGTCGATCGGAAAAGTTTGTGGAATCGATACAGTTTACCAACGGCGATGCCGATCTTTGGACCGGGAAGAAGAGTAAGTGCTGTTTGGCATTTTCGATTGCATTCACTCCGGCGGCTTGAACCCTCAAGCCCCGCGACCCAACTTTCACCCGTTCTATCATTTAGCAGGCGAGAATTACGGCTATGTGGTGCCAGCGTTGCCAACAAGATGTGCCGGGCGTCGTGACGGGCGGGCAATGCCGCTGCGTCCGCTGCGGCCAGGGCATGCGGGCAGATCGCGAGCGGGAACGCCCCGAAATCATCACCGAAGGGCCGCTCGAGCCGGGCCATACGGTCGGCGTCGAAATCTTGGCCGATCACGGCCTCGATCTTTCGGCCGCGGCCGGCACGACTCAATTTGCCGATCTCGACTGGGACGACTGGGACCTGGAGGACGAACTGCGCCGCGTCCAGCGGATGCTCAGTCCTTCGCCGAACCGCGCCGACGCCGCGCGGAAACCCTATGCTGCCTTGGACGGAGACGATGGCCCGATCGCGTCGCTCGCGGATTGGCGGCTGCCAACCGTGACGCCGATCGTAGTGGCTGCCGAGCCCAGCAGCCGCGCCGGCGCGCCCATCGCAAAACCGCGTGGTAAAGCCCTGGGGGCGATGGCCTGGTTCATTCTATCCCTTGGGCTGATGGCCTTTGTCTGCGGGGCCGTTTTGCTCGGCTGGTCCTATGTCAGCGGTCAACATGAACTGTGGCATCTCGGCTTGCCGATCGCGCTCGGAGGCCAAGCTGCCATGCTGCTGGGCTTTGTCTTGCAACTCGATCGGCTGCGGCTGGACAACTCGCAAGCGGCTGAGAAGCTGGACACGGTCGACGAACGCATCTTGGACTTGAAGCAAGCGACGGTCCGTCTAGGAACCACCAATCGCGGCTCGGTTTCGCAAACCTTTTATGCGCACTTAGCCGAAGGAGCGAGCCCGCATATTTTGCTCGCCGATCTAAAAGGCCAACTCGATCTACTCGCGGTGCGGATGTCGCAGAGTTGAGAGTCCGAGTGGACGGCACGTCCCCTTGCCGTCATTCGCCCGTCGTCCCCTTGCCGTCATTCCCGCGCCGCCCTCTTGCGGTCATTCCCGCGCCGCCCTCTTGCGGTCATTCCCGCGCAGGCCCCTCTTGTCGTCATTCCCGCGCAGGCGGGAATCCAGTCTGTCGCGCCGCCGCACCGACGAGCCGGCAAAAACCTGGATTCCCGCCTGCGCGGGAATGACGAATCGCCGAGTCGCCTGAATGACGAATCGCTGAGTCGCAGGAATGACTAATAGCCGAGTGGCGAGTGGAGTGCGGCGGACCTCACTTGGCACGCCTCAATACTGTGCGTGGCCCAGAATCGCGCGCCGCCCTCTTGCGGTCATTCCCGCGCAGGCCCCTCTTGTCGTCATTCCCG
>DASRSE010000179.1:0-43530 GCA_035656655.1 Pirellulales bacterium
ACCGAGTTTATCTCGGAGCACACGTATCGCAGCGCCTTGTGTCTGGTGCAAGTCGCGACCCGCGACGCGCAGGTGCTGATTGATCCGCTGGCGGTCCGCGACTTGACTCCGTTCTGGCAGGCGTTGGCCGCGCCAGGCCACGAAACGGTCGCGCATGCTGGCCGCGAGGAGCTGAATTTCTCGCTCGCCGCGATCGACCGCCGCCCCGCCAACTTGTTCGATGTGCAAATCGCCGCCGGCTTGGTGGGCTACGACTATCCGGCGGGCTATGGGTCGCTGTTGACGCGGATTCTGAATGTCACGCCGCACAAAGGCGAGACGCGGACCGACTGGCGACGGCGGCCTCTTTCCGCGCAGCAGATTCACTATGCGATCGAAGATGTGCGCCACTTAATTCCGCTCCGGGACGCGCTCCACGAACGGCTCACGAAATTGGGGCGGCTCTCGTGGCTGGCCGAAGAAATGGAAACCTGGCAGAGCGAAGTCGAAAACGCGCGTAGCCGCGAGCGTTGGCGGCGCGTATCCGGGATCACCGGCTTATCGGCGCGGAGCATGGCCATCGTTCGCGAAGTGTGGCGGTGGCGCGAGGATGAGGCCCAACGGCGCGACTTGCCCGCCAAGCGGGTGCTGCGCGACGATCTGCTTGTGGAACTGGCGAAGCGCAAGACGGCGGACCCCAAGCTGCTGCGCGCGGTGCGCGGCATGGAGGGAGATCATCTGAAGCGTTTTCTGCCGATCCTCGGAACGGCGATCGAGCGGGCACTGGAATTGCCCGACGCGGAATTGCCGCGCTCGCAAAAGCGCGAGGTTCCGCCGCAAGTCACGATGCTCGGGCAATTCATGTCGTCGGCCTTGACCAGCATCTGCCATGCGGCCGATCTCGCGCCGAGCATTGTCGGCACGGCCAGCGATGTCCGCGATCTGATTGCCTTCCGGCTGGGCTTTGAAACCGAAGGCGTGCCGGTCCTCGCGCAGGGCTGGCGCGAGGAGGTCGTCGGTCATTTGATCGAGGATTTGCTCAGCGGCAAGGTCTCGATTCGGATTGGCAATCCGCTCAGCGAAGAGCCGCTGCTCTTCGAGCCGTACGACGGTCCGCCGCGCTAGCCGCCGGTGGACGCGTTCCAGCGGCTTCTTACCGCCGGAGACCCAGCTTGGCTGCGCCGCGCGTGTGCCGCGCAGCGCTCATCCATTGGCCTGCGCCAGGCGCGGTGGCGCCTGGCGCAGGTCGTCGCGGTTCATTCTTGTCAGTTAGTTCTTATCGGTTAGTTCTTATCGGTGGTGGCAGGCCAAGTGTCGGTCCGGAAGGGGCTCGCCGGAAGGCCGTCCTTGTTCCACAAATTGACGACCGGATAGTTGGCCCAACCGAAGCGGACCGACGCCGGCTTCGGCACTTCGGGGGACGAGACAACGACCGTGTCGCCGACAATCTTCGCGTCGGCGTTGACGAACTTTTTATCTTCGCCGGCGATCGTGAAGCCGGTCAGCTTGTCTCCTTTCATCATCAGCCCTTGGCCCACGTGGTCAAACTTGAGCGTGACCTCGGGCCCGCTGACGACCATGCTCGCGTAGATCGGGCCGGAGGGCTCGACCTTTTCGCCATAGGCGACGGCGCGGGCGGCTTGCGCTAGGCGCTCGCCAACCGGTTGTTTTTGCTTCGGGTGAATGTCCTTTTCGTCGCCGACGTCGGTGATCACCGCCATGCCGGTCTTCGGCACGTTTTTGAGCGTCAACAATTGCGCTTCGCGGAGTTCGGCCCAATTGCTATCGGTCGGATGGTCTTCGATTTTCATGAACGGCGCCAACTGCACGAAGAAGAAAGGCAACTCGCCTTCGTTCCAGGCCGTTCGCCAGCTTTTGATCATGGTGGGAAACAACGTCCGATAACGGTAGGCTTGGCCGGCGTTCGATTCGCCTTGATACCAGATCGCCCCCTTGACCGCATAGCGAATCAGGGGATGGATCATCGCGTTATACAGGTCGCTGGAATTCGCATTTTTCGCGTAAACATCCAAGGCCGGCTCCGCGGCGAGCGCCTCCTTCGGGGTCCAACGTTCGGCCGGCGTGCCGCCGACATTCGAGTTGATCAGGCCGATCGGAACGTTCAGGTCCTTTTGCAACGCGCGGCCAAAGTAATAGCCGACCGCGGTGAAGCCGCCCACCGTTTGCGGACCGCACACTTCCCATTTGGCCGAGACATCGTCTTGGGGGCTGGGCTTGCCGTGGCGCGGAATGGTGATCAGGCGGATTTTGTCGTTGGCCGAGGCTTCAATCGCCGCTTTGGCGTTGGCGGTTCCGCCCATCCCCATCTCCATGTTCGATTGGCCGCCGCAGACCCACACATCGCCCACGAGGACGTTCTTGCATTCGACTTTGTCTTTGTTGCCGGCAATCGTCAGCGTATACGGGCCGCCGGCCTTCAGCGGCTTCAGCTTGGCGAGCCACTTGCCGTCCTTGACCGTCGCTTCGGCTTTGTCTTGATCCAGCGTCACGGACACTTTCTCGCCGTCGGTACCGGTGCCGAAGACAGGAATCTCCATATCGCGCTGCAACACGCAGTTATCGTTGAACAGGCCGCTCGGTTTGATTTCCGCCTGGGCCGGCGCGGCCAGCCAGACCCAAACGCTGAGCATCGATAGATAGAGGCAACTCGATCGCAAGACTCGCATGGACGCATTCTCCAAGGTGGGTCGTGGGGCGGGACACGAAAGGCCCCATTTTACTCTTGCGCCAAACGAAAAGCACGCCGCAAAAATCGCAATTTGTCGCGGCCCAGGTCACCCCGCGGACAGGTCGGTGATATAATAAACAGCGCGGGCAAAACGGATTGAACCACGGATTTTTGCGCGTGACGCGAACGCGTGGAGGGAATCATGAATGTGCGACGCTTTTTGCATCAGCGCGGAATTGCCCACCAGATGCTGGCCCACGAGCCGACCTTCTCGGCCCAGCGGATGGCCGAAATGGTCCATGTGTCGGGAGACGAGGTCGCTAAAGCGGTCTTATTGAAAATCGATGGCAAGTACGAATTGGCCGTGCTGCCGGCCACCTATTACGTCTATCCGGAACTGGTGCGCCAATCGCTGCAAGCGCGAGCCGTCGAGCTGGCCACGGAAGAAGAATGTGGACGGATCTTTCCTGATTGCGAAGTGGGCGCGCTGCCGCCGTTTGGTTCCTTGTATGGGCTGCAAACGGTAATCGATGCGTCCTTGACCGAAGACGACGAGATTGTGTTCGAGGGGAACACGCATCACGAGGCGATTCGGATGAAGTTTCAGGACTTCGAGCGGATCGAACGGCCGCAAATCGCGACGATCGCGTGTCACCACTTGGCTTAATTGCCGTAGGTTGCCGGCCACGCCGGCTCCGCGCGGAAAACTTCGAGAGCATTTTAATCTGTGCATCCGCGCCGGCTGACTTTTGTTCTGATGCTGAGCCTCGCAGCGCCCGTGCGCGCCAAGGAGCCGGCTCCATCCGCCGCTCCCGCCGCGGAACAATCGTCGGCGCGCGAGCGCGGCAGCTTGACCGGCCGCATCGTGGTCGATTGCGACGATCTGCGGGCTGCGCGGCTGCGGGCCTTGACGAAGGACCCGGACGAAGTCCTGTGCGGCCGCAACATGCAAAGCGAATCGTTTGCGGTCAATCCGCGCGACGATGGGTTGGCGAACGTTTTTGTTTATCTCCGCGCGAGTCCCGAGCAGCCGGCGCCGCCGCGCGCCGGCCCAGCGCCCGCGGCCGCGAGCCCAGCCGTGCTGGGGATTAGCAAAGGCCGCTTCACGCCCCATGCGATGGCGCTCCAGACTTCGCAAAGCTTGTCGATCTTGAATCGCGACGATGCGAGCCACGCCGCCGAGATCTTTCCGTTTGCGAATGCGGCCGCAGCCCAGGCGGCCGCTTCCAAGTTGAGCGGCGGAGCGCGCGAGTTTCAATTCACGTTGCCGGAATCGGTCCCGTTTGCCGTGCGCTGCTCGGTCCATCCGTGGATGTCGGCTTGGGTTCTCGTGCGCAGCGATCCATACTACGCGATTAGCGACGAGCATGGCCGGTTCGAAATCGACGATCTGCCCATTGGCGAAGCGACGTTTCAATTTTGGCACGAACGAGCAGGCTATCTGAGCGACGCCAAAATCGATGGCAAGAACCAAGCGTGGCCGAAAGGCCGCGCCACGATCAAGATCGCCCCGGGCAAGAACGAGCTGGGCACGATCCACTATTCGGCCGATCGGTTTGACGCGAAATAACGCTCGTCATGGGCGCAGTGAAGACTGCCTCTTTTTCGCAGCGCGGCTTCTATTCGCGGCGAGCCAGCATATCCGTCCCAGGGCGGCGCATTATTTCTTGCCGATACACCACAGATACTTTGCGCCCTTGAGCACGATCTTGCCGCCAGAGACGGCGGCGGATGCGGACGAGGGATCGTCTAGTTCGTTGGTCGCCACGATGTCGAGCGTCGGACCGGCCTTCAACACATACGATTTTCCGGAGCTGGCAAAGTAAACCAATCCCTCCGGCGTCGCGAACGGGCTGGCCTGATTGGAAACGCCGTCGAGCCGTTTGGAAAACGCTTCCTTGCCTGATTCCAAGTTGAAGCAGCGAACGACGGTTGGATTGTGCAAGCGGTAGAGCCATTCGCCGGAGATGACGGGGGAGCCGAGCGCCTCAGGGATGTTGGCCACTTTCCATTTAATCGCGGAGGTAATGTCGCCGGTGCCGGTCGGTTCGACCGCGATGCCCGGTCCGCCGCGGCCGCTATCGATGTAAACGAGCTTGCCATCGTAGACGGGCGAAGCGACATCGCATTTGACATTGCACGTCCAGATCGTTTCGCCATTGCTGGGGTCAATCCCTTGCAGTTCATTCGAGGCGGCGATCAAGAGGGTCGGCTTGCCGCCAATTTTGACAAGCACCGGCGTCGTGTGGCCATACACTTGCTTCGGCCGCTTCTGTTCCCATTTGACCAAGCCGGTCTTGCGATCGTACGCGGTCAAGCTCGAATTCTTGTTGTTCTTGTCGCACAGCATGAGGACGGTGTCCTCGTACAAGATGGGACTCGAGGCGAAGGCCACGTCGATGTCCTTGTAGTTCGGAAAGTCTTGATGCCAGAGAATCTTGCCATCTTTGGCGTTCAAGGCGGCCAGCATCGCGGTGCCAAAAGCGGCATACACGCGCTCGCCATCGGTCGCCGGCGTCGGCGCGCCGTAGCCCCCGCGCAGATCAGTAAGCAACCACGGACCCGGCGGGACAACTTGATCCCAGAGCTGTTTGCCGTCGGCCAGTTGATAGCAGGTGACGTGTTGCTCGGGCGGCTCTTTTTGCGTTGCTTTTTCGGGCCACGAACAAGTCATCACGAAAACATGCGGACCCCAGACGATCGGGCTCGACTGATTCAAGTCCGGCTTGGCCTTGGTCTCGGTGTGGGGTAATGGGGATTTCCACAGAATGTTCTCATGGTCTTTGCCTCCCCAGGTCGTCGGCAAGCCCGTCTCGGCGGTTTGCCCTTGGCCGGTGGGCCCGCGATATTGGGGCCAATTCTCCCCGTGCGAAGACTTCGCCAGGGACAGCGCAACGAGAACCACAACGGCAGCGAAAAACAGACGGCGCATCGGCGAACTCCGCGCGAACAGCAGGTGGGAAAATGCCAGGCAGGCCCATGCCCAGAATAAATGCGCGCGGCGCACGAAGCAAGCGATTTTACCGCTGACGAAGAATAATGTCGCCGCCGGAATCGGCCTTGCTCGCCGCGGCGGAAGCCGCCGCCAAATTGGCCGAAATATCGCGGCGCTACGACCTTGCCCGTTCGCTGCTGCTCACGGTCGTCGCCCGGCCGGCGCTGCCCATTTCATGGGCCGCATCGACGCGTAGCCCGTCCGGCAGCTTCGCCGATTTGCGCTCCTTGCGGTGCGTCGGCTGGCGATAAAATCCAAATTGGCAACTAGCCAGCAACCGGCCGGCGATTTGCATTGCGGCGGCAGGCGAGAACGTGCGGAGGAGATCGCCGACGACCGCGAACGGATGCAAGCCCATCGAGAGCGCCGTGCCGCGTTCGCTCGCATGCAGCCAAAACAGCCGCTCGGCATACAGACCATGCTGAAATCCGCGGCCATCCCAGCTCGGCAACCGATCGGCCATTACCTGTGAGCCGGCTTCCAACACCGCGCGATAGCCGGCCGCTTGCAGCTCCAGCGCCAGCTGCACGTCGGCCAGATCATTGCCGAGCACATTGGGCAAGCCGCCTCCGACGACCGAAAGGGCCTCGGCGCTGTAAAACGCCGCTGCGGCGCAGGGCCCCAGCACGGCAATTCGTTCCGAGGCGCGGGCGGATGGAGCTTTCCGCGGGGCGTTCACGATCCGCTTTCCGCCGGAGCCATAACGCAAACCCGCCGCCAAAGGACGGCCGTTTTGCGCGGAGAGGATCAGCGGAGCGACGGCGGCCACTTGCGGATCGGCAAAGTGCTCGATGGCGGCGTCGGCCCAGCCTTCGCTCACCTCGAGCCCTGCGGCCAAAATGTGGACGATGCCGGTGCGGCTCGAGCGAATCCCTTGATTCGCGCACTCGACGAAGCCGGCCTGCAATCGCGCGCTCAAGAATCGAACTTCGTCCGAGAGATCGTACGGATCGTCGTAGGCTTGGTTCAAGACCACGACGACTTCGCAATCCGCCGGCCGATTTGCTAACACGGAAACGAGCGTGCGTTCCATTTCCGCGACGTTTCCCGTGACGGGAATAACGATGGACAATCTGGACACGGTCGTAACCCGATGCTTAAGACAGATCGATAGGACCTGTCCGTAGGTTTCGGCGCGAAGCAAGCGTGGAGTTTACGCAAACCGAACGGAGTAGCAGGAATAGCCCGCCGGGGGCGGCACCGTTTCGCCATTCTGCGCAGCCTGACGCGGGCTTCTGCGGACCGCGGCGATTGGGCAATTTGCCGCGCTCAGTTCGGCTCCTCGGCCCAAACCTGCGCCAGCATCGCCAGCAGTTCGACCGCTTGGACCATCTCGTCCAAACAGGCCCATTCCAGCGGCGAATGCGGGTTATGTTGGCCTGTCGAAAGATTTGGGGTCGGCAGCCCCAGTTCCGTGAATCGCGAGCCATCGGTCCCGCCGCGCACAATCGTGTGCTCCGCGATGCGTCCCAACCGCTCATGGGCGAGGACGGCATACCGGACGGCGCGCGGATCGGCGATCAGCCCGTCGGCCATGTTGCGATACTGCGGCGTGATCTGCACGTCGACGGTGGCGCCCGGAAAGGCAGTCATCGTCGCGCTGCCGGCGCGGCGGAGTAGTTCCGCGTATTCGCCGAGCTGGGGCGTGTCGAAATCGCGCAGCAAGATCTTCAGGCTGGCTTCGGCCACGCCGCCTTCGAGTTGATACGGGTGCAAAAAGCCCTCGCGCGCCGCGGTCTTTTCGGGAGCCAACGCATCGCTCGGCAAGCGGCCGCAAAAATAGGCCGCCGCCCGCAGCGCATTGATCATCCGATCCTTGCCGATCGAAGGATGGATATTGACTCCGTGCACGGTAACGGTCGCCAAATCGGCCGAAAACGTTTCGACATCAATTTCATTGGCGCCGCTGCCGTCCAGCGTGTAACAAGCAGTCGCGTTCAACTCGCCCAAATCCACATAGTCGACTCCGTGCCCGACCTCTTCGTCGCACGTGAAGCAAATGCGGAGATCGCCATGCGGCAACTCCGGCTGTTCCATCAGCGTGGCCGCCAACTCCATGATGACGGCCACGCCCGCTTTATCATCGGCGCCAAGCAGCGTGGTCCCGTCCGTGGTAATGATCGTTTTGCCGACGGCCGTTTTTAACTCGGGCTGTTCGTCTACTCGCAGCACGCGCCGCGGATCGCCGGGAAGCACCAAGTCTCGCCCGTCATAGTTGCGCACGACTTGCGGCTGGACATTCGCGCCGCTCGTTTCGGGCGACGTATCCAGATGCGAGTTAAACGCGATCGTCGGCGCCGAATGAGGGATATTGCTCGGCACGGTGGCCAGCACAATGCCATATTCGGACTGCCGCGCGTCCGACAACCCCAAGGCTTGGAGCTCGGCCAAGAGGAGGCGGCCTAATTCCAACTGGCCAGGCGAACTCGGATAGGTCGCGCCGACCTCGCCGGCGCGAGTATCGATCCGCACATAGCGGAGAAAACGGTGCAGCAACCGCTCATGGTTGATTCTCATTGCGAAATGCCAGATTTTTTGCGGTGAATTGCGAGAGGAAGATCATTATTCGCTTTTTGAACGAATCTCGCCAGGGGCGATTAGGCGCGGTCATAGTTGGCGAGAAACCGCCTCCAGCATTCTCCCTTTTTTCGCCAATTTCACGCTCCACCTCAATCTTGGCAGCGCCGTGTACGATAAGAAACGGGGGGTGCGGTTCGCCCGCGCGGCGATTCGCCTTGACCCTCAAAACCGGTTCGAGTATTTCCACGCAGGTTTATGAGTGTGGGATCGCCTCAGGAAGGAGGCGAAGCGCAGACGGCCAGAGACGAAGGTTGTTACAACACGCCATGGAACGGCGTCGGTCACGCAACACGACCGCTTCCGACAACATTGACGCGGCTCCTGAGATGGATTCGGTCGTTCGGCCAACTTTGGCCGATGTGCCGATCCCCAAGCTCAGGAGGCTCGCATGTCCTCGCCGCAATTCTATTGCACGCCGCGCCGTACCGCCCGGTTCGGCCGGTCTCTTGCTCTCTTGCTCGCGACCATCGCAAGCGCAACCTGCGCCGTCGCGATCGGACTCTTGAGCTGGCAAGAATTGCACCCGCATTCGCCGGCCGCGCGCTCGGCGCTGGCGATCGCGATTCTCTTGACTGGATTCCTGCAAGCCTTCTTGGCGTGGCATCTTTACCACGCGGCGGAGCGACGGAACTTGGCGTGGTCCCACTGCCTCTGGTTCGCACGATGGTCTTTTGTCAGCCTGTTTTCGGCTTATGTGTTGACGCTGGCGATCCACCCGGCCGAGGCCCTGCTGCTCTTCGGCTGGGCAGCGCTCTTCTTGGCCACGCTCGGCTTGCTGCCGCTCCTCGAAGATCGTCAAACCCAGTGGCTCTGCCGCCTGGCGGCGCGGCAGCGGCCGCTGCGCCGGCTTGGCCGGTTTAGCTTTCGGATGTTCTTGACCGCAGTGCTGGCCGAAGCGGGCTTGGCGGCCTACGACGGCCTTTGCGGCGGATTGAGCGGCGCCGCAATCGAACTCTCGCCGGGATCCAGCTTGCTCGCGCTGGCCGAGAGCGACACGCCAGACCACGATCCGCCGCGCACCGCGTTTCACGTCGCGGTCGTCGGCGGTGGCACACTCGAGGCCGGCGGCGCGGCTCCGCGCTTTGAAGCGCAGCTCGAAGCGCTGATTCCGGCCTCGAGCGTTCAGCCGATTGCGTTCGCTTCGGCTGCCGGCCCGCGGTCCCCGCAAGAATTGCAAGCAGCCGTGTTTGCCGCACATCCGGATTTGGTGCTCTGGTGCGTGCCGGCGGCCGATTGGTTGACGCTGGACCCGCCGGCTCGCGACCCTTTCGCGTGGCGGTCGCTCCGCTTGGCGCGGTTCTTGCTGCCGAACGCCGTTGAAAGTGAATCGACTTCCAGCCGTTCGGCCGCGGCGCAACCGCCATGCGCCGCGGAGCCGAACTTCAGCCTCGCTCGAGAAGCGTATCTCAGCGCTTGCGAACGGCGGCTCGAAGCCTATCGCGCGCCTCTCTCGGCCGCGATGCGCCAGCGCTGGGCGCGGCTCGAGTCCAGTTTGGCCCAATTGGCCGCCGCGGCGACGAAGCACAACATTCCCTTCGTGATTGTCCTGCAACCGAGCGACTTGCAATTGAATTCGGACTTGCGGACCGCCGTCCGGCAGCGGCTTGGCTGGCAAACGGATGAAGTCGATCCGGAATTGCCGCAGCGCCGTCTCTTGGCGTTCACCGCCGCACACGGCATTCCCACCTACGACCTGGCTCCCGCGCTCGCCAATAGTGAAGCAAACAGCTTCGCGGAAAGTTCGCCCGCTCTGAGTCCCGCCGGCAATGAGCTCGCAGCGATCGGCCTCGGCCGCTGGCTCAATGCGCGCTACGGCGCCATGATCGCTTCCGCCGCCCAAGCCAAGCTGCGCTAGCCGCGGCGAGCAATCGTGGGAGCAGAGGACGCTCCGTCATCGCCCATCCTTCTTCGCCGGACTCGCCACGTCGAGGCCGTCGTCGGCGTACTTGTCGAGATTGACGCCGAGCGGGGCGATGATGAGATAGTTGATCGGCCCGTTGACGGTAAAGGTCAATCCATCGTCGGTTGCCGTAACGATTTTGGTCGCCTGCTGGTTGGCGTGCCCTTCATAATAGAGGAGTTTCTCGTCGCCGTAGGCCACCCACTTATCGAACGGGATGGCGCCGTAATCGGCATCTCCCATCGAAATGCGGACGGTATATTCGCCGGGCGCAACTTGAACGCGAAACTGCTGGTGATCGGCCGCGACGAAGCTTTTGAGCAAGGGATGCTTCCCTCCGCCTCGGTCGTCGCGCGTGATCAGCCCGGCCGGTTTGAGCCAGCCGAATCGCCGGCTTGCGCTCCAGGCGGCGCCATTATCCGCGAGCCAACCGGCGCGCGGCGGCGTGTCGTGGACGCGAAAACTGATCCGCTGCACGCTCGGTTGTTCGACAACCGTGACTTCGATCTGGGCTATGCGGCCGTGTTCCACGGCGCGGACCAGGATCGGACCACCGACTTGCACTGCCTGAATCACCCCGCCGGCGACCGTGGCAATTTGCGGTTGGTCGGAAGTCCACTGGGCGGAATTTGTGCAAGCGAGCGTAAATCGCTCGGCGCCGCGCGTATAGTCGCCGGTCGCCTCGAGCGCGAAAGAATCGCCGCGCGGCAGCGTCAGGCGCGGATGCGCCACGTGCAGCGCCTGGAGGGTTGCGGCGGCGGTAATATCTTGAACGGCGATCCGGACTTCATCCTCGAAGCCTCGTTGAAACCGCGGGTCGGTGTAGACCACGCGAATTCGCGCCTCGCCGGCCTTCACGCCACGCACGACGCCGCCCCCCTTGCGCTCGACAGTAGCAACCGCCGGATCGAGCGAAAAGTAGTCCGCCGCCGCCGTCACCTTCTTTTCAGTTCCGTCCGCATAGTGAGCGGTTGCTTGCAAGGCCGCCCGCGCGATCCCGGTCTCCGCGTGGGTCGCCACTCGTTTGGCCGTCACGCCCGTAATCGGATTGGGGTGCTGATCGCTCAGCCGATACAGATAGACATTCTGCGTGACGGCGTTGTAGAGCACGAAGACATTTTTGGCAGGCGAATAGCGAAAGCGGCCAAATGTTCCCCATTGATCGGCCGGACCTGGCACGACCCGGTTCGTGGCGGCCGCGGGCTGCTTCGTCCACACCTTGGTCTCGGGATCGAGCAGATACACGTCGGCGCCGTTCGCCCACGCGACAAAGCGATCGAGCGCCGCGACATAGCAGAAGCCGGGGCTCGGCGCGTCGATGACCGCCGTGTCGCCGGTTGTTTTCCACTCGGCAAAATCGACCGGCTCTGGTATCGGACGGAGCGTCCAACACTTCACTTTTCCGCGGCCGCAGGAAACCAGCCGGCTGCGCTTCGAGTCGATGTCGGCCGTTTCATAATACGAAGGATTGGGCGAATCATTCCGCCGCAACGTCCAGCGGTGCGCGATCGGATCCCATTGGCTCAGCTTGCCTGCCGAAATCGGCGTGCTCAACCAGAGCAACCCGGTGTTCGGATCGACCGCCGACAAATCGCCCGTCCGGCCCGTGCCATGGTCCGGATAAACTTCCCACCGGTCGGGGCGGGCCGGATTGAGCGCGTAGGTGCGCGGCGTCCCCCAGCCGCCGACCACGACGTAGCGATCGGCCGGCGGCGGAATATATTGCACGCCGTCATACGTGTGCATCGCGAATGGCGCGACGTTCAGATCGGTGTACTCCGTGCCTGGAATCACCGGGTTGGGATCGTTCAGCCGATGCCACTTCAAATCGTTCAGGTCGAACGCATAGATTTCGTTCCCATTGTAGCCGGCATGTCCGCCCCCCGGCCCCAGATAGAGCCGGTCGCGCTGCGTGTCGAACGCGCCGCCGGCCCAACAGTTGACAATGCCGCCGATGCCGCCGCTGAGCCACGGAAATTGCGCGACCGGCGCCGCGACCTCCTTCAATTGCGAATTGGGCACTTCGTACCACTCGCCCGGCTTGAGCCGCGCTAGCGGATCGGCAACGACTTCCGTTTTGGCCGGCGGCCTTGCGCCGGCAGCCGGAGACGCCGCTCCCGCGCCGGCCATGCCGCCGCCTGTCAACAAACCGATGGCGACGAGCCCGACGCAAGTGCGCAAGAAAGCGGTGAGGCTGCAATGCATGAAAGAACTTTCTTCAAGCAGGAGGGGGCGAACCACCATGTTCAACAAGGGGAATCGCTTGTGCTATGGAGGCTGCGAGCGAAGCGTGCCGCGTGCTACTCAAAGGGCAGCCGCCGCTACAGGATCGGCAGCGGTTGGCCTTCGCAGAGCGGGTGTGGACGACCTTGCAGATCGGCGATCGTAAATTGCGGATCGATGCCCAAGGCATGAAAAATCGTGGCATGCAAATCGGCCGGCCCGCAGGCCGCTTCGGCCGGCTCTGATCCGATTTTGTCGGAACGGCCGTGGACTTGGCCGCCGTGAATGCCCCCGCCGGCAAAGGCGACGCTATAGCAATTAGGAAAGTGGTTGCGGCCATTTCCTGTAATGCGCGGCGTGCGGCCAAACTCCGTCAGCCACACGACCAAGGTTTGATCGAGCATTCCGCGTTCGCGCAAGTCGTCGAGCAGCGCGCCGCTGGCCATATCGAGCGGCGGCAGCAGATCGCGCTTCAGCCGATTGAAATTGTCGCCGTGGGTGTCCCAATGCGAGCCGGCGCCTCCGTTGAGATCGCCGGCCCCACAATTGATCGTGATTAGCGGCACGCCCGACTCGACCAGCCGGCGCGCGAGCAATGCGCTTTGGCCACAGACGTGGTCGCCATATTTTTGCCGCAGCGCCGCCGGCTCCTTGGCCAACTCGAACGCTCCTTGCACTTGCGGCGAAAGGAGCAAGTTGACCGCTTGCTCGCGGGCTTGCTCGGTGGCCAAGAACGGGCCGCGGTCGCTGAACTCCGACTGCCGTTCAAGATGTTGCAGCAAATCGCGCCGCGCGCTGAGTCGCGCCGCATCGACCCCCGGCGGCATCCCCAACTCGATCTGGCTCGTCGGCGGCGAGATGCCCTCGTACGGCCGGCCGGCGTTCGGATGGACAAACGTCGGCGCAAACCGGTTGCCCAAAAATCCTGCATATTGACCATTTAACAAACCGCGATCGGCGCACGGATGGGGCATCGTGACCGCCGCCGGCAAGACTCGCTGAGGTCCGTCGGGCTGCGCGCTCAGATACTTCGCCACCATCGACCCCAGCACGGGCCAATCTTCCATGCTGGGGGGAATCGCCGGCGCGGTGATCTGCTTCGGCTGATGTCCGGTCAAATTCCAATAAGCCGCTTCGCGATGTCCGCTGGCGAGGTGGCACACGCTCCGCACAATCGCTAGCTCCGCGGCCCGCGCCGCCAACTGCGGCAAATGTTCGCTGATTTGTATGCCAGGAATCTTCGTGGCCAACGGATGAAATTCGCCGCGAATGTCGTCGCCCGCCTCGGGCTTGAGATCCCACGTGTCGAGATGGCTCATGCCGCCCCAGGCAAAAAAGACGATGCACGCTTTCGCACGCCCGTTTGGCCGATTGGCGCGCGGATCGCCACGCTCGCTTGCCTGCGCCCGGCGCAATTGCGAAAAGAGCGGCAGCGACAGCCCAGCCGCTCCCAATTGCAGCCAGCGCCGCCGCGTCAGCCGTTCCGCCAACTCGGGGAGCCGCCCAGGCGCATCGCAAAGAGCCGATTTCATGGCGAGAGTCTCGCAGGCGGGGATTTCAAGGCAGGTTGGGCCGGTTATCGCCCGCTCTTAACGTACTCGATCCACCGGCGCGGGGCAATCGAGTTTTCCGCCAAATCTGGCACTATGGACCCTGCACTAGCCCATTACTTTCGGCGCCGTTTCCAGACCAGCGAAGCGTTCGTGCTTGGTCCATTCGTGTTTCAACGACCAGCAGACGCGCTCCATGACGGCGTTGTCATAGCAGCAATAGGTGCGACTCTTGCACGTTTCCGGCCGCGAGCCTGATTACGGCTGTTTGAGCAGCTTCTCGAACAGGTCGATCTTCGGCCACGCGCGGATTTTGTCGGCCGGACCGTGCAGCAGCGGGTCAATCAAGGCGGCAAATTGCTGGCCCTTTGTGTCGGCATCTGAGTTGAACAGCACGACCCAATCAATGTCGTCGTCGCGGCACACCATCAAGGTCGAGGTGCCGGAGACGAGGCCGGTGTGCCACTTCGTGTATTGATCGTCGCGGTGCGGAGCCGGCCGCACTTGCCAGCCGCAACCGTAGAATTGCGGTTTCGGCTGGTCGTTCGCCAGGTGTCCGACCGGTCCTGGCGGCGGGGCGAGCAGCGCCCGCAAACTGGACTCCGCAAGGATCGGGCACGTTTTCAAATCATCGAGCGACGAGATAAACCGCAGCAGATCGACGGCCGACGCAATCCAGCCGCCATTGGCGTCCATGGTTTCGATCGGTTCGACTCCGTACGGCAGCGGCGCCGGCTGGCCGATCGCCGGGCCGGAGATCGCGCGGCCGGTGCGCTGCTGGCTATCGTAATATTTTACTTCGCCCGGCGCGCGGTCGGCGAGCAGATTTTTGCCCAGCTGGATTCGCTGCGCGCGCAGCGGCGCGAGCAGCTTCGAGCGGACGAAGTCGTCGTACTTTTTGCCAGACGCCGCTTCGATGACGCGCCCCAGCACGCAATAGCCGAAATTTGAATAGACGAATTTCGTGCCGGGATCGAAGTCGAGCGGCCGCCCGAACGTGAAGCGGAGGAGATCGCGCGGTTCAATGGGCAGCGCCAGCTTCAGGGCGGCGGCGGCCCGTTCCGTGCCGCGGGCGCCCATCGGGTCGTACGTTTTATCGCGATCCCAGCCGCCGGTATGCTGCAAACATTGAAGGACGGTCACTTCGCGCAAGCGCGGATCGACTTTCGCGCCGCGCTCCAGGTGCGGCTCGATTTTCAAGAGCTCGAACACCTTCTCGTCGAGCCGGAGCCGCTTCATTTCCACCAGGCGGAAGATCGCGGCCGATGTGAGCGACTTGCTCAAACTGGCGATTCGAAAGAGCGCGTTCGGCTCGACCGGCACGCGCCGCTCGCGGTCGGCGTAGCCAAAACCGCGCGCATATACCAGCCGCCCGCTCCGGGCGACGGCCAGCGCCGCTCCGGGCGGCTGATGTTCCGCCATGAATGCTCGCATCAACTCATCGTACGGCGCAAGGGCTTCGTGCGCCGCACCCGTGACGGGAAGCGCTTCGGTTTGCGCGCGGCTGGATTTCGGCGCTGGCGCGGGAGGGTCTGCTCCGCGCGCCGGACGCCGAAACATTGCGGTGGATGTGGCCACGGCCGCCGCGACCGACGACCGCAGGAAGCCGCGCCGCGAAGAGCGAATCGCTTCCGAAGGTCGCAAACCGAAACCAACAGATTCAATCGAGGGCATGGCGAGCTCGAGCAGGTTGCTGGACCATCGCCGTGGCTCGCCAGCGCGGCGAAACGGCAACGAGGCCCATGGCCGTCCGCCGGTCTCGCCCGCTGGCAAGGCGGCGATTAAGCGGAGCGTCCTTTTCTCCAAACGGCAATTAGACCAATCAGGCCTAGCCCGCTCAAGACGAGCGTGCTCGGTTCGGGAGTCGGAACGGCGCCGATCGAGAAGCCAGTGATCGCGACGGAGGTTTCCGGCGAGAGCGGCAGCGAGTTGTCGCCGTACCAGCGGAGTTCCAGCGTTGATCCGGCATTGACGTTCACCCCGGTCAAGGTTTGAGTAAAGGAGCGCGTCGAGCCGAGCGCCGTGTCGGGAAATCCGGAAATTGCCGTGTTCGAGAAGACGGTGGTGTCATTCGGATTGGCGCCCCACACGAACCCGGCGGATTGCGTCGAAACCCCCGCATCATTCGGCGTGTTGGAGTCAAGGCTTTGGTTGCGAGTCCACGTCGCGCCGCCATCGGTCGAGTAATAGAAATACAAACCGGGCATATCCATGTATTTCACGGTCTGACCGGTCGATACCGCGCCGGCGCCAACCAAGCGATAGTTGACGCTAATCGTCGGATTGGAGATGGTGGTCGTCGGCGAGACTTGCAGATCAATGGCGTCGCCCGCGTCGCCCGTCGGCGAAACCGTCAGTCCCCAGTTTCCGGACGTGCTCGTCGGATACTGGGCGTCGTACAGAGTGTTCGCCGCTTTCAGGCTGGTGTTGCCTTGCACATAGGTGTTGATGAACGCGCTGCCGACGGTGAACGTGGCCAGCGCCGCGCTATTCGGCACGCCGGTGCCGCCGTTGACGGGCGACTGATAGGTGTTTGCCGCGCCGCTCTTGGAGTAGACGCCCCAGCCGGCCGGCTGCGTGCTGCTGAACGCGGCGGTGTAGCCGGTAACCGGATTGTAAGAGACCGGAGCGGCTAGCAAATTGCTGAAGCCGAGCATGCAGACTGCGAACGCGACGAAGGAAGTAAAGCTGGTTTTCATGATGGTCTTTGCGATTGAAAGTGAATGAAGAACGCGAAGTAAAAATGGACGCGGCAGTTAGGATTCTGAAAAGGATCTCATTTCCGCCGCAGGATAATCCGATCGATTGCTGTGCGGCAGTTGGCCGCAAAGATTTCAGGGTCTCATGCCGCGACAGGAACCTCGGCCGGGTTGGAGCTGCGGCGGCGCCGCCAGCCGACCACGCCCAATGCGGCCGCGCCGCAGCCAAACAGCACCCACGAGGCCGGCTCGGGCGTCGGCGTGGAAAACACGTCCGTGATCGGCCCGTTTACGGCGCTGGCGCCGGCATAAGGCAAGTTGTACATGTCCTCGAGCGTGCGCAGGACACTGTAGTGATTGATGATCTCGCTATAGTTGCCGGTGTTAATGTGGTCGCCATAAAAGATGGTCGGAATGATGTTGCCGTGGTTGCTGTCGTCTTCATCCCAAGTGACGATCAGCAGGCTGTTGTGGGTTTTGGCCCAAGTCGCGTACGCGCTCAAATTCGTGTTGAGCCACGTGTCCGCGGTTTGAGGAGAGCCATCGTGCATGTCGTTCAACAAGTCGGGGATGACAAACGAAACCGTCGGCAGCGTCGCATAGTTCGCCGAGTTGGGAAAGCTCGTGAACGGCATGTTGTCCGCCTGCGGAATTTGGTTCGTCCCGGTCCCTTGCCAATTCACCCACGGCACATGCTTGCGAGCATAAGGATAGACGTCGCCTTGCCCCAGCGCGCTGGAGGGCAAGCCTTGGGCATAGCCGCCGAAGGTCTTGCCGCCGGCGATTAGCTCGGCGCCCAGGTTGGCCGTCGTAAAGGCCGTCGTTAGCGTATACGCGCCGTCATCGTTGACGCCTTGATTCGATCCCGAAAACAGGTCCAGATAGTTCGGCTCGCTCGGATGCTGGAGCGCGTAGGAGTTGGTGAAGTTGGCGCCGTTGGTCGCCAAGTAATTGATGTAGGGCAAGGTGCTGTTGCCAATGATTTGCGCCGCAGCTTCATTCTCTTCGATCACCACGACCACGTGGTCATAGGCTGGAATCCCAGCCGCCGCTTGCACGCGACTGCTCAAAGGTCCCAGGACGCTCAGCGCGAGTCCGAGGGCCGCGCAACCGGCCGACAGCCAAGATCGAAGACGCGGATTATACTGCTTGGATTGCATTAGACGCTCCACAATAAACAATTGAACTGATGTGAAAAAATCGAGATTTGAAATGGGGCCCCGCCGTTTTTCGATCGCACGAAACTTGGCGCCTAAAACCGGCTCGCTCCCTGGGAGCGCGCAGTGCGATCGCAGAAAATTTGGAATCGCTAAAATTCCAGGCCAACTGAGGGCAGAACGAATGCCGCGTCCGAACGCATTCGTTGCCGGCACGCCTTTGATAAATAACAGGCCGCTGCGGTTTGCCCTCGGCCAACAAGTCAGACGGTCTGCCGTTGCCGACGCGAGCAGAAACCAATCAAGAGCAGCGCTCCGACCGATCCCAGCACCAGCGAACTCGGCTCGGGCACCGAGGCAATGGAAAAGTGGGCGTTGTCAAATCCGCCGGACTGCGTGTTGAAGTCCTTGTAGATCGGATCGACCGTGGAATTCAGGGCCCGATAGAGCGAGGTGTCGACATTAACGGTGGCGGTCACCGGCGAGCCGATGATGTTGCCGGTAATGTCGAGGTGCGAAAACTTCACGACCAGTTGCGCTCCGTTGGCGCCCAGCGCGCTGGTGAGCTTGGTGACATCCATTTCCATGTGATACCAATCATTCGGCACGATGGTTCCAATCGTAGCGCTGGGAATCAAATTGGTGGTAACACCCGTCCCCGACATATCGCGAAAGTAACGATTCAACCCGCCGTCGGCGGTGTCGATCTGCACGCCGAATTGAAAGCTGCTGGTGCGAGTCGTGTCGTCGCCCCAGCCAATCCGATCATCATCAAAAGAAGTGGCGCCACTCGAGGCTTGAAAATCGGCGGACAGAACGACGACATCGCCGACCGAGAGCGTGGCCCAATTCCAAGGATGGCTGGTCCAATAAATCGAGTTGTCGGCGCTGCTGAGTCCGACCGAGCCGGCCACGCCTCCCGCCCCCAGGATCGTCGCATGGGTAGTCGTCGAGGTGTCGGTCCACCCTCCTTGGCCGCCGAGGGTGCTGGCGGGCGCGTATGAACTGAAATTGTCGTCCGCGACGACGCTCGCGCGGGCCGTCGCCGGCCCCAAAAGAAGCGCGATTGCACAAGCAGTAAAAAACTTTGACATTGGCGGCCCTTTCCAGAAAAAATGCAAGGACTGGGGTCAGAATCCACGGGCATCCGCAATGCGGGAATTCGCCAAAACGCGCATTTATCCGCAAATTCGCAAATTAACCGTAAAATATTAATTAATATTTAATACAAAATACATATAACCGTCGAAATATGCAAGTGTAATTGTCACAAATCGCCCAAATTCGCGCCCCCTTGTCGGCCAGAATTGTCGCTAGTTATCGGCCCATCGTCGTTTTTTTCGTTAATATCAGAATTGTCCGCCTCGAAAAACATCAAATAAGCCGTGGCCTCCGTCTTCGCTATTTGAAGAGCGTGAACGAATGCGACTATACGGCACGTGCGCAAGGTCATCGCATGGCCGGCACTCAGTTGACAGCCAAATTTACGAGCCGGTATGATGCGCGCGGCCCTTAAAACTTTACTGTCGAGGCAGATCATGAAATCGCTCGTCGTGCGCTCGATGGCTTGCCTGGGCTTGCTGGCGCTCGCTTCGTCGGCGTTTGGGCAACGCCAGACGACAATCGGAACGCCGTTCAATTCGCTCGGCAGCAGCTTCAACGAGAGCATCGGGACTGGCTTTAGCTTCGGGTTTCGCGGCGCGCCGCTCGGTCCCAATGCGCGCGGAGTCGTCGGGCTGGGCGCCAACATGCAGCTTCAGCCGAATATCCAATTTCAAAATATCGGCCCGGCCGCGATTCCGTTCGGACAAGGAAACACGACCAGCGGCGGCTCGATTGCGTATGCCGTGCTTGGCAAGAACTTTAACGCCGCGTTCAGTTTGACCGCCGGCCAAGGCGCGTCGATCAATAATGAGTCGACGACGGCCAGCGTCACTTCGCTCAACGGGACGCAAGGAACAATCTCCGCGACCACGCAGCGCCCTTTCGTGATCAGCGTCGTGCCGGTGGTCGGCGGATTTTCGCCCGGCTACGTGATGGACAATAGCGGCGTCTGGGGCGGAAACGGGCCGACCGCGCCGACCTATACGTCGCCTCTGGCCGAGCGGCTTGAACGATTGCGCTCGGGCGAATCGGCCGGCGCCCGCACCGGAACCACCGGCGGCGCGAGCGGCGGAGGCGGGCCGAGCGGCGGGGCCGCCAGCTTGGCGAAACCGCTCGCCGGCCGCGATACGGTCGAAGGCAAATTGGCTGCGGCCCAAGCAAGCTCGGCCGGCCAGGCCAGCGACAGCCTGCGCGACATTCAGGCTCAGCAGGCGGCGCTCGCCGCCGCGCAAAGTCGCGAGCTAGCCGACTGTCTCGCGCAAGCCCAAGCGGCCGAAGCAGCAGGAAAAATCGCCGAAGCGAAGATCTACTATCAACAGGCGGCTCACCGCGCCGCCGGTTCGCAACTGCTCGAAATCCGCGAGAAACTTCGCGAACTTGGCCGCAAGTAGACGGGCCGAAAAGGGGAACCACCCCCAAGGCTTCCTATTCCCTGGGAAGCGGTTAGCAGCCCGTTGAAGAATTCACCAGGGTACGCATTCGGCTGCTAGCCGAACACGCTGTCTACCAAGCAAAATGGGCGAAGGCTTTGTTGGCATCGGCCATGCGGTGGACGTTTTCGCGCTTCGTCATCGCGGCCCCTTCTTTATTGAAGGCGGCCAAGAACTCCTCGGCCAGCTTTTCATGGGTCGGGCGGCCCTTCTTCTCGCGCACCGATTGAAGAATCCAGCGAATCGCCAGCGAAAGTTGCCGGTTGCGGTTCACTTGCATCGGCACTTGATACGCAGCACCGCCGACCCGCTTCGAGCGCACCTCGATCGACGGCTTCACGTTTTCAATCGCCCGATTGAAGACCTCGATCGGTTCGACGTCCGTAACCTTGTCCTTGATGATGTCCAAGGCGCGATAGAAGATGCCTTGCGCGGTGCTCTTCTTGCCGCTTTCCATCACGCAGTTGATGAACTTGCTGGCGAGAATCGAATTGAAGCGCGGGTCAGGAACAAGCTTTTCGCGGCTGGCAGTAATCTTGCCCATAGGGGTCTTTCAAACAATGATGGCAAAGGGGGATGAACATCGTCGCGGAAGCGGGGCGAGCCAAGGGCCAACCCTCGGGCGGCCACGCGCGGCTTCGGCAAACGACCAAATTATTTCGACCTTTTCGCGCCGTACAGGCTGCGCGATTGCTTGCGGCCGTCGACACCGAGCGTGTCGCGAGTACCGCGGATGATGTGATACCGCACGCCCGGAAGGTCGCGGACACGACCGCCGCGAATCAACACGATCGAGTGCTCTTGCAGATTGTGGCCTTCGCCCGGAATGTAGACCGTCACTTCCTTGTTATTCGACAACCGCACCCGCGCGATCTTCCGCAAGGCCGAGTTCGGCTTCTTCGGTGTCATCGTCTTCACGCTCAAGCACACGCCTTGCTTTTGGGGGCAGCGGTCGAGCACGGGCGACTTGCTGAACTTACGCGGCGGCTTGCGGCCCCGCTTCACAAGCTGGTTGATGGTCGGCATCGAAACGTCTGATTCGGGTTGAAAGGGAGCTCACCAAAAACGGCCAAGTCGCCCGCGGCAACGCGAACGCGACCCCGTCACGCAAAATCATCGCCCCACCACCGGACCCGCAGGGACCCGCCGATTCCGCGATAGTCCAGTAGTTTAGCGGGCTGGCTGCGGAGCGACAAGCCGGTTCCGGCGCGGGGCAAGCGAAATTTCGCGTCGCCGGCCGCGAACCGCCGCGAAATAGGGCGATTTCGCGCGCCAACCGCTCGCGGAGGATTGTTTCACCGCCAGAATCGTCCTACAATCGGGCCGATTGGCGTGATCGCGCGGCGCAAGCCGCCGGCGGCAACTTTCCTAGCAAATGGGCTCGGCAATTTGCCCGCCAAACCGGCTTTCGCACCGCGCGCGGGCGACTTCAGGCCGGAATCTGCCAAAGCGATCGGCTGGCGATCACGGGTCGGAGGACGGCGCCCCGCAATTCCAAAGTGGGCCAAACGCAAGGATCAAAATGGCTCGCAAAGTGATTTTGGACGTTGATCCGGGCATTGCCGACGCGCTGGCGCTGGCCATGGCGCTGTTTGACCCGCGGCTGGACGTGGTTGCCATCACGGCGACCGGCGGCAATGTCTCGCCCGAGCAGGCGACCAAGAACGTGCAAGCGCTCGTCGAGCAGCTCGATCCGCCCCGTTGGCCGCGAATCGGCGCGGCCTCGAAAGAACAGCTTCCCGCCAGCGACTCGCGCCGGCTGTTCGGCGCGGATGGCCTCGGCAATGCAAATCTTCCCTTTGCCGAATTGCACAACATCCATCCCTCGGACAAGGTCATTTATGACGAAGTCCGCGCCGCCCCGGAGGAAATCACGATTGTCGCCCTCGGACCGCTGACCAATCTGGCGCTGGCGATTCAACGCGATCCAAACTTGGCCAGCCAGATTGGCGGGCTCGTCATGCTCGGCGGCACGCTCTCCGGACCAGGAAATGTCACGCCGGTCGCGGAGTTCAATATCTATTGCGATCCGGCTGCCGCCCAAGTCGTGTTTCGCTCGCCGATTACCAAAACCTTGATCCCGCTCGATGTCACTAGCCGGTTGGTCTTTTCGTTCGACTTTCTCAAGCAGTTGCCAGACGAGACGTCGCGGGCAGGAATGATGCTGCAATCCATCTTGCCGCATGCGTATCGAACGCATCGCCAACTGCTCGGAATCGAAGGCATTCATCTGCACGAAGCGGTCGCGCTGACCGCGGTCACCAACCCCGAGCTGTTTGAGACGAGCGATTTGGCGGGCGACGTCGAGACGACCGGCGAACTCACGTTGGGAGCGACGATCTTTGACCAGCGCAACCCGCGCGAGTGGCGCACCAACATGGACGTCGCCGTGGATGTCGAAGCGGCCGCCGTGCAGGATAATATCCTCCGCGCGTTGGCTCTGTGCGCGAAATGAAACGTTGCGAAGTGCGCGCGTCGTGGACAAACTGACGAGCACGCCGCGCCGCCTCATTTCGGCGCCGTCACCACCTCAAACGCCGACCCTTTCACTTTGCGCAGCTCGTCGTGCAGCTCCGGAATGCGCTCGTCCGGCGCAATCGAAATCGCCCATTCGATCCCGTTGTCGGCGACGAGCATGCCATATTTTTTCAGCCCCTTGAGGATCGCTTGGACCGGGGGCGAAAACTTCGAGATGTCGTAATCGGCCTTCAGCCGCAACCGTTCGCCCATGCGCGGCAAGTTTTTGTCGGTCAGGCGGCTGGCGTAGTGCGTGGCCGGCGCGACGTATGCATGCCGCGAATGCCGCACCGTCACCCGCATCGCGTGCCGCACTTCGCCGCGCTGGAGTTCGTCGTAGCGCACGATGGCGGGAAACAGCGGCAGCCCGGCCGCGTCGGTGCTGGTCCAGCCGGCAGGCCGCGTTTGGTTTGAGGCGAGATCGAAAATCGAGGCTTGAATCGCCGTCCAGCCGGCGTCGGTCTTTTTCAATTCGCCAAATTCATAGAGCCGGTGATGGGCCGGATCAACCACGATCGCATGCCGATCTCCCCCTTGCTTCAACTTGTCGCGCTGCGCCTCGTCCAGCGTATAATTCTTGGTCGCCGGATCGCGATGAAAGCCCGCCGGCCAACCTTCCACCGGACAATTGTCCGGCAGCGGATACGGGCCCGGATCCGACTCGGCTTTGTATTCGGTAATCTTCACGTCAATCGGTTTCTGATCGGCCGGGACGAGCACGTACGCCATATCGGTATTGCCGCGGAGCGGCTTGTCGGCGCCGATCGATTTCACAATCGCCGCCGAGTCGGGATGGATCGGCCACTGCGAAACATCCGTGTTCCAAGCATTGTCAGCCGGAAAAATCTGCATCCGCGCCACGATCGCGTCCGCCTCGGGTGTGTTAAAGAGCGTCGGCTGCGAAACCGTTTCCGCCGTTTTCGCGTCGGCGGCCGACGCCTTTTGCGGACGCGCGCTGGAAAGACTCCAACCGAACCATAAAAGCAGCAACATAGAGGCGGAAAGAATAAGGCGCAAACGCATGGCGGGATTCTCGGCGGGTCGGTGGAGGAATTGCCCCGGCGGGTCGCGGCCGAACGGCTGCGGCCAGGGGATGCGGCTATGCTACTTCGCACTGCGAAAAATGTCCAATCGCGCTGCTGCGCGAACGGCCCGCTAAAAGCGGCGGAAAGCTGGACAACGGCGGGCGGCCGGCGAACAATTTCGGCACAGGAGAAACACGATGAGAAGATTCCAGGCCGGGCTGACCAAGATCAGCGATTCAAGTTCATCCGACGCGCGTCAAGAACCGCGCGCCGCCGCCACTCCGGCGGCCGACGCCGACTTGCTCGATGCCTATTCGCGCGCCGTGATTCAGGTGGTGAACCAAGTCGGACCCGCGGTCATTTCCGTAATGGGGCGCAAGTCCGAATCTCAAGGAGGGATGGGTTCGGGCTTCTTATTGACGCCGGATGGTTACGCGGTCACCAATAGCCATGTGGTGCACGGGCGGACGAAATTGCGCGCGGTAACGCCCGAGGGAGATGCGCTCGAGGCGGAGGTGGTGGGCGACGATCGGGCAACCGACCTGGCGCTGTTGCGGCTGGCGGCCCGCGATCTGCCGCACGCCGAGCTCGGCGATTCCGCCGCGCTCCAAGTGGGCCAACTGGTGATCGCGATGGGCAACCCGTTTGGATTTCAATCGACCGTGTCCACCGGAGTCGTGAGCGCGGTGGGCCGCGCGATGCGAGGCGAATCGGGCCGGCTCATCGAAAACATCATCCAGCATACCGCCCCGCTCAACCCGGGCAACTCCGGCGGTCCGCTCCTCGATTCGCGCGGGCGCGTCGTCGGCGTCAATACGGCGATCATCGCCATGGCGCAAGGCTTGGGCTTCGCCGTGTCGGGAAAAACGGCCCAGTGGGTCGTCTCCGAACTGTTGGCGCATGGCCGCGTCCGCCGCTTGGCCCTGGGAATCAGCGTCACGGTGCGGCAATTGCCCCGACGGACCGTGATCGCCCACGATCTGCTAACCGAGATCGCGGTCGAAGTCGTCAGCGTCGCCGAGCGCGGCGCCGCCGACGAAGCCGGGCTGCAGGCCGGCGATCTGATTGTGGCAGTCAACGGACGCGTCGTGACCGGCGTCGACGATCTGCATCGCATTCTGGCCGGGCTCCCTCCCGACCGAGGCCTGACCGCGTCCGTGCTGCGAGCCGGCGAGGCGCTCGAGCTGTTGATTCAGCCGCGCCGAGCCGAATCGTAGATCGCGCCAGCGCGGTACGCGAAGCAGACGCGGCGCTATCGTCACGCGGTCGTCAATTCCCTTCCGTCCAGACGATGCTGTGCCCGAGCTTTTCCACGTTGCCGGCGGCATCTTCCGCATGCGCTTCGATCTTGGCGGTCCGACCGGCGGGCTTGGGGATTTCGATTTTCCAGTCGCCCGACTTCGCATCGAGTCCGGCGACTTGGCCATTGACGAGAACCCGTTTGACCGATCCCTCGTCGGCGACATAGCCGCGGACGAGCAGCTTGCCTTGCCCCGCCGGCTCGATGGCCAGAATCGCAGTCGTGGGCGCCAGATCGTGGGCCGGGTTCAATAAGGTGGGAAATTCAACTCCTTTGACCTCGGCCACGACCGATTCGTCGCCCGTCAGCGGCGCGTCGGCATGATAGACGTTGCCGTCGGCCAACAAATCCTTCGCCTTGACGCTCACCACTTTGGCGTCGCGCCCCGGGCCATACCAATCGTGCATGTAGTAGGCGACGCCGCTTTCCGTCGTCGGCGTGGGCCGCGGGCCGCCCCCCAGGTTCACCAGCGCGGTGCGATGCTTGGAATTCGGCGTGATGACGGTCACGTTGCGAAAATGCGAAACGGCCAGCCCGGTCGGATTGTCGTCACTGATCTGGATGAACGGCATGCCTGACTCCGAGCGCTTGGAGAGAAACTCCAAGCCATCGACGGTCAAGGGTCCATATTGGATCGAGTCGTCGTCGTGCCCGCGGTTGAACGGCTCGGTGTCGGTCCGATAGATCTTCAGGTTGCGGTAGACGTGGTTGTCGTAGTTCGGATGATAGACGCCATACTCGCAGTCCTGAATGTGCATGTTTTCGACGAGCAAGCTCGGCGCCATCGGGCGAAACGCATAGTGGACTTGCCAAATCTTGGTGTTCCGCATGACGAACGGATGGCGCGTGTCAGGCCCGATGCGCTGCACCCCTTCGCCCAGATTGATCCCGTATTCGCCGTCACAATGCGCCTCGTTGTCTTCAAAACGGACGAAGGGAAGGGTGCGAATGTCGGTCTTTTTCAAGCTGCCGTCGGCCGCTTGGCAATAAGGCGAGCCGATGTCGAACGACGACGACTGCGTCGCTTCAAAACGATAGCCATAGCGATCGTTCTCGCAACTGACATTGCGGGTGAAGGTGTTCAGGCTGTTCGCCCACCAAAACCCGGCCCCTTCGTTCGAGTCGAACGGCAGCGCCTGCTTGGGCAAGCTATGGAAGTGGTATGCTTGGACGGCAAGGTTGTGATCGAGCACGTTGAACTGTTCGGTCCCATCTTCGAGAAAGAAGCCGTGGCCGACGCTTTGGTAGCCGACGTTGTCGCGAATAAGGAGATAGTTGGTGCCGTGGATCGTGATCCAGCGGTTTTGGCTATCCCAGATCGAAGCGCCGACGACGGAACTGCCGCGCATCGTATTGCCGACGAGATGAAAGTGAATCGCATAGCGGCCGAGCACTCCTTCTTTGCCCAGATGCCGGAACTCGGCATAGCTGATGGACCCGGCCGAATCGCGGTGATACATCGTGTGGCCGCGAACGCCGCTGGGATCGGCCGATTCGACAATCACATTGCGCGAAAGGTCGGCGACCTCGCCGCGAAAATCGCCGTTCACTTCATGGGCGAATTCCAGCGGTTGATCGAGGGTGAGGGTGGCTCCCGCGATGCTTTTGAGAATCCGTTCTTCGGTCTGCACTTTTTCGGTTCGCTGGCCCGGCCGGCGCGTGCCGCTGGTGGCCATGTCGGAGCTGGTCGCCGTGAGGATCAGTTTGTCACCGGGCCGCCAACCTTGCACCGGTTCGGCCAGCGTGACGACGCGGTCCCCCTTTTTGGCTGTTTCGCCCAGCTTGAGCCAACTCTGGCTCAAGGGCGCGCCGTGAAAATCCATCCGCCCGCCACAGCAGACAATCGCCGGACACGATTGTTTGTCGAGCCCCTCCACATAATGCAAGCGGATCAGCGCGGTATGTCCGGCCGGGATCGGCGCGCGGGCCGTCCCGACTTCGAGCGTGGCCGGAGCTTGCGGCTGCGGCGAATCCATGAGCGCGTCGCAATCGAAGCCCTCTTCGCTATAGCGGTCGATCGGCTCCATTTTCAGCAATCCCACATTCAGGCGCGTGTCCTTGTCGCGCGCGAACGCGAGCTTGCCGGCAATGCTGATGCCGCGAATCACGGCGTCCGAAGCCACGTCATAGACGACCGCATGCGACGAGAGGATCAAGACCCGATCGCCCGCTGCGGGGATTTTTCCCCCTTGCCACGTTTGGGGCGATGACCACAGGCCACTGGCCGCAGACTTGACGACGGCAAGGGTGCTATCGGCTGACTTGACGGCGGCCGCAGCGCTAGCGGCATGCCCTTCGTGCTCGTGAGCGGTTGCCTGCGGAGCCCACAGCGCAAATGTCAGCAACAGCACGCCGACGGCGAAGCCGCAACCGGCGCCCCAAAAGGTCGTGAGGTCAACACGCTGAATCCGTGAACGCAACACGGGTCGGATCGCACGCATGGTGAGAAGTCTCCAAGGCAGGGGGGAAAGTCGGCGAGATAACCAGCAAGGCAACACGCACACACGCTATTTTTTCGGAGTCAACTCGTAGAGGATCCGTTTCGGTTCATTTTCATTGTCCGCACCAAACGCCCACAGCCGATCATGGACGGTAAACAGCGGTCCCAAGCGCGAATGATCGCCGCGCGGATCTTCCAGCGGCTGGCGGCGCGTCTCTTGGCCGGTCGCCGGGTCGATCCAGACCAGGGTTCTCCGCCACGGCGGACCCGCGTCATTCTGGCCGACCAGCCGCGTCACGCATAGTCCGCCGGGACCGCCCCAAAGCATTCCCTCGAGCAAGTCGGGGGCGTCGTAGGTCCACTTGGTTTCACCCGTTTCGAGAGCCAGCCCCAACAGGCCTTGTTCCGTCTGAACGACCAGGCGATCGTTGAGCCGAGCGACGATTTGGACCACGTCGGGCAGGATGCGGCGCCAGCGCAGGCGGCCGGTTTCGATGTCGATGGCATCGACCGTTTTTACGCCCGGCTGTTGGATGTACGCCTTCGCGCCATCGATCAGCGGCGGCTGTTGATGCTGTGCGCCGTAATGCCCGTCTTCGACAATGGGAATCCATTCCTCGCGGCGCGACCACTGCACATTGCCGGAGAAGTCGCAAGCCGTCACCGAACCGCCGCCGACCAAGAGAAACATGCCGTCTCCTTGGGCGAGTTCGCAAACCCTTTGGGCTTGCCAATTGCTGCGAAAGCGGACGAGCGGCTTTTCCCAGCGGAGTTCGCCGGTCGCGGCGTTGAACTCGGCCAGACTCATTTGCCACTCTTGGTCGCGGAAGGCCGCGGTCACGGCATACAATTGCCCTTGAATAAGAATCGGGTCGGAGGCCACGGTCAGGCTGGCCCGTGTTTCCCACTGAAGATGTCCGCCATCTTCTTTGACCGAAACGAGTTTGGGGCCGGCCTTGGTCAATTGGCGGCAGATGATCTGGCCGCCGACGACCAGCGGGCGCATTGGGGCCAGCGACCAATCGTGCGTGCGGCCTTGCGCCCCGCCTAAGCCGGCGCGCCACTTGAAGTCGCCCGACTTGGCCTGATACGCCGCGATTTGATAGCGGTTGCTCACGATGATTTGCCCGCCGGCCAGCGCCACGGAGGTTTGCCGCGCGGCCCAATCGACCGGAGCCGGATTCTTCACAAAGAAGGGGAAATCGCCCGGCGCGTCCCCTATTTCGCCATCCAGATTCGCCCGCCGCGTCAAGGTAAAAGGCTGTCCGGCCGGCGGAATCGTTTTCTGCCAAGCGAGATTATACGGATCGCCGCTCGCAGCGCCCTGCGCCGCGCTGGCACGCTGTTGACGCACATGCGCGATCAGGCTTTCAAATTCGGCAGGCGAGAATTTATTGCCATCGAGATCGACCGGAGCGGCCGGGGGTTGACCCTCGTTTTCGCCCAAGAGAGCCCCCGTCAACCGCAGCCGCCACGCGATTTGATCTCCGGCGGTGATCGACTTGCCGGCGCGCGCCGCGCGGAAATAGGTCAAGGCCTGGGCCGCATCGCCGGTCGACAAGGCTCGATCGCCGAGCCACAAACTCGCTTGAACGGCCGCCTCGGTGCCGGGGAATTGCGCCGGAATCACGCTCACCGCCGCAACCTCGCCCGCCGCCATGGCTTGCTTCACCCGCAAGTTGCCGACCGGCCCGAATTGCTCCGAGAGAACCTTGCGAAAATCAGGGTGGTCTTGCATTGCCATCGCCACGGCCCCCGACAGCGACAGCGAGAGCCGTTTGTCCTGCGTGGTAGGCATCAGCCCCAAGTCGGGCTTGCCGCCGGCGGTCGCCAAAATCTGGCATGCATCGCGATACGCGTCGGCGTTCAAGGCGGCGTCGAATTCGGAGAGGACGTTGTAACCCTCTTTGCTCGTATCGTCGACCAGCGGATGTTTTAACTCCGGCCGCGACAAGGTCGTGAGCGAAGTATGACCCAACTGCTGGCCGGCGGTCGCTTCGGCCCATTCCATCAGCGGATTCGTGTAGTTGCCGAGTCGCAGCCAATTGCACAGGTCCAGAATCGCCTGACTTTCGCCGGCATAGGTTTGACCAATCAATTCGATCCGAGCCAGCGGGTCCGATAAGACCTGATAGTTGCTTTGCGCAAACAAGGGCGAATTAAGAATTCGCGAATAGGCGAGCGTAAAGGGTTGGTGTTCTCCCTCGAGGTAGGCCAGTCGGCCCAATTGCTGATAGTCGAGCGCCAGAGTTTTGGCCGTCCGCTCGTCGCTAAAGGCGTCCACCACCCGCGCCAGTTCATCGAGCAGCGCAAAGCGATCGGCGATCGGCGCGGGCCGCGACAAAGAATCCTCGAACAGCCACTGGACCGCGTTGTTTTGCAAGTCGCGCCGCGGCGGTTGGCCGTTCGACGGCTGGGTGGCCGCGCTGCAAATCAGCCGCACGGCGCAAGCCCGCTGCCACAGCCCCAACTCGATGTCGCCCGGCTTCTTGGCGGCGACCGCGTCGAACCAGTCTTTGCGCCAATTATTCTCGATCACCGGCGCGCGAGCCACCAATTCTGCCGGGGCGAGCCCTTTGAGCGCCGGAAATTCGCGAATCTGGAAATGCTTCAGCCGCACGGTCCGCGCATGTTCCGACAGCCCCAGCATGATGCCTGCGCAATCGGCCGGAATGACCATGTTTTCCAGCGGGTCTTGCAGCCGGCCCCAGTGGACGCCGTCTTGTCCGATCCAGGTTTTCAAACACGAGCAGGTGTAGAGCATTTTGATCCAGACATGCTCCTCCATCATCGGGCCCATCGTCTCCATCAGGTTGGCATTGCCTTGGCTGAAGAAGTCGCCCGGATCGAGATTCGGCCGGATCATCGGGCTTTTGGTCGGATCGCACAGGACGACGCCGACCGTTTTGCGCGGCTCGCCGTGGTCGCCGATAAACACGCGGCCTTGCACCGTGGCCTTATCCAGTTCAAAGATCAATTCGTACGGGCCGCCGGCCGGCAGCGGAAACGAAGCCCACGATGGCTGCTGACCACGCTCCTTGGCCGACATCTCCACGCTGCCGTCCGGCAGGTCGGTCCACTTGCAATCGGCATGAAGCGTCTTCTTCCACGGCAGTTTTGTCACCTGGGTTTCGTCCTGAACCGTGGGACGCGCTGCCTCGGGCGGCGCCGCCGGACTGTTGGTTTTAGTCATCGCCAACGCGCGCAGGTAGCCTTGCCCTTGAAAGAATGTCTGCTGCGGCAAACCTGCAAAAGGAATCCGCATCAAGATTAACTCGCCGCGGCTGACGAGGAGCTCTGTGCCCGTGAAGCGAAAGTTCGCCGTCCACGCGGTCGGACCATCGTGCGGAACGGGCTGTGGAATCTGCGGATAGCTGCGCCAATTGCGCTCCTCATCGGTGGCCAACAGGGCATGATACTTGACCATTTCCTGCTCGGTCATCTTCGGACCGCGCGAGACGGCATAGGCGGCCATGATGTTTTTGGGCCAGCCGTAAAAGCAGACCGAAATCCCTTGATCGCCTTGAAAGAAATGGATTTTGATGCGCTGCGGGTCGAACATAAAGGCGACCCGCATGACCGTGTCGGTCGTCCACGGGGCCAGAAACGGGGCCACTCCCTCCAGGATGGGCGTCTTCACGTTCCATTGGTTCCCTTCATTCCAGCGCGACCGCTGAAACCAACGCGACATCTCCTTGAGCGTGGGAGGATCGTAGCCGTTGGGAAAGCCATCTAGCGCGATCACTTCCATCGGCCGCGGCGGCGCGGCGAGTTGGTTTTCCGCCGCCCACGGCATGGGCGCGCCGCCCGGCGGATTTTCGGATTGCGCCGGAGCGGGCTTGGCGGCGGCGACCTTCTCGGCGGCCGCATGGTCGCCAGCGGGATCGGCCGGGTTCGTTTCCGGATTTGCAGCGGCCGGATTTAGTTCGGCTGGCAGCGGGGGCGCGGCCCCCTGTTCGGGCGCCGTTTTCGCGATTTGCTTCGGCGGCTCGCGGAGCCGGAGCAAGTCTGGATAGGAGAAATAGACCGCCGCCCCGATGGCCGCGGCGCAAGCGCCCAACCCGCAAAACGCCAGCAGCGAAAAACGGGACCCTGGGGAGGCGGGCGAGCGCGAAAGAATGCTTTCGATCGACAGATCGATGCGCCCCAAGGCTCCCTCGAGATACTCTTCCATCTCGACCTGCTCGAGCAGCGCTTCGCGCAATTGCGACGACTCACGCATCCGCCGGGCCAATTGCTCGATTTCGGCGACCGTCAACTCGTCGGGCGTCTTGAGCTGCAGCAGCTCGAACAATTCTTGATCAGTCATGGCCGTCTCGCACCTTGGATTCCAGACACAATTTGAGCGCCTGCCGCGCTCGAAACATGAGCAACTTCACCGCCCCTTCGCTGCGCTTTAACCGTTCGCCGATTTGCTCCAGCCGCAGTTGAGCCCGATAACGCATGTCGAGCGCATCGCGCGCAGAGGGCCCCAATTCATTTATACATGCGGGCAGATATTCTTCCACTGCGGGCGCCGCGTCGATCCGCGTCCCCACCAGCGCCTCCAACTCGAGGCACAACGCGGTCCAGGCGACTTCCTTGCGCTGCTTGGCCTTGCGGATATGCTCGCGCAGCAGATTTCTGGCAATTCCGATCAGCCACGGACGAATCAGAATCTGGTCGTCGAACCGCGCTCGGCTTTGATAACAGCGCAGAAAGACTTCTTGCGTCAGGTCTTCCACGTCGGCCGCTTCCAACAGCCGAGCCCGCAAATAGCCAAAGACAGACCGCTGATGCTGGCGAATGATCGCTTCAAACGCGACCCGATCGCCGCGCTGCACCGCGCTCAGTAGTGCCAAGTCATCAGTCATCAAGGCGTGGTGGCTGGCAGGAGAGCGGGGCGGGAAACGGCAGCTTGGCGGGAGGCTTCCATTCTAGTCCGGCGACGCGCCCCTTCGCAATCAGGCCCCGCGCCGGCCGCCATGTGGGTCCCCTCCGGCTACCACCCGCGTCGCTCCCCCGCGGCAGCGCATGCGCTCCGGCGGCGTGGCAAAAAAGCAACGCCGGCGAAAACAGGCTGTTCAAGAATTGAAACAGGCGGCCGCCAATTGGGCTGGGCCGGGCGCCGCGGCATTTTCCGCAACTCGTGGCGACTGGACACTTTACCATCGGCGCGGTCTGGCCGCCCGCCCCTTCGGCATTCGGTCTGCTTTGAAAGGCTCGCATCACACAAGCGAGTGGACGCTTGTCGCCAGCTTGTCCTTTGGAAAAGGGAGTCGCCGCGTGTCGAAACCAATCAAGAAGATTCGTTCTGCCCCCGCCGCCAGCCGCTCGTCCTCGACCGCCAAAGCCAAAGCGCCGACTCGTCGCAATGGAGCTCCCGCCAAGCATCACAAAAACAAAATCGGATTTGAGGCGATCGATCCCGACGACGAGTTGGGCCTCGAAGTCGAGTTGGATGCGCCGCTGGTCGCGTCGCAGGCGGCGGTCGATCTGGACGACGCCGATTTTGAGTTTGGACCGGACGATCATGAAATCGCCGGCGAAGAGGAGCCTGCCCGCCTCGGCGAGACCGGAGCCGACGATCAAATCGACGATCCGATCCGGATGTATTTGATGCAGATGGGCGAAATCCCCATGCTGTCTCGGGCCGAAGAGATTTCTTCCGCGAAAGGAATCGAATCGACCCGCCGCCGGTTCCGCAATAGCATGTTGTCGAATGATTATATTCTGCAAGGAGCGGTCAGCTTGCTGCTCAAGGTGCGGGCGGGCAAGCTGCGCGTCGATCGGACGATCGAAGTTTCGGTGACGAACTCGGCCGAGAAAAAACAGATTCTGAAGCGGCTCGAACCGAATTTGCGGACGCTGATCCATTTACTGCGGCAGAACCGCCGCGACTTTGCCGCGATGATCAGCAAGAGCCATCCGCGCGCAGCGCGGCGCGCCGCGTGCAAGGCATTGGTTCGCCGCCGGATCAAGGCGGTGCGGTTGGTCGAGGAAATGCAGTTGCGGACCCCGCGGTTGCAACCGTTGCTCGACAAGCTGAAACAGATTTCGCTGCGGATGGATTTTCTCACTTCCCAGCTGCAAGGCGAATTTGGCGTCGCCCCGAGCCCGGAAAAGGCCGAGCAGATTCGCAACGAACTGCGGTACCTGATGCGGATCACGCTCGAAAGCCCCTCCAGCCTCCGTTTCCGCATGGCCCGCACGCTGCTCTTGCAGGCCAAGTACGACGCGGCCAAACGGGTCTTGTCCGCCGGCAACCTCCGGCTGGTCGTCTCCGTCGCCAAGAAATACCGCAATCGCGGGCTCAGCTTCTTGGACCTGATCCAAGAAGGGAACACCGGCTTGATGCGGGCCGTCGATAAATTTGAACATGCGCGCGGCTACAAGTTTTCAACCTATGCGACCTGGTGGATTCGCCAAGCGATCACTCGCGCCATCGCCGATCAGAGCCGCACTATCCGCGTTCCGGTCCACATGATCGACACCATGACCCGGGTGCGAAACGTGACCAAGGAATTGATCCAAGAAGGAGGGCGCGAGCCCAGCATCGAAGAAACCGCGAAGGCGGCCGGGCTGTCGTTCGAGGACACTCGCTGCATCGTCAAGGTGACGCGGCAGCCCCTTTCGCTCGATCAACCGGTGGGCGATCACGACGATAGCTACTTCGGCGAGTTTTTGCAGGACCATCGCGAAGAAGACCCGCTCTACGACGTGAACCAGCAGTCGCTCAAGCGCAAAATCCTCGAAGCGCTCGAAAATCTGAACCATCGCGAACGCGAGATCCTCAAGCTGCGCTACGGTCTGGTCGATGGCTACGCCTATACGCTCGAGGAGGTCGGGCAGATTTTCTCGGTCACCCGCGAGCGCGTTCGCCAGATCGAGGCCAAGGCGGTCCGCAAACTGCAACAGCCGAATCGGGCCCGCGAGCTGGCCGGGTTTTTGGACATCGACGAAGCGACCTATAACCCGCCCGAAGGTTCGATTGTGAAGTAAGCCGCGGCACCCAGATTCGCCTCGGGCGCGTCCAAACGAACATCGCGCCCAGGGCACGTCCGGCCTATTTTGGCCGCGCGGAGCGGCAGGGAGGCCCGTGCGCCCACCCCCTCCGCGGTGAATTTACCGCGGCTAATTTCATTCTGGACAAACCCGGCCGGGGGGACTTATCATGGAGGGACCCGCTGGTTCGAGCGACTGCCCGCCGCTTCGGGCAGACGAATTCCCCCCACGAAGTTCTCGATTTCGAGGCTGCGTTTTTCTCCAACGCAGGAGTCGCAACCGATGCGCGACGTATTCGCCCGCTATTTCTTGCTGTTGGGCCTAGGGTTGGCGGGGGTTGCCATGTGCACCGCCGCGGGGCCGGCTCCGGCGCCCGCCGCGCCGGTGGGCGACAGCTCGAGGGCCAAAACTGCCACGGCCAGCACGCCAGAGCATATCGCCGCGCTGGTCAAGGAACTGGGAAGCGACCAGTGCCGGGCGCGCGAAGCGGCGACCACGCAGCTCATGGAAATTGGAATTGCCACCCGCGGACCGCTGCTGGCCGCGCTCGATCATCCGGATTTGGAGGTGCGAATTCGCGCGCGGCGCGTGTTGGCGACCGTGACGGCCGAAGACTTGCAGCGGCGATTGAAAGCATTTGCCGACGATGAGTCGGACAACAAGGGGTTGAGTTTGCCCGGCTGGGCCGCCTACAAGAAAGAGTTTGGCGGCACCGGCCAGGCGCGCAAGCTGTTTGTGGAGATGGAGCAGGCCGAACCGAGCTTATTGGCCGTTTCGGAATTGGGGCCGCGGCAAACGGCCGAAGCGCTCAACGAGCGTTTCAACGCGATCCAATCCGAGCTGATGGGGCAGCAATTTCGCACGGTTCGCCAGCAGACGTCGCTCGGATCGACCCTCGCCCTGTTCTACTTATCGAGCAATCCCGACGTGAAGGTGTCGGAGCAAACGGCGACCGGCATCTGCCGCTTGCCGTATCAATCGGCGCTCCACCAGGTCTTGCTGGCGGACCCGGGCGACGGGATTCCCAAAAAAATCCTCGGCAAGTGGATACTCCAGCCGACGACGGGAAAAATTGACGCGGTCGTGCAGCAAAACTTGTCGCTGGCGATTCAATTCAAGATGCCGGAGGGAATTCATCCCGCTCTGAAAGTTCTGCAGAGCACGACGTTGCCCCCTTACTTGAAGCAACAGGCCCTGCTGGTGGTCGGCAAGTACGGCAACAAGGAACATCTGCCGATCGTCGCGCCGCTGCTCGAGGACAAGGCGCAATGTGGAAATCTATTTTGGAATCAGCGCATGCCGGTCCGCTTCCGCTGGCCCGAAATGACCTACGTCGTCGCCCCTTTCTTGATCCAATCGCGGGCCTTTGACATCAGCTATCTTGCCCCGCCGCCGGTAATCCAATTGCGCGACATTGCCTTGGCGGTGGCGATTCATCTTCATGGCCAAGAGCCGAAAGATTTTGGCTACGAGCACATTCAGCCGAACGACCAGCTTCTGTATCAGCTCCAGACGGTCGGTTTCGAAGACGAGGGCCGGCGCGATGCGGCTTTCCAAAAGTGGCACGATTGGCAAACCGCCCAGAGCACGCCCAAGAAATGAGGCGGGGCCGCGGCCGCGATTCCGCCGCAGCGCGGTCCAGATGAATTCGACCCGCGGAGCTTCTCGAGCCAGCCGCTGGTTTGACCCGGCGGCGTTGGCCTGCGTTCGTGCGAGAATTGGCCCATCCGGCGTGTTCCGGCCGGCTGCTGCGCTGTCGGCCGCCGCGCTCCATTCGCGCGGCCCGGCTTCATCTCGCCGCGCCCGGATTGTTGCGCGGACCCCTTTCCGGAAGGCGATCCAATGGCTAGGTTATTAGCAAAATATGAGCCAACGGTGAGCGTCTCATGGGCGAGACCACGTCAGGAAGGCGAGCATGCTGAGTTTCACGCCGAAGAATCCCAAATTCTACGACTATTTCGACCAGGCCACCGACGTGCTGGTGCGGGCGGCCGAGCAATTCGTCGATTTTTTGGACCATTTCTCCGATCTGAAAATCCACGCCCAAAAAATCAAGGACCTGGAGCACGAGGGGGACAACATCGCCCACGAAACCATGGGGCTGTTGCACCAATCGTTTATCACGCCGCTGGAACGCGGCGACATTCGCCGTCTGATCATGGCGATCGATGACGTGCTCGATTTTCTCGACGATGGAATCAAGCACATCGTCCTCTACGACATTCAAGAGGTTTTGCCCCCGCTCAAAAACCTCGCTCAGGTCTTGTTGAGCGCCGTCAAAGGGGTGCGCAAGGCGGTCTTCGAGTTGCGGAACATCGGGCGCCGCAATGAGATCATGAATTACTGCATCGAAATCCACCATCAGGAGGACGAGGGAGACCGGATCTATCTGGAAACCCTCGGTTGGCTCTTCAAGTCAGGGCTCGACCCCCTCACGGTCATCAAGTGGAAGGACATTCTCGACGACGTCGAAAAGTCGATCGACTGCTGTCAGGACGTGGCGAACGTGGTCGAAGGGATCGTACTGGAAAACTCCTGATCGAAAACGGAAACGCCATGGCCACGCTGTTGCTCGCCGTGATTGTCGCGGCGCTCCTGTTCGACTTCGCCAACGGAATGGGCGATTCCGCCAATGCGATCGCCACGATCGTTTCCACGCGGGTCCTGTCGCCGATGTCGGCCGTCATTTTCGCCGGCATTCTCAACTTTATCGGCTCCTTCATCTCGATCGAAGTGGCCATGACGATCGCCAAGAAGATGGTCGATCCGGACCGGGTCACCTTGCAAACCTTGCTCGCCGCGATGCTCGGCGCCTTTGCGTGGAAAATCTTCTGCACGCTGCGCGGCATTCCGGTCAGCGGATCGCACTCGCTGCTGGGCGGCTTGTTTGGCGCCGCGGTCGCGTCGCAAGGGTGGAGCGTTTTGAAATGGCCCAAAATCATCGAAGCCTTGGTCGCGATGATCGTCTCGCCCGCCCTCGGCTTTATCATCGCCTACATTCTGCTGGTGATCGTTTACTGGATCGCCTATACCTTGAGTCGCGAGCAGGTGCGCCGGACCTTCAATCTGTTGCAGATGGGTTCCAGCGGGTATGTCGCCTTTACGCATGGCACCAATGACGCCCAAAAAGTGATGGGGGTGATCGTGCTGGCCCTCTACGTCGCGACCAAAAACACCGCGGTCGCGGCCGGGATGCCCGAGTGGCTGCGCGTCACCGACATCAGCTATATCCCGCTCTGGGTCAAGTTCGCCTGCGGCATCGTGATTGGTTGCGGGACGGCGATTGGCGGTTGGAAGGTGGTCAAGACGCTCGGGATGAAACTCGCCCACATCCGGCCGATTGAAGGTTTTGCGGCGGAAACGGCCACCGGCCTGACGCTGACGGTTGCCGCGATCTTGGGAATTCCGGTCAGCAGCACCCACACGATCACCGGGGCGATTTTAGGAGTCGGCGCCGCCTATCGGGCCAAGTCGGTGAAGTGGGGGGTCGGCCAAAAAATCGTCTATGCTTGGATCTTGACCATTCCTGGCGCCTTCATCATCGCCGCCGCCTTGTCGCTCGTTTGCAATCGGCTCTGAGCCCGCGCGGCGCCCGCGATTATTTCGCCAAGGCGACATGGCTTTTCAACAACGCCATCGCGGTCTTGAAATCGGCGCTGTCGAACGCGTCGCCATTGAGCGAGATGGCGATCAGGCAATCGCCAACGACCATGGTGCCCGACAAGATGACCTTATATTGGTCCGGCTTGGTCTCTTTGCCGACCAAGGACGCATCGGTAAACTTGGCCAACGAACTGACCCCGTTCTTGGAGTCGAGCGAGATCGGCTCGACTTTTTTCTCGACCGAACCGGCAGCATAGAACAACCCTCGCCTCTCGCAAAGCTTGTCGAGTTCGACTTGGCTCTTCAGTCCCGCCGTGTTCTCCATGAACGTCAGATGCAGATGGACGCGCTTGTTTTCCGGATAAATGCGGACATCGGCGGCATTAAGCTGGTCGGCTTGCGATTTTTCAATTTTCCAACCGGCGGGATATTCGATGCGAATATGCTCAGGCTTGGTCAAACTGATCGATTCAAACTTGTCCTCGGCGCGCGACCACGCCGGCGCCCAGAGCAAGACCAGAAGCGCAGCAACAACTTTCATGGGACGATCTTCGGTGTTAACGGTGAAGCGGAAGTCCACAATCAATTCTGATCGGTATTTCGCCCGTTCTCGGTTGCCGGCCGCGCCGCGCCGGCCGATCGCTCTCCTTGCACGGCGGCCATTCGGAGCTGATGCAGCGCGGAGTGCAGCAACTCGCTTTCTTCCGGCGTGCGGTTGCCGACCGTTTTCTCTTCGAGCATGGCCAAGGTATCGATAAAGTGGCGCGCTTGGTCCGGCTGAAATTCGGTCTTGCCTGTCAACGGGTTTTCGACGATCCCAAGCGAGACCGCCGCTTGCGTGGCGAGGGTGGTGATCAAAAAGGCAAGGCTGGCTTCAGGCAGATTCTTCATCGCAAACTCGGGGCGGATAACGATGCGGCGACAGGATGAAAAGCCGGGCGCGCCGGCGATGGCTACGATGGACGATGGCTACGGATGGAATTGACCAAGCTGAGCGGGCGGGGTCTCCAGCGACCGCTCGCCGCGCACGGCGTGACGTTCGATCGCCGCTTGAATGAAACCGGCGAACAGCGGATGCGCTGCCGTCGGCTTGGATTTGAACTCCGGGTGATACTGCACCGCCACAAACCACGGATGCGCAGGAATCTCAACGATCTCCACCAGCGCATGGTCGGGGCTCGTGCCGGCGAAGAGCATCCCATGCGCCTCGAACTGTTTTCGATAGACGCCGTTGAACTCGTACCGGTGGCGATGGCGCTCAAAGACTTTCGGCGTGCCGTAGCAAGCGCGGGCTTTGCTGGTCGGATCGAGCACGGCTTCTTGCGCGCCGAGCCGCATCGTTCCTCCTTTGTCAGTGATCTTTTTTTGCTCGTCGAGCATGCAAATCACCGGGTGCGGCGTTTCCTTGTTGAATTCCGAGGAGTGGGCGCCGGCCAATTGCACGACATTGCGGCCGAACTCGATCACGGCGCACTGCATGCCAAGACAGAGGCCGAAAAACGGAATGCCCTTCTCGCGCGCGAAGCGAATGGCCTCGATCTTCCCCTCGATGCCGCGTTCGCCAAACCCGCCCGGCACGAGCAATCCGTCGTAGCCGGTGAGCAACCGCTCGGGGCCATCCTGCTCGATTAATTCACTTTGAATGCGCTGGATGCGGACCTGGGCTCGATGATGCATTCCGGCATGATCGAGCGATTCGTAGATCGACTTGTAGGCGTCGCGATGCTCGGCATATTTGCCCACCACGGCGATGCTGATCTCGTGCTCCGGATTGCGCAGCCGATAGAGCAAGTCGCGCCATTCGCTGAGTTCGGGCTGCTTGCTTTTCATGCCGAGCCGCTTCACGATCAGGTCGTCGAGTTGGTTGTCAACGAGGCTCAACGGGACTTCATAAATCGAGAAGTCCTTGTCCTTTTCTTCGATGACCGCCTCAATCGGCACATTGCAAAACAAGGCCATCTTCTCGCGGTCCTCGCGGCTGATGTTCCGTTCGGTGCGGCAAATCAGAATGTCGGGCTGGATGCCGATTTGGCGCAGCAAGCCGACTGAGTGCTGGGTCGGCTTCGTTTTGAGCTCGCCCGCCGCTTTCAAATAGGGCACCAGCGTGAGGTGGATATACAAACAGTTTTCTTTGCCGACGTCTAGCGCAAATTGGCGGATCGCCTCCAAAAACGGCTGACTTTCGATGTCGCCGACCGTCCCGCCGATCTCCGTGATGACCACGTCGGTCGCGGCGCCGGCCAGCTTTTGAATGACGCTCTTGATTTCATTCGTAATGTGCGGGATGACCTGCACCGTCTTGCCCAAAAATTCTCCGCGCCGCTCTTTGTTGATGACCGACAGATAGATTTGGCCGGTGGTGAAGTTGCTGTCGCGAGTCAGGGGGCTGTTGGTAAAGCGCTCGTAGTGGCCGAGGTCCAGATCCGTTTCGCTGCCGTCGTCAAGGACGTACACTTCGCCATGCTGATAAGGGCTCATTGTGCCCGGATCGACGTTGATATACGGATCAAGTTTTTGCATCTTGACCGACAATCCGCGAGCCTCGAGCAGCATGCCGATGCTGGCGCTGGTCAAGCCTTTACCCAAGGAACTGACAACGCCGCCGGTCACGAAAATATGTTTGGTCATGCAAAATTCCTAAAAAGTCGGAGCTCGGACTCGCGGCTCCGCGCGCGGCCCTCGTGCGCACCGCCTCCTCTCGGTGGCGAATGCAAACGGCCAATTTTAACGCCTCGCCGCAGACCTGACAAACGGCCGTAAATTCTCGCCGCGCCGCTTGGCCCGTCTCCGCAAAGCCGATCGGGACGAAATCGCACGGCGCGATTTTTGACCCGCAGGCGGCGCCGCGGACCGCGAGCCGTGCACGCAGCCCCAAAGGCACATTCGACTCGTGGGCGGGTTAATCTCCGCGCTGCACGGCGGTTGACACTCTAGCGAAGCCCAGTCCCGTCTCGCGGCCGGGGCGGTCCAATCCGCTTGCGCTTCGCCCGGTGGAAATGATACGATGCGGGCCGCAGAAACCGCGGCGTCATTTATTAGCGGATCGTCACCGCCCAAAATCTGACCGTTCGGATCGGCACCTGTTGGATCGCTTCCATCCGCTGCAATGTCTTAAGGCTGCGACATTCTGTCCATGTCGGATCGTGCTGAAGTTTTTTGCCCGCCGGCCATCGTTTCAAAGGACCGCTATGCAAATTCCCATCCTCCGCGGCTGCATCGACCGGCGGATTCTGATCAACTTTCGGGTCGATCCGCAGGTGCTGGCGCGCCGGCTGCCTGCCCCTTTTCGCCCGCAGCAGGTTGGCGGCTGCGGCATCGCCGGCATCTGCTTGATCCGTTTGAAACAGGTCCGGCCGCGGCATCTGCCGGCGTGGCTCGGCATTTCCTCGGAGAACGCCGCCCACCGGATCGCCGTGGAGTGGGATCGCGCTGGCCAGCCGCAGCACGGCGTTTTCGTTCCGCGCCGCGACACGTCCTCGCGGCTCAATACGTTGGTCGGCGGCCGGCTTTTTCCCGGGGTCCATCACCACGCCGCCTTTCAGGTGCAAGAGCAGAATGGTCGTTACCACATTGCGATCGACAGCGACGATCGAGAAACACGGCTGCAAATCGAGGGACGCGCCGCCAGCGATCTCGCACAAGATTCCGTCTTCAAATCGCTGGAGGCCGCCTCCAGCTTCTTTGAGGGAGGATCACTCGGCTATTCGACCAGTCGCCGCCCAGGTCAATTCGATGGGCTCGAACTTCGCAGCTTCAATTGGCGCGTCGAGCCGCTGGCGGTCGAGCGCGTTGAATCGAGCTACTTTGACAATCGCGAATTCTTTCCAGCCGGCTCGGTCGAGTTCGATAGCGCTCTCTTGATGCACGGCGTTGAGCACGAGTGGCGCGGGCGAGGCTGTTTGTGCCAATAGCAACGTATCCAGTCTGTGGCATTAGCGCCCAGATATTTTTTTGCCCCAGCGATTCCCAACATTGTTCTAGGCGCAGTTAAGCCGGAGGCCGCCGAGCGGTTGGCTCACTGTGCTTGTTGAGTCCCAATCGATGAGGCGGCCTGCCATGGAGCGCGCGATCTTACCACCGATCCGCAAAACGGCGGCAATCCCCTTGGCCGCCGGCGGGCTGTTGCTCCTCCCAGCCAGCTTGGTTTTCCTTGGCGAGTTGCCGGCTTGGAAACAGATGTGGCTGGTGGCTTTCACCATGTATGCGTGCTTGAAAGGACTAACCTGGGCCGCCTGTCCGCTGGCGCGCAGCGTTTCGGTCCGCCGCTCGCTGGCCTACCTCTTGTTGTGGCCCGGGATGAACGCGCGGGCGTTTTTGAATCCAGACCTTCGGCCCGCTCGTCCTGCCGCCGTGGAATGGCTACTCGGGACTCTGCATCTTGCGATCGGCGCGCTTGTCCTCGCCGCAATTCTTCCACGCGTCTCGGCCGAATGGATTTTGTTGCGCGGGTGGCTCGGCGTCGCCGGGTTGTTGCTCATCGCCCATTTTGGTCTGTTTCGTCTGTTGTCGGTGTTTTGGCGCAGCCGCGGGATTTCCGCCGAACCGCTCATGCACGCGCCCTGGCGGTCGTGTTCGCTCAGCGACTTTTGGGGTCGGCGCTGGAACTCGGCGTTTCGCGATCTCTCGTTTCACTTTGTGCTCCGCCCCTTGGCTAGTTCCGTCGGGGTCGCCTGGGCCACGATGACGGTGTTTTTAATCTCTGGACTAATCCATGAATTGGCAATTTCCTGGCCGGTGCGCGCCGGCTGGGGCGGACCGACCCTCTACTTTTTGTTGCAAGGGGGCGGCCTGCTGCTGGAGCGCAGCAAGGCGGGGCGTCAAATAGGCTTGTCCACGGGAATCGCCGGGCGGATTGCCTGCGCCGCGTTCGTCTTGCTGCCTGCCCCGCTCTTATTTCACGAGCCCTTTTTGCGTTATTCAGTTTTGCCGACCGTGGCTGCGCTGACCGCCCGTTGAGGTATCCCGCACGCGGCATCCCTGACCCGAGGCGATGCCACAATCAGGCAGCATGCGCCTCTTTCGCAAGTCGGCCGGAGCCCATCGTCGCACAACGCGCATCGACGTTTCAAAGCCTATTCACAAACAGACAGAAGCAAAATCATGACTCTGCCATCCTTCATCTTTCTGAGCGGCATTCTGCATTTCGGAACCCTCCTTGCCAGCGCCAAGGTGCCGCAAGTGTTGGATTGGAAAGGCGAACTCGCGAAACTCGATCGGCTGTTTCGCCAACTCGTCTGGGTCCACGGCATCTTCATCGTGCTGACCATCATCGGCTTCGGAATGTTAACCTTGTTTCTTTCGCAAGAGTTGGCCAGCGGCGAGGCGCTGGCGCGGGCGGTGTGCGGATTTATCGCG
>DASRSE010000180.1:0-8449 GCA_035656655.1 Pirellulales bacterium
GCGGAGGGGCTGTTTCCGTGTCTGTTGGCAACTTCTCGGGCGTTTGAGTTAACCCTTTCCTGTTTTGATCGCTTTCACTGGACGCGAGGCCCAAATGGACCTGAGCAAACTGAGGAATATCGGTATTTCGGCGCATATCGACTCGGGGAAAACCACCTTGAGCGAGCGCATTTTATATTACGCCGGGCGGATCCACCGCATCAATGAGGTGAAGGGGGACGGCGACGGCGCCACGATGGACTACATGGACCTCGAGAAGGAGCGCGGGATCACGATCACCAGCGCCGCCACGAGCGTCCATTGGAAAGATCACGACATCAACTTGATCGACACTCCGGGCCACGTCGATTTTACCGTCGAGGTCGAGCGGTCGCTGCGCGTCTTGGACGGCGCGGTGCTCGTGCTCTGCGCGGTCGGCGGCGTGCAATCGCAGTCGATGACGGTCGATCGCCAGATGAAGCGCTATCACGTGCCGCGGTTGGCGTTCATCAACAAGATGGACCGCACCGGCGCGAATCCGTTCCGCGTCGTGAAACAGGTCCGCGAAAAGCTCGACTGCGACGCCGTTTTGATGCAATGGCCCATCGGCAAAGAGGACAATTTCGAGGGCATCATCGACTTGATCACCATGAAGGCCCTCTATTTTGACGGTCTGAAGGGCGAAAACGTGCGCATCGAAGAAATCCCGAGCGAATTGGCCGAGGAGGCCGCCGACGCGCGCCATCAAATGCTCGAAAGTCTGGCCATGTACAGCGACCACATGATGGAGCTGTTGTTGTCGGAAGAACCGGTGCCCGAGCAGTTGATCCACGACACGGTGCGCCAATCGGTGCAGAGCCAGGACCTGACGCCGGTCTTCTTGGGAACGGCTTACAAGAACAAAGGGGTGCAGCCCTTGCTGGACGCCGTGATTCGCTATTTGCCTTCGCCGCTGGATCGCAAGATCCGCGCGAAGAATTGGTCGAATCCGGACGAAGCGTTTCCGCTCGAGGCCGACCCCGCGAAACCGTTCGTCGGCATGGCCTTCAAAATCGTCGACGATCCGTACGGCCAATTGACGTTCATGCGGATCTATCAAGGGACGATCACCAAGGGCGAAACCTACTACAACCAGCGGACCGGCCAGAAACAGCGGTTCAGCCGCATCGTCAAGATGCACGCCGACAAACGCGAAGAAATCGATTCCGCGGTTTGCGGCGACATCGTCGCGGTGATGGGCATCGACACCGCCAGCGGCGATACCTATGCCGCGGAGCCGAAATACTGCTCGCTCGAAAGCATGTTCTGCCCCGAACCGGTCATTAAGATGGCGATCAACCCTGCCAGCCGCGAGGGTTCGGACAAACTCGGCAAAGCGCTCAATCGCTTTACGCGCGAGGACCCCACGTTCCGCGTCTTCACCGATGAAGAAACGAACGAGACGGTCATCGCCGGAATGGGCGAATTGCACCTTGAGATTTACGTCGAGCGCATTCGCCGCGAGTACAAAATCGAAGTTGAAGTCGGCGCGCCCAAGGTCAGCTACCGCGAGGCGCCGACCCAGGCTGCGGAATACAACTACAAGCACAAGAAGCAAACCGGCGGTTCGGGCCAGTATGCTCACATCGTTGGCAAATTCGAGTTGCTCGAACCGGCCAAAGAAGGCGAAGAGCCCAACGACGGAATTTACGAGTTCTCCAACAAAGTCGTCGGCGGCCGGATTCCGAAGGAATACATCCCCTCGGTCGACAAGGGTTTCGGCGCCTCGTTTGCCAAGGGCCCGCTCGGCGAATATCCAATCGTCGGCGTCAAGTGCATCCTGGAAGACGGCTCGTACCACGACGTCGATAGCTCCGACATGGCATTCCAGATCGCCGCGCGCGGCTGCTTCCGCGAGACCTTCTTGAAAATGAAGCCCTGTTTGCTCGAACCGGTCATGAAAGTCGAAGTCGAAGTGCCCACGCAGTTCCAAGGTCCCGTGGCGGGCGAACTGACTAGCCGCCGCGGCATGATCGTCCAAAGCGACGTCCACGGCAACACCGCCATTATCGAGGCGGAAGTGCCGCTGGCGGAAACTTTCGGCTACTCGACTGATCTGCGGAGCATGACGCAAGGCCAAGGCACCTTTACGATGGAGTTCTCGAAGTATCGCCGCGTGCCGCAGTCGATTCAGACCGAAGTGATCGCCGAGAAGAAAAAGCAGCTCGTCGCCGCCAGCAAATAACGGCCGCCGAGCGAGCTTCTGCGGTGCGTGAGGCGAAGTTTCCATTTGCTCAAAGTTGAAACGGCTGGCGCCGACGGCGCCAGCCGTTTTTTTAGGTCCCGGCGCTTGAAAAAGCCCGCCCAAGTGGGATGATGAAAACCATGTTTTCAGAAGATCCCAATCCCGCGGATGTCGTCACTTCGGAAGTCAATCGGCGGTTGACGCAGCAGTATCAGGAGATCGCCGCGCTGGCAGGCGGCCTCGCGCACGAGATCAAAAATCCGCTCTCGACGATTCGCCTGAACATGGAGTTGTTGGCCGAGGATTTTGCCGAGGTGAGCTCCCCGCGCGAGCGCCGCGCGCTACAAAAAATCGGGGTGGTGCAGCGTGAGTGTTTGCGGCTGCAAAACTTGCTCGACGACTTTTTGAGCTATGCCAAATTGCGGCGGTTAAATCTGCAACCGACCGACTTGAACGATGTCATTGACGACGTGCTCGATTTCTTTCAACCCCAGGCCGAAGCCTCGAACATTTCCGTCCTTCGTTATCTGGACGTGGATTTGCCGCTGGTGCAGATCGATCGCGAGACATTCCGCGCGGCGCTCTTGAATTTGGTCCTCAACGCGGAGCAAGCGATGCCGCACGGGGGCCAATTAGTGATTCGCACGAAGCCGGTCGCGCAAGGGGTCGGCTTGGAACTGATCGACACGGGCGTGGGCATGGATCGCGAGACGATGACGCAAATCTTTGACGCTTTTTTCTCGACGAAGCCGGGCGGATCGGGTTTGGGCTTGCCCACGGCTCGAAAAATCATTGAAGCCCAAAACGGCCGGATTTCCGTCCAGAGCGAGGTCGGCCGCGGAACCAAGTTCATGATCTGGTTTCCTGCCCCTCCCCGGCTGGCGGGCGAGGGACGCAAATAGGTCCATCTCCCTCCGTTCCTTGCGCGCAGCCCTCCTATGCTGTTTGGTCCCATCCTGGCTCGAGAGTTTACCGCCGCGCCGCGGCGCGCGAGTTTTTTCGTCGCCCGCACGGTTTACGTGGCGGCCCTCTTGTTGCTGCTCGCCACCGCTTGGCTCGTCTTGACAGGCACGCAAGTCGTGAGCACCGTCGGCGATCTGGCGCGGTTTGGCCAGATCGTGTTTCAAATTCTGGCTCCCTTGCAAGTCGCGCTGGCCCTGTTCTTTTCGGCCTTGTTCACGGCCAGCGGCATTGCTCACGAAAAAGATCGAGGGACGCTCGATCTGCTGATGATGACGAGCCTGACCAATCACGAGCTCGTGCTCGGCAAATTGGGGGCGAGCCTCGTCAGCGTCCTGACCGTCTGGGCGGCCGGAATTCCGTTCTTCGCCGCGACGGTCCTGTTCGGCGGCATTTCGTTCGCCCAGGTGCTGCGGCTGGCGCTGATCACGCTCGGCGCGATCCTCGCGGCCGGAAGCATCGGCTCGACCATCGCGCTGTGGCGCGAAAAGACCTTTCAAACCGTCGCCCTGACGGCCTTGCTGCTCGTCGCCTGGCTGGGCTTGGGCGAAGCCGCCGCGCACGGCGGGTTCGGCGAGTCGTTCGCCGGTCTTTCCGCGCAGCGCTGGGGGGCGGCTTTGAGCCCGCTCCGGGCCGTCTTTGCCTTGCACGACACCGCCGGCATCGTCGGCCGCGAGTCCCAGTTTCCCTCCTTGCTGATCTTCTTCGCCGCGGTGGGCGCGCTGACCGTTTTGCTCAATGCCGTGGCGATTGCGCGGGTCCGCGTTTGGAACCCGACCCAAGAAGTTCGGGTGGTCCCGCGCGCCGCCGTGGCCGAACACGAATCGCTGCCGAGGCTCACCAGCGCAGCCGCCGGACAGACCGCTGCCGTGCATCAGGCGCCCGGCCAAGTTCGCCAAGTCTGGTCGAATCCGATCTTATGGCGCGAGATTGGCACCTGGTCGCTCGGCAAGAAGATCTTGTTGATCCGCGGCGCCTATCTTGTTCTATTCGGACTGGCGGCGCTGGCCGTCTATCGCGCGGTTCAAGCCGACCGCGCCGCGGTCAGCAGCAACTTGGCGCTGATTTTGGCGCCGCTGTTCGTGCTCAGTTTCGTGCTGGTGAATGCCGTGGCCGTTACCACAATCACCAGCGAGCGCGACGGCAAGACGCTCGATCTGCTGCTCGTGACCGATTTAACCCCCAAGGAATTTATCTTTGGGAAACTGGCCGGCATTTTCTACGTCGCCAAGGAACTCGTGCTCCTGCCCGCCGCGCTCTGCGTCTATCTCATGGCGCACGGCGATGTCAGCGGCGAAAACGGCTGCTACTTGCTTGCGGGGCTCGCGGTCATGTTCGTATTTGTCGCCGTGCTGGGGCTGCATATCGGCATGACTTATCACAATTCGCGCAGCGCGATCGGAGTCAGCCTCGGGACGATCTTCTTTTTGTTCTTGGGCATCGCCACCTGCATGCGGATCATGGTTGCCTTCAGCGGTTCGTACCAATTGCAATTGGCCCCCTTCTTGGCCTTCATGGTGGGAGGCGGGCTCGGCTTGTTCTTCGCGCTGGGAATCCGCAATCCCTCGTCGGCGATTTTTCTCGCCTCGTTGCTCTGTCCGATCGCCACGTTCTGGTCGATCACCAGCTTTTTGTTGAATCAAACGCTGGGGGTCTTTTTGGTCACCGCTTTGACCTACGGCTTCGCGACCGCGGCGCTGCTGATTCCCGCTCTGTTCGAGTTCGACGTCGCGACCGGCCGCACGACCGGCAAAGCCGATTGAGAGTATCCTTGCCGCGGCACGTCTGGGATATTTTTTCTGAAATCGGCGCCGGAGTCTCTGCCGGCGGAATGACCATGTAAAACGGCTCAACGGCATCGCCCGCGTTCCAGTCGGCCGGCGGAACTCGAGCCATTTCAGGCGCGCGGCTGGCCAGCTTTCGCCAGAATGCTCGTCGCACAGCACTTCAACGTGACAACAATCGTGGGTGCCATAACTTAAGCATGGATGCCGTACTGGCACGCTTTGCTGCCTGGAACCACCGTCGGGAACAAGAACGACTACCCCTATTCGCATGGTGAAATGGTGCGGGCGAACGCTCCGCGAAACGGCGAATCCCCAGTTCGTCCATTTTGCCGCCGCTCGTCGCATGCAGGTCGGAAAATTAGCACATCAGCTCTTTAAACGCCAAGCGGAGCATTATCCCGGCGACCAGCGATCGCCATGAAACAATATGGGGCGTGCAGATAACCAGCCAGTTGAAATATGCTCTCGAGTTATTTTTCAACTTCGCCCGGGTGCAGAGTAGAACTCCGCACGGCTCGCAAAATAGCTACTTGCGTCGCTATTTTGGCATCGCATCCGTGCGATGACGCAGCCTGTTGAATACTTCAACGGGGTGTTAGAATGCCAGCATGTTCTCGGACGCCGATCGCGATCAATTCGACGCGGAATTGGAGCAAGTCCTCGCGGAGTTGCCAGAATCAATCCGTCGGCTGCTCGACGAGGTTCCGCTGTACGTGGAAGATCGCCCGTCGCCGGCGGTCCTGCGTGATTTGCGCGTCGACAACCCGGCGACCCTCTGCGGACTGTATTCCGGAGTTCCGCTGACCGAGCCCGCATCGCGCGAATTCCGCCGGACGCCCGACGCCATTTCGATCTATCGGGCAGGGATCATGAACGCCGCGACCGACGCCCAAGGCCGAATTGGCGCGGCGGAACTGCGCCGCCAAATTCGCATTACGATCCTGCATGAAATGGGCCATCATCATGGGCTGAGCGAAGCCGATTTGCGAGATTTAGGATATGGCTAAGCGCCTGGAAGCTGCTTGCGATGCGCTGCCCCGCGGACTACATTCCAGCGCTGGGTTGGCTTGGATGTGAAAAGGTTTGCAGGCCTGGAAGTGGAGTGTGCCGGCAGCGGTCGCATCGATGAAAGGACGGGGTCGCTGAAAGAAATTGATTTCACCTGAAAACCCACGGATGTCCGACTCAAAAATCTCCTTTCGCGAAATCCCTTTCACGAAGTCCGCTTTTCCGCCAAGGAAAAGGAAGTCAAGAAGTAGCGCCGCTTTGAGCCGCAGAGGAAATTGCTTGGTGTCGAACTCTCCAGACTCGCATGAAAACGCCGCGGAATTAACGCCGGAAGCCCGCGATATTTTCGACGAGCAGGTCGAAGCGGCGTTGGCTGAGTTGCCGCCCGCCATTGTGCAGTTGTTTGAAACCGCGCCCTTGATCGTCGAGGATTATCCCGATCCGAGTTCGACCCCTCCGATGATCATTTTGGACCCGCTGGGACATCGCATCGTTTCGATTTACGATTCGGGGATCAAGCGGATTTTGATCTATCGGAGCGAGATCTTGCAAGCGGCGATGGCGGCCGGCGAAGCCGACGCCGCGCGGGCGCTCCGCCGGCAAATTCAAGAGGCGATCTATCGCGAGGTCGGGCGCTATCACGGCCTGAGCGATTATCACCTCCATCGGTTTCTGAAGGAGAACGGATTTTGAGGGAGGCCGATTTCGCCGAAGCTCAACAGAAAACGGCGAAGCGCTCCGCTGGAGGCATGTGGCCGAGTCGCTCGATTGCCGGTAGGATAGACCGAGCAGGCCGACCCGCTTGGCGTCGCCAGTCGAATGGTTCGACTGCGCCGTCGCGGCGACCGATGAAGGCGCCAAGAGGCGACTCGCTGCCCGAGCCGATTTGCCAAAGAAATGTGGCTACGGCCGACCCTTTTCATTCAACCTTGGGAGCCCAAGAATCATGGTCCTGACCCCTAGCACGATGTTGCCTTTGGGCACGATTGCACCCGACTTCGACTTGCCGAATATCGACGGGAAAAACGTTTCCTTGGCGGACTTCAAAAACGCCCCGGCGCTGCTGGTCATTTTTATGTGCAACCATTGTCCCTACGTCAAGCATGTCGCCGACGCGCTGGCCGCGCTGGCCCGCGAGTATCAGGCGAAGGGGGTCGCCGTGGTAGGAATCAGCTCGAACCATGTCGCCTCGCATCCGGCGGATTCGCCCGAGCAAATGGTGGCCGAAGCCGAGAATCGAGGCTATACGTTCCCGTATCTGTTCGACGAGACACAAGAGGTCGCGAAGGCCTATCGGGCGGCCTGCACGCCCGACTTCTACGTCTTCGATAGCAAACAAAAACTGGTCTATCGCGGTCAGCTGGACGATAGCCGGCCCGATTCCGGCAAACCGGTCACCGGCCGCGACCTCCGCGCCGCGCTCGATGCCGTGCTGGCGGGCAAGCCCGTTCCGGCCGATCAGAAAAACAGCATCGGCTGCAACATCAAATGGAAGCCGGGAAACGAGCCGGACTATTTCAAATAAGGTCGGCCCGAGACAAAAGTTTGTCAGCCAACCGCGCGCCGCGCACGGGCGGATCACAAATCGCGTCGGCGCGGCGCGCGGCGAAACACGCTCGATCTCAGCGACGCATCCGGCAGCGGATGCAGACATTCCGCAGACTGCACCAGCGCGCGACGCGGCGCCAAGATGAATCGCGAGTTGTGGCTTGCGCGCCGTGTGAACTGCAAGGCCGCGGTTGGCGAGTCTGAAAAGTTCCAGAACGGACCGTTCCAGAGGCTGCTGAATGTCCGACTTGACCATGCGAGTTGCGATGCCCGCTCTGTTTGCCATCCCGCCGGAACTGTATCACATGCCCGGCTTTTACGATCCATTCAGTGCGATTAGCCATTTGGTGGGAGTGGTCGCGTTTCTGGTGTTGGGGGCAATTCTGTTATGGCGCGGGCGCGGGAGCCGCGTGCGGCTGTTTTATCTCGGGGTCTATGCGTTCTCGTGCGTCTTCTTGTTCACGATGAGCATGTGTTTTCACATGATGGTGGTCGGCGGGACCGCGCGGCGCGTGATGGAGCGGCTCGATCATAGCGCGATCTTCATCTTGATCGCGGGGACATTCACGCCGGCTTATGGCATCCTCTATACCGGCTGGCGGCGGTGGGCGCCGCTGCTGTTTGTGTGGACTTGCGCGATCACGGGCATCACGTTAGAAGCGATCTTCTTCGACAACTTGCCGGAGACGCTCGGCTTGTCGATTTATCTCGGGCTAGGCTGGTTCGGCGCGTTTTCGACCTATTTTTTGGCGCGGCGGTTTGGTCTCCCCTTCGTCAAGCCGCTGATTTGGGGCGGACTCGCCTATACCGTGGGCGCGGTAATGGAGCATTTCGGCTGGTTCGTGATCGTGCCGGGGGTGGTTCACGCGCACGAGTTGTTTCATTTGTTCGTATTGCTCGGCGCCGGGTTTCATTGGTGGTTCGTCTGGGAGATCGCCGATGG
>DASRSE010000181.1:0-2371 GCA_035656655.1 Pirellulales bacterium
GATCAAAAGTGGTAAATGTGTTCTCTTCGTTGCTGAGGGGCCCGCGGTTCGGTCCCGTGCCGATCAATCTGGCGGTTCAACAGTCAGGTCGCAGATAAGCCACTTTGCAAGCTGTGGCCGCAAAACTTTTATGCCCATTTCCCGCGGCCCAGGGCGATTTCATCCGACCCCAGCGACCACCCGAACCCTCGTCAGGCGCGCAGGCAATTGTCAGTCTGCGGACCACTAAGTCGCCAGAGATCGAGATCGCTCGAATTTGCACTGCGGCCGCCAGCTCAAGGGTGGTTCACGATTTCCCTTGCTCCAGCTCGATGGCGTCGAAACCCATTGGCGCGACGAACTTCTGGCGAACGGAGGACCGGATTCACGGGTTGCTGCGGCTAGGCCGAGTGGCGGTCGTGCTCGAAGAAGTGTTCCACGCCATCGGCTTTGGCAATGACGGTAATTCCGCCTTCGCTCACGGTGAAACCGCGAGCGCGATCGCGGTCGGCGTCGTAGCCGATCTCGATGCCCGGAGGGATGTGAACTCCCTTATCGATAATCGCACGGCGAATCAGCGCGCGGCGGCCCACGTCAACTCCCTCGAAGAGAATCGAATCTTGGACGTGCGCGTAGCTGTTAATGCGCGTGTTCGGACCGAGGATCGAATGGCGAACCCTGCCGCCGGAGATAATCGACCCTTGGCACACGATGCTATCGACCGCGTCGCCGCGGCGGCCTTCCGGCCCCTCCTCGGCAAAAACGAACTTGGGGGGCGGAAACATCGGCAAATAGGTCCGAATCGGCCACGCGGCATCATACATGTTCAGCATCGGATCGACGCTGATCAGGTCCATGTTGGCTTCGTAATAGGCATCGAGCGTTCCGACGTCGCGCCAATACGCGTCATGTTTGCGATTCTCATCGCGAAACGGATACGCGAACACCCGATGCGTATTGATGATCGCCGGAATAATGTCCTTGCCAAAGTCGTGGTTGCTCGCGGATTTGGTGGCGTCGGTGCAAAGTTGCTCAAACAAAAAGCGGGCCGTGAACACGTAAATGCCCATTGAGGCCAAGGCATGATCCGGATCGCCGGGAATCGCTTGCGGCGCCTGCGGCTTCTCTTGAAATCCGATGATCCGCTGGTCTGGCTGAATCTGCATCACGCCGAACGAGCGGGCTTCGTCCAAGGTTGCGTGCAAGGCGCCGACGGTCAGATCCGCTTGGTTCTGCTGGTGAAACTCGACCAGCGCACCGTAATTCATCTTATAGATGTGGTCGCCCGCCAGAATGACGACGTAGTCCGGCCGTTCTTTTTCGAGCGTGTAGATATTCTGATAAACCGCGTCGGCCGTCCCTTGATACCAATGCTCGTCGATCCGCTGCTGCGGGGGAACTATATCGGCGAATTCGCCCAGTTCGCGGCAGAGCAGCCGCCGCCAGCCGAGATTGATGTGCCGGTCGAGGCTCATCGCCTTGTACTGTGTCAGAACGAGGATCTTCCGAATGCCGCTGTTGAGACAGTTCGACATCGCGAAATCGATGATCCGATAGGCGCCGCCAAAGGGCACCGCCGGTTTCGCCCGATCGCGCGTGAGCGGTTCCAATCGCGATCCTTTTCCTCCCGCCAAGACGACGGCCAGCACTCCCTGCATTATGATCCTCCCTGCGAAACCTCGGAAAGCGTGCCCCTCGAGCCCGCATTCTAGCACGCTCTCACGGTTCAACAACCGCCGGACCTGGCGCCGTCGCGTTCTGGCCGCCAAAGTCCTTGCGGGGGCAAGCGGCGCTAGCCAAGGCCCGCTCAAATCTCGCGATGCAAAATCGAACACCGCTCGCCGTAGTCTGCGCCGCTCGCGACTCTCTTATTTCTTCAGCAATTCCTGGATGCGCGGCTGGACGACCTCGCCGCCGCGGCAAACCAGCGTTTCGCGCACGATTTCGTCGGTCTGATCGATGGTCAATTTTCCGTCTTTGCACAAACCGCCCAAAAAGGTCGTAACATTCTTGGCAAACATCTGGCTGGCATGATTGGGAATCTCGGCGGGCAAGTTCGTGGGGCCGAGAATCTGCACGCCGTTCACGTCGACCGTCTTGCCCGGCACGGTCAACTCACAGTTGCCGCCGCGCTCGGCCGCCACATCGACCAGAACCGAGCCGGGCTGCATGCCGTGAATCATCTCGGCGGTGAAAATAATTGGCGCCTTTTTGCCAGGAATCACCGCGGTCGTAATCACGACATCGCTGACGGCGACCACTTCAGTCAACAGCTCACGTTGTTTGCGATAAAACGCTTCGTCTGCCGCTTGGGCATATCCGCCCGCCCCTTCAGCCTGCTTGGTGTCAAGTTGCAGCTCGACGAAGCGGGCTCCGAGGCTCTGGACTTGTT
>DASRSE010000182.1:0-9798 GCA_035656655.1 Pirellulales bacterium
AGCCGCCAGCCAACCGACCAACGCCCTGAGCTCATGGATTCCGGGAACGAACTAAGCCCGCGGTACTTGCATGATCCACAACCCGCCGGCCCCTTCGCTGCTTCAAGTCGCTCGCTGCACACGCCCCCTGCACACTAGCCGCTCTCTTCCAGAGCGGCTGGTTTTTTGCGCGGCAACTCGCGCGCTACCCAGGTTTCCTGGGACGGGTCCACCTTGGTTTCTTCCAAAATTCGCCCAGCGCACGGGGTCACCTCAAAAACCGTCGCGGCAGCGCGCTTCGTAACAAACTTCAAATCGCTCCGGCAGCCGCTCCGACAGGTTGAGCAACTCGCGATTTCTGCCGGCCGATTGGGATTGCTACTGGACTTCCACCCATTTGAGGATGTGGACGCCGAGCGACACTCCTTGCGTCGCCAAGTTCGTGATTTCGTCCTGCTCAAGCGCGTAGTTGAAGAGCCGGAGGTCATCGAGCGTTCCATTGAAATAGCCGGTCCCGCCCAATTGACCGCCGATATATAACGCCCGCGTGTCAGTCCCGAGCGGCGCGGCGTGGGTGGTGGTCGAGTTATCGAGCGCGCCGTTCACATAGAGTTTCACGGTTGTCCCATCCCACGTGCCGACGACGTGATACCAGACGCCGGTTTGCAGATGGGTGTTGCCATGCGCGAGCGAACCGTCCACGGCGTCGAGGCCCACGGCCAGATAGCCGTTTTGAATTGCGAGTTGATAATTGTTGGGGCCGCCTTCGCCTTTTCGGATGATCGCGTTGACATTGGTTGTTGAACCCCAGCCGCCCCCTTTGATCCAGGCCGCCATGGAAATGGCTTTCGTCAGTTGCAACACGGTCGAATTCGTGCGGCTGATGTAATTGCTGGAGCCATCGAACTGCAATGCATATCCGACCTTGCCCGAGGGGATGCCGCTGCTGTCGAATGTGAAATGGTTAAGCGTGCCGCTGAGCAAATTCACGGAGGCGTCGCTGGCGGTGCTGCCACTGGTCTCGTCGAGCTTCCAATAGCCGACGACGCCTCCGGCCCAGGCCAACGCCCGACCGAGCAGCGTCAAGCCGTCGGCGTTTAGCTTGCTGAAATCGAAAGTGCTGCTTCCCCAAGGAAGTTGCACGCGGCGACCGGCGGCGATGGTGCTGTCGTTCAACTTTCCGCCCATCTCGATGACCGCCAGCGCGTTTGGGCCGCCGACGGTGCCGAGCGGTTTAAGATCGGTTGCCAAAGTGCCGGACATTGTGGCAAAGGATTGGCTCGCGCTGCTGACGGTCAAGGCCCCGGTTGGCCAGGGCGTGGTGATATAGTGCGTCGCCGTGCTGAGCGTGACCGCGGTGGCCGACGTGGTCGAGCAGGTCGAGGCGATCGCCAGATTGCTGCACGAACCGGTGTTGGCATTGACGATGCCAAGCGATTTGGCTTTGAGCTTCGTGCTCAGGTTCGCGGCCGTGACATCTTCGCAGACATAGGCGACATCGTTCGCCGCGGCACTGGCGTCAAACGTGGCTTGCGAGGCCGTTTCGGAAATCAACGAAACGGTGTAGCCCCAAGACGCGAACGCGGTTTTTCGCAAAGTTTCTTGCGCGGTCAGGCTGGCTGAATTCACCACGACCATCAACAAACGCGTGGCAACCGGCGGCGGAATCACGGCGTATTCGACGTGCAGCAAAGCCGCCTTGCTCGGAGTTCCGTCATAGCTATAGGCACTGCGATGGCTGCTGGTGCCGCCTGACGCCATGATGAGCGAGACCGCATTGCCGCTGACCCAGCCGGAGCGGTTCACGATCGTTTGCAACAGCGTTTTCAACTCGGGAGTACTATAAGTTGATTCCGCCGTCCAACTCGCGATCGGCGACCAGGTAATATAGCTACTGGTCAGATTGCGGCCGGTCGTGCCGGCCGTATAGGAGGCGGCGTTGTCGGTGTCTTCGCCATAGATGATCACGGTCGCGCTGGAGCTATCGGTCGCCGCGGCCGTATACGTGATCGTGGCAGAGACAATCGTCGCTCCCTTGGGAATCGTGACGTTCGTAAAGCGAAAGCCGCTGTACGGCTGGCCCACGATATCGATCGGCGAGGCGGTCAAATTTACATTGAAACTCGCGTCGGTCGAAGCGTCGTCCGCCGAACCGGCGATCCGCAAATCGAGCGTCGCGGCGCGCGTGGTCGAGGCGAACATGCCAAGCAAGATCAGCCAGGACCAACGCCAATCGAATTGCAGCCGTACCATGGAGGCAAGCCCTCTTGCGCAGACCAAAAATCACCAAATTGCTCTGCTTAAACGTATGTCGCGAAGTCGGTTGCCGCGCGGAACCGGCCGCCGCGATCAGGCGACCGCCGGCCGCACAATCGGCATAGTCGGCGCAACGTGCGCCGAATGCGCGGCGGCGGCTTGCTTTTGCCTGCGAAGCCGCACTAAACTGGCGCCGTCGCCGCGCGCCGTGCGGCTGGCGATCGCGCCCAGATCGTTCGAGGCGATCCGTGGTTGCTTCGCGCCTGCGGCGGCAAAGCTGCTGAGGCGAGAGGTCGCTCCGTCCTATCTTTCTCACCTTCCAGCATTGCGCTACCCATGCCTTCTCACCTCTCTGATTCGACTCCGTTTTGGGCGACGCTTTTGGCGCCATTCACATTGCTCACGGCTCTCGCTTCGTGGGCGGCAGCCGACGGGCCCAATCCGGTCGCACCGCTGCAAAAGTTCGTCGAGAACCACACCTTGGCCGGAGCGGTCGGCCTCGTGGCGACGAAGGACCAAGTCCTCGCGGTGGACGCGGTCGGTTTCGCGGACATCGCCCAGCAAACGCCAATGCGGACCGATTGTCTGTTCTGGATCGCTTCGCAATCGAAGTCGATGACCGCGACTGCGCTGATGATGCTCGTGGACGAGGGCAAGGTGCATGTCGAAGATCCGGTCGAGAAATATCTGCCGGAATTTCAAGGCCAGCAATGGATCGCGGAACAAACAGACGACCGCACCGTGCTGAAGCGGCCGAGCCGTCCGATTACGATCCACGACATTCTCTCGCATACCAGCGGGTTGCCATTTATGTCGCGAGTCGAGCACAAGATCGACCAACTCAGCTTGCACGAGGCGAGCATCAGCTATGCTTTGACGCCGCTTAGAACCGAGCCTGGCAGCAAGTACGACTACAGCAATGCGGGCCTGAACACGGCGGGCCGCATCATCGAAGTTGTCAGCGGCATGCCGTATGAAACGTTTTTGCAAAAGCGCCTGTTCGATCCGCTCGGCATGCACGACACGACGTTCTGGCCGACCGCCGAACAGATCAAGCGAATCGCGAAATCGTACAAGCCGAACGCCGCCCAGGATGGTCTCGAAGAAATTCAGATCGACCAGTTGACGTATCCGCTCAGCGACCGGCGCCGCGGCCCATCGCCGGCCGGCGGGTTATTCTCGACGGCGGCCGATGTCGCCCGTTTTTGTCAGATGGTCCTGAACCACGGCTCGCTCGCCGGACACCGCTATCTCTCGCCAGAGGCGGTTCAGCAGATGACCTCGAAGCAAACGCGTGATCTGTCTAGCAGCTACGGTTTCGGCTGGCAGACCTCAGCCGACCCGCACGGATCGTTTGGGCATGGCGGCGCTTATTCGACCCACATGGAGATCGATCCGGCCCACGGCCTGATTACGGTTTTTCTCGTGCAACACGCCGGCTATCCAGGTCCAAACGGCAAGCTGGTCTACCCGACCTTTATCGAAGCGACCAAGCAATTCATCGCGAAGTAGCGTTCGGGGGACGCGCCAAGCGTGTACGCTGAAAATTCGGCGACCGGAATTTCGGCAGGGGCGGCCGAAAACTAACTTCGCGATCGTTTCGCTCTTTCCTTACCTCCCCGCGGAATTGAAGTTTGCCGGCGATATTATTTTCGGTCCTGCCTTATTTCAGCTCGAGCAGCAGAACCCAATCATGGTCGAGCGCCGGCGCGGGCAATGCTAAAACCCCGGCGCCGCTCGCGACCATTTGGGCGAGCGATTTTCTTTCGCCGCTGACCGGATCGAACAGAGTCGGCTGGTATGCGACCTTCGCGCGGAGGCCCGATAATCGAATCGGTTCTGGATCGAGCGCGTAGACGACGCGCAGCGTGTCGCCGATGCCGCAGACTTGCGGCGGATCGGCGTGGCTTGGCCCGCCGACGGCGCCCCACGGGGCGGCGCCTTGTTTGGCGGCGATTTTCGCCGAGTCCCAAGCCGTGTCGTCAAACGACGCATCGCGCCACTTTTCGCCTGCTCGTTTTGCCACTCGCCAGTCGCCGTCCGTGCGAATCGCGTCGCGGCCGCCATCGGCCAGCGTCCATTCCAACCCGGCGATCAGCCCGGCGGGATTCGCCTTGACCGGCGCGGCCAGATTTTCTCCGCGGACCGCGATAATATTCTTGCCCGGTTGGAGCACTTTGGCGACATCGAACTTGGCGAGTTCGCGCCAGTTGGCGAGGCTGCCCAGCTCATTTCCATTGATCCAGACGGTGAATTTGTCGTCGGCCGTCAAGCGAAGCGTCGCCGATTTGATCTCGGCCCTTTCCGGCAAATCGAAAGCGCGGCGAAAATACCGCGGTTCCACCGGCGCATCTTGGCTCGGTTCGCCGTCAGGAAACCAAATCCAATCTCCCAGCGCCCCAGTTTCGGCTTCGCCCGCCCATGTCGCCGCGCCGCGCAGCGGCACGAGTTCGGTCCACGGCAACGACTCGAAAAACTTCTTGCCGAGGGCTACTTGGGTCGAGCCGGGAAGCTTCATCGCTTCATCCCAAGAGATCTTGCCGTAGTTGCCGCCGTGGGGCGACGCGCCGTGCGGGTCGCCGCGCCGATTCACCTGCCAGATGCCGTTGGCCCCATACGTATGTCCCGCCGCGCCATTGGTCAAGCAGAGCCAGAACATGGCTCGAGTCCACCGCGTGGGCAGGCTGTCGCCGAGCATTTCGTAGCTCGCCTCGCCATCCACGACCGGCATCGTCGGTTTCGCGGCATAGGAATCATGCATCGCGCGGAGCGTCACAGGCACGGCTTCGCGTTGGCCGTGCGGAGTTTGCAACATATCGAAATCGAGCAGCCCCGGATCATCGGTCGCATGCCGCGCGGTGTATTGCTGAATCGCCGTTGGATGAATGGTCAACGGCCGTCGCCAAGGATCCGTCGCGCGAATCGAACGGAGCACGGCGGTCCAGCCGTGGACCTGCTCGCGATCATCAAACGGAAAGCCCTTAGTTAGATAGTATGGCAAATTCCCCTCGCCCGCCGCGCACCACACAATCGGCAGCGAGCCATAGCGGGCGATTAAATAGCGCCAGTGGGCCTGGGCTTTGTCGGCGCCCATCAGCGGCATGAAATATCCCCAGGCGCCGACGAGACACGGCGCGAGCCCTTGCTCGACTAAATAATTCAAACGGCGATCGGCCGCGTCAAAATATTCCGGCCGAATCTGCGCAAAGTCTGTTTCCCACGGAAACCCGTTCTCATTGGCGCCGCGCGGATCGAATGGGGGCATGTCGGGATACAACCCTGCCACGATTTGCACAACCGTAAATCCCTTGGTCTTGCGATCGGCCGCGAGCGTTTGAAAATCGGCGGGCCAATGGAGCCGATGCGACAATCCCATCCACCAAGTGTCGCCGAGCCAGAAGAATGGAGTTCCATCGGCATACTCGAAATGGCGCTGGTCCTTGGCGATGCGAATGGGGCCGTGCTTAAATAGCGGGTTGTCGCCGTGGTAGGGTTTGATCGCGATCGTCCCGGTCTTGCCGTGCAAGCCTTTTATCTGGGTTGGCGCAGATTCGCTTCGCCACCGATGCTCGCCAGTTTGCGGAGACGCATAGCGGACGCGCCACTCCTGACCGCCGGCCCAAAACGCAGGCACTTTCAACTCGGTTCCATCCGGCTGCGTGAACAGGACGTCGAGCGTGACCTCCGAAAAGGGATGCGCAACGGGCGTCTCGGCGGTGAACTTCAATTCAACCGTGACATTGGCCTGCGTCGTCGGCTCGGCTGCGGCAGCGGTAAGGACCGTGGCGGCCGCCGAAAAAACGAACATGTACGCGGCAAAAACGCATCGAACATTCATGAAATGTAAATCCAAGGGTCCGCAAAATAGGGACGGTTTCGACACGCCCTCGGCCACCATACCGGCCGGCTGTTACCTCGCCGGCTCGCCGGCCGACAGGTCCGCGGAGACGGAATACGGAGCGTGCACAGCCGGCGCGGCAGCATTCGGCGGCGGGCCGATCGCGCCTTGCCAATCGATCGCCAGCGCGACGTGAAAGACTTGTTCGAAAAATTCGCTGCGGCGCCGCGCGCCCCAGATATCAACCTCGGGATTCTCCTCCGCGACCGCCCGGAACAATAAAGTGTTCTCGGCGCGCGACACCAGAACGTCGCGAACTTGTTGCGTGTGGCTGCGATCGAGTCCGCCGGCGATTCGCAGAATGGCCGCCAGCCGGCGCACGCGATTGCGCTCGGCCTTGTTCAGCTTGGCAAAATTTTCGTGCCGCTTTTTCGGCTCGGCCCCGCGATGATACCGCGCGATATTGGCGATCAACTCTAGCTCGCGCGGTCGAAACCCAGCGAGCCGGCTGTTCAGAATGAGATGATAACTGTGCTTGTGGTGTTGATCGTAGTTGATCAGATAACCGACATCCTGCAGACGAGCGGCCGCTTCGAGAAACGGACGATCGGTCGGATCGAGCGGAAACAACTCGACCAATTGCTCATAAATCCGGCCGGCCAGTTTTGCGACTTGTCCGCCGTGCAGCGCGTCGCCCGAACAGGCCGCCGCAAAGCGCTCGACGGCCGTTTCGCGATCGCGTGGATCCTCGCTCGCGTGGCCCAGCGATTGATCGATCATCGTCAGCAGCAACCCATCCCGCACCCCGCGGCTATGGATCTGCAACACATTCACGTGAAAGCGCAGCATCAACCGGTCGATCACCGCCAATCCGGCGACGATGATGTCGGCCCGATCGGGGCTCAGGCCGGGGATGCTTTTGCGAGCCTTGACCGGCAATTTGCGCAGCCGATCGAGCAGATGGCTCACCTGGGCGCGCGTGACCGCATAGCCGCGAATCGGAATGTTTTGCTGGCCCTTGGCCGCCATGATCATTTCGCCCAGCGACGTGAAGGTTCCCCCGGAGCCAATCAGCAGGTGCGGAATGAAAAACGGTTTCGGCACGGTCTTTCGTAGACACCGATCGATCGCGGCGATCAACTCGGCATGGCTCTGCGGCGTGGCGACTCCTTGGTCACTGCCAGGAAATTGCTCGGTGAGGCGGACCGCGCCCAGCGGAGTGGAATAAACCCCTTCAATGACTCCTCCTGAGGCGAGCACGATTTCGGTGCTGCCGCCGCCGATGTCGGCGACCACCGTGTTTTTATCGGTCAGATCGAACGCGCGCTGCACGCTAAAAAACGCGAGGTGCGCCTCCAGATCGGACGAGATGACCTCGATCTCGACGCCGACCTCCTCTTTCGCCCGCTGACACAGTTCCGCGCCGTTGGCCGCTTCGCGAACGGCACAGGTCGCAATCGTACGCAACTCGGCGACTTGAAAGCCTTCGGCGATCTTCTTGAAATTGCGCAATGCCGTGAGCGTATGCTCGATGGCGTCGGGAGCCAACCGCCCGGTCGAATTGAGCGAACGGCCGAGGCGAGTCGATTCGCGCTCTTCGTCCAAAATGCGATACGTCCCGTCGCGCAGCGGCTCGGCCACAATCAGCCGCATGCTGTTGCTGCCAATGTCGATGGCGGCCAGCCGGTGCGCCAAATCAGGCACGAGCAGAATCTGCTGGTTCGATTCGTTGGTTGCTTCCATTACTTACAGCCGTCGAGAGCACAAGGAGACCGCCGATCTCACCAAGATAGCATAATCCGCCCGCTTTGACCGGCCCCGCGCGAAAACCGCCGGTGAAAAAAGAGGCCTCGCGCCGAACGGCCACGGCGGCTCAGCCAGCGTTGGACCTTCCAATGCTTGTGCGTGCAGTAGTTATCGGCGATCAGATGCAAATCCAGGCTGGGATCCGTCGAGGCATCGATGCGTTTCAAGAACTTGATCCACTCCTGATGCCGATGCCGGGGCATGCACTCTCCGATCACGATGTAGTCGGCCCCATTGAGCGCCAAGTGCCACGCGCGTGAAAGGAGCGCGTGGTGGGTGTCCCTGGCTCTGCCAAGTGTTGCGTTTGGATCATGGCACGACTTGGTTGAACAAGCCATCGTGACGGTTGAATCACGCGGAGCGATGTATTATTTTCTCGGCATGAAAGGGCATCCCCATCGCCCGGGGGTCCGACATTTCCATCCGCCCGGCGACTTCCACGAGCGGACCTTCTCTGGTTACTCGCTGAGGAAGCGGCCAGTGGCGGGGTCGTAGTAGCGGCCGCCGCTGCTGCCCCCCAATAAGTACAACTCCAGCTCCGGCTCGCGATAGTAGCCTTGCTTGCCGACGTATTGGAACGGATTCTCGGTCGGGCCGGCATCGGCGTTCACCTGCAACCCGAACGCGCGGTACTTGTACTGGTCCGATTGCGATTCGGTCCCGTCGATCAGCGCGTCGGCCGAGCGCTGCCGCGCGGCATCGAGGAGATGTGCCGACCGAAATCGAAGTGCAGAAAGCTGGGGGCCGGTTCCATCACCCGGCCCGGTGGACTACAGACGCCCCCGTCTTCTTCATATCGCCGATGTTGCAGAAGCGGGCCTGGGAAGCTCCTGGTAGTACACGCTGGCGATCTTGATGTGGGACTCCGGCGGGTGGAAATCCGGCGGCGGCAACGTGAGGCAGGGGGGCGTACAATATTAACACGCCTATCGGGTTGTCAGAGCTTCTTCCGATTCAACTCTTCGATGGTAGCTTGATCCAATGATTCTCGAAGTCCTGGTTCACCTAACTGAGGACGCCGTGCAAGGATCGCCTTGCGCAATTCCTTCCGCTGAGGCTCCCCAAGGCCGAGCCAGGTCCGTTGCTGTGACCGATAGCCCGTCTGTTTTTCCAGCCAGTCGAAGCAGGAAAGTACACACCCATCGTACTCGCCCGGGTCTAACAGCATCTCGTGGACAGCCTCAGTTCCTTTGTATTTCCAGATCAGCCTGTCCCTGCCATCACTAAGTCCCAGGAGAAGCAAAAAAACCGAGTCAAACCCTTCCAAGTCGGGTGCGGAGATTACCAAGTAGCGGCGGAAGAGAAAGCCCATTGTCGCCACTTCGTCAGCAAATTCCTCTTCGGTGAAAAGCAGCTTGTAAAAGAAATCCGCCACTTGTTCTTTGCTCAGTTGATCAAAAAAAACATCGTGGCGGCTATCACCAAGACGCAAAGGACCGGATAAGCAACTCAATATTAAGGGCAGGTCCACGCCGCTAATCTCGTCGCCAATGCGCATTCCATCAGCCCAGAGCCACAAATCGCCAATGATGAAACCACCCTGGCAATTGATAATGTAACATTCGATCCCGAAGCGCTGCTGTGTGCCAAGCATCATGTTTAGAATCCTAAACCCCTAAAGCGCTGTTTGATGTACGGAGGCAGATCCTGCCAATCGACGATCCCGTTGAAATGGACTTCGCCGTTCGTTCCTTGATACCGATAATACTTACCGTCTGGGCTACGCCCGTACCACTTCTGATCCAGAGCGTTAGTCGCTCCGGGGTCAGGGATGGCACCAGGGCAATCGAGTGTTAATTCTCGGCAAAACCGGCCAGGAGTTGTTCAAAGGTGCGTTCGCACCAGCCGCACCGCTTGCGTTTGCTGCGGAGACTTCCCTTTAACGAAGTGTCGCGCTGCAAAATGTTCAAAGCCAGGCG
>DASRSE010000183.1:0-3706 GCA_035656655.1 Pirellulales bacterium
GCTGCCGGCAGCAACCGCCGCGGACGCGTGCGACGGATCGATGCGGTATTGCGGCGTTTCGAGCGCATTGATGCCCAGGGTGCCGGTCCAGGTTTCAAACGGCCGGCCGCTCCGTTCATCGCCTTGAAAGAACGCCAGATAGGTCATGCTGTCGGCAGGAATGAACTCGTGCTCGGCCGGCGAGAATTGGGTCGATCGATGGACGCGGCGCCACGTTCCAGAGTTGAAATAGCCTTGATTCAGCACGTAACCTTCGGCGTGACTCGCATCGAGCGGGACATATTCCGCCAGATGCGTGTGGCCATAAATGATGTGCTTCGCCCGGCGGTTGCGAAAATCCTGCTCCGCCAAGGCGTGCGGATAATACGACGCTTCGTCGCGGCCGCGCAGGCTTTGCCAAAACTCGATGATGGCCGTGCTCCAGCCGATCGACAATCGCTTGCTGAACTTCAGAATTCGCTCCAGGTTGCTGACCATGTCGAACGGCCGCCACGAATCGTGGTTGCGGACAAAGTCCAAGTTCAAAAACTGATCGACCAGCCGATCCCAGATTTGCTTCACCTGATTCCGCGCGGCGGGCAACGTGCTGGTTCGCTCCAGCAGACCATCAATCCAAACTGGCGCGAGCAACGTCGGCCGCACGTTGTCCAACTCGCGCAGGCCGAGCACCAGCCCCTCCGGCACGTCTGCGCCCAACTGCGCCGCGACCTCGATCGGAAACTTGTTTAACAACTCGACCACGATCGCATCGCCGAGACTGCTCCGGCAGCGGTCTCCTTCGTAATTGAACGGGTCGAAAATATCGCCGTGCCGCGCAAAAACCTTATGCCGCCGCAGCACCTCGATGATCGGGCCGCCTTCGTTCGGGTCGTGAATCAGCGGCGTGTTCGGCGACTGGTTCAAGCCCAACCGCTCGATCACCTGATTGCGGAGGGGATCAAAGTTCTGGCCGGGCACATGCAAAAACCAATCGTGATTGCCAACGAGATAATGAATCCGCACCGCCACGGCTTGGCCGGGCGCCTGATAGACCGGTTGCCCGGCGCGATCGGCCGGCGGAATGCGGAGCAAGTTCTGCGTGGCCAGCCCGCGGAGGATTTCTAGCCCAGCGGCGTTGTTGGCGATCACCTGGTTGCTGATTTGGCCGACCCGCTGCGCCAGCGCGGGCAATTGCGTGCTGGACCACGGCCGCACGTCCGAAGTCAGCCATTGGCTCGAGCGGATGATGTCGAGGATGTCGCCGAGCAAGAGGAGATCGACGCTTTCCAAGGGGCGGTACGTTCCGTCCGCGCGAAACGACGCGCTGATTGTCATGTCGCGCAGCCGTTCGGCAAAAATCTGAAAGGCCCCGGTCGGGAGCGAGTTTCCCACCGTGCCGTCGGTCAAATGCAAGTCGCTAATGATCACGAGCATGGCAACATCCTTGTTGCGGCCGAGCGGACTCCAGCGAGCCGGCGCTGCACAGGAGAACGGCCTGTTATCCCTTGTCTGCGCTTATCGGCCGGCGACCGGAGCGAGCTTAAGCCTTTTTCCGATTGGGCGAACTTTTCCGCGCCGCGGCCGCTGCTTGGCGGCGCGCCATTTCACGCTGGCGCTGCTATCATGGGATCGCAGCGCGAGCCCTCGACGATCTTTTTTGGAACCGGGTGGACCATGTTGGCGGAAGTGATCTCCATCGGCGACGAATTAACCAGCGGTCAAAATCTGGACACGAATTGCCAATGGCTGAGCCAGCGGCTGGGCGAACTGGGCGTTCGAGTCGGCTTTCATACGACCGTCGCCGACGATCTGGCGGCCAATGTCGATGTCTTTCAAGCCGCCAGCCGCCGCGCGGATCTCGTAATTGCGACCGGCGGGCTCGGCCCGACCGCCGACGATCTGACACGCGCCGCGCTGGCCGCGGCGGCCGGCGTCGAGTTAATTCTCCACGAGGAAATTCTCGCTTGGCTGAGCGACCTGTTTCAGCGGCGCGGTCGCGAAATGCCCGAACGCAATCGCGTTCAGGCCTATTTTCCTGCCGGGAGCCGCGTCATTTCCAATCCGCATGGGACCGCGCCGGGGATCGATCTGACCATCGTTCAGGCAGGGCATTCTTCGCGGGTTTTCGCCTTGCCGGGGGTGCCGGCCGAAATGAAGGAGATGTGGGAGCAGACCGTCGCGCCGGAAATCAGCGCGCTGGCCGGCGGCTCCGTCCAAGTCATCCGGCATAAGCGGATCAAGTGCTTCGGCGTGGGCGAAAGCGATCTCGAGCGGATGCTGCCCGACTTGATCCGCCGCGGCCGCTATCCGCAAGTCGGCATCACCGTCAGCGGCGCGACGATCACGCTGCGCATCACCGCCGCGGAACGCGATGCGGCGGCATGCGAAGCGGTCATGCAGCCGACGATTGACACAATCCACGCTTGTCTCGGCACGCTCGTATTCGGCACGGAAAACGACGAACTGCACGACGCCGTCGCGCGGCTGCTCGACTTGCGCCAAAAGACGGTCGCGACGGCCGAATGGGGAACCGCCGGGTTGGTGGCCGCATGGCTGGGCGAAACGCCGCAAAGCGCCGCCGTTTATCGAGGGGGCGTGGTCCTTACCAGCGCGGATTGCTTGAATCGTCTGCTGGACCTTGCGCCTGATTTTGTCCGCGGCCAGAGCGCCGCCGGTCCCGAGTTGGCGGGCGAGTTGGCGCGCGCTTGCCGCGCGCAGTTCGCGGCCGACTTTGGTCTGGCGATCGGCCCGTTTCCTCCTCTTCACCCGGCCGCACGCGAGCCGGGCCAGTGTCACTTTGCGCTGGCTAGCGCCGGCGGGGTGACCATCAAATCGGCCGCGTTCGCCGCGCATCCGGAAATCTTGAAACCGCGCGCCGGCAAACAAATGTTGAATCTGCTCCGGCTCCGCCTACTCGAGTCGCCGACGTCGTCCGCTTCGCCTGCGTCGCCGTAGTCCGGCTTAAATCTGAGATTGCTTGGTCGGCGCGAGCAGATGGCTGCTGATCTTCACCACGATCTCTTTGTCCGTATAGCCAGGCGTCCCGCTCAGCTTCTTCCACGCGGGATCGGCGATGAAGGTCTTCCAAGCTTTGTCCTTCGCGGCTTGATCCGTGAACGTCAGCATATAAGTAAGACAGGGCAACGCCGCGCCGGTCAAGTTTTGGCCATAAAAGACAGGCGTCAGTCCAGTGCGGCGGAAGATGTCAATCTCGCCGGCGGTGTCGAACATTTCGATCTTCTTGTACGCCGCGGTCAAACTGTGGCTGCGATAGTTGCGCAACTCGAAAATCCGATCCTTGCCGGCAGGCACTTCCAATTTCGGGAAATGCGGAAACGCGCGGAGTAGTTGAATCTCCAAGTTGACATACGGAGGATTCGACGGCGGCAGCAGGCGCATCTCGGCCGCCCCTTTGCGATAGTCGGCGTCTTCGACCAATTTGTCATGGAGCGATACAAACGACTCGATGCTCGGATGCGGAATCAGCACGTACCACAGCGGCTTCGCCGGCTCAGTCACCATTTTGAAAACGCCAATCGGACCGCAGCCAGCGCGGCGCGCCGCCGGGACGAACGCCGCGCCGAGATAGTCTTCGATTCGCGTGACCATTTCGCCCGGTTCCAGCGTGATCGTTCGCAACTCATAGAACTCGCGCGGCGCCGGACCAGCAGCAGCCGGGGCGTCGGCGGCCGCCGACGTCAACAAACCGGCCGACGTGGTCCAAGCC
>DASRSE010000184.1:0-26606 GCA_035656655.1 Pirellulales bacterium
CCGGCTCTTTTAGATCGCCCGTGCTGAAGACGACGCAATCGATGGTCTGGCTCGAGTTTGAACGGACCATGTTCGCCGGCCGGTCGACGTCGCTGGTCAAGAGCAGACGATAGCCATTCTCGCGCAGCTTCTCGCGAAAGATCGTTTGCAGCCGTTCATTCGATTCGACCATTAGCAGGGTCGGACCTTCGGAGTCGAGCGCCGAATCGTGCTTGCCGCCGAGGTGTTTGCTGATGAGCATCAATTCGCTATACATTTCGGCGGGCCGCTGATAGCGCAGACTGGCGTTCAAGTCCATCGCGCGGGTAACGACGGCGGCCAAGTTGCGCGGAATCGCCGGCGCGACCTCCAGCAGCGGCTTCACGTCGGTGAATCGCTCTTTCCCCATCCGTTGCGTTTTGTCTTTGAGGTCGGGCAGCGGCGCGACGCCGGACAGCATGTGGTAATACATGCAGCCGAGAAAGTAGATGTCGCTCCGCGGATCGTTCTTGCGGACTCCGGTCGTCCGCTCCAGGCCGGCATAATCGACGGTGCGCGGATTAGCGAAATCGAGCAAGCCCTCGTCCGCGACGGAGGCATCGGCCGCGGCCAGGCCAAAATCGGCGAGCTTGGCTTGGCGCTGGCTCGAGACGAGCACGTTCGAGGGCTTCAGGTCGCGATGGGTGATCCCCTTTTGGAAGGCGAAGTCCAAGCCGGCGGCCATGTCGGTCATGAGCTTGACGGCGTCGACCGGGTCAAATTTCGGCGCCGTCCGGAGAAATTCGCGGAGGGTGCGGCCCTCGACAAACTCCATCACCATGTAGTGCTGAAGCCCTTTCGATGCGACCTCATGAATCTGCACGATATTGGGATGTTTGAGCGGGCGGACAAATTCGGCTTCGCGCAGAAACTGATCGCGCTGGCTGACATCTTGGCTGAAGCGGCTGCGCAGCACTTTGACCGCCGCCACGCGGCCGTTTTCGCGATGCACGGCGCGAAATACTCGGGCGAAAGTGCCTGCCCCGATCTGGTAGACGACTTTGTAATCGCCGAAGAAGAAGCCTCCTTTTTCGCCGCGCAGCAACCGATCGACCTGATAGTTGCTTAAGAAGTCGCGCCGCAAGAGGAGCTGTTTGAAGGCGTCCGGCGTAAGGTCGCGCGCCCCCGGTTCGCTCCACAGCAGTTGGAGCTGACGGTCGTCGAGCAGCCCAAATTCATAGGCCCGTTGGGCGATGAGGTCTGCTGTCCATGGGGTCATTCTGGCCGCGCTCCGACGATCCGAAAGCTCTGGAGAAGCATTTGAGTATAACACGTGCGGAACAGGGCTAAACCGGGGGTCGAATATTTTCGCGCGACCCGCCGCCGCGACGGTCGGCACGCCGCCAGCGACCGGCGCTGGTTTAGAAGAGGCTCGACCGCGGCCAGGCCGCAGTTTTCGCCCAGGTGAAGGCCCTTAAAAACGTAAACGCCGGTCCCAGGGCACTTGGGACCGGCGTTTTCGCAAGCAGTTTTTCCGAGTCCAAGCGCGGCCTATTCGGCCGAGCCAAAGTTTTCAAGCTGGTGGCGGAAATCGTCGCGCTCGCGGCGAGTTGCCTCCAGATCGAACATCAAATACTTCATGTCGAGCCGGAGTTGGCCCAGGGCATCTTGAACCAGGTTCAATATCCGCCGCCGCCGTTTCGTCGCCTCCGCCACTCGCCCGAACAAGGTTTCGAGCGGGGTCCGCTGGTCGGCCGGCAAGGCCGCGATCATGCTCGCCATTTCGACCAGATCGGCGGGCAGTTCTTCGGCGTTCGGCTTGGTCACGGAATTGGCGGCATTCATGGTTGGCGTCTCCCGAGGCGGTGGTTTGAGGCCATTCTGGCGGTGGTTTGATGGCATTCTAAAGAGCAGCGGGCGTGCCAAAATGCAAGCCGGTCGCGGCGACGGCGCTCAACTTATTCTCAGGCAAGGACTTGGAGATTTTCGCCCGGCCGCGGATTTCTGAAGCGTGTCGCCGAATCTCCCCAAGCTGATCTGGCCGATTACCGCAACTCTCGATATAAACCGAGGTTACGTCCGGACAACGAGGCGGGGCCGAGGTTGCCTTTTGGCGACATTGGCGGTCTGGTCCGGTGTTCGTTGCGCCACGATGGCCGATTTGCCTGACGCCGCGGGCGGGCGAGGCAAGCTCGGCGTTGGTTTTCCAAGGAAGGAATTCCGAGTTGGTTCGTGCTTTCGCATTTTGGCGGAGAGACTGCGCAGGGCCGAGAGGAAGGCGGCGCGCGGTCGCGCGCGCCGCGTGGGTCACGTTCTGGGCGGGATTTTGGCTCGGTCCGCTTGTCGCCCTTCGCGCCGTCCGCGCTCAGCCGCCTGTCAGCGCTGAACCCGCTAACTCCGCGCCCGCGTGGCAAGAGGCCGGCGGCGACGCTCCGCACAAATTGGACGGCCCGCGGCGCGTTGCCGGCCAAGGCCATTCGGGCGATTGGGGAGAGTTTGTCCGCGTCGATGCCGGGATCGGCACTTCGGTCCTCATCCGCCACGACTTAGCGCCAGCCCCGATCATTGCCGAACTCAGCGCGACCGTCTGGGTGAAAGCAGATCGGCCGGGGTTGCAAATCATGGGTCGCATTGCGCTGCCGCGCACCGTCGATCCGCGCACGGGCAAACCGATTAGCGCCTATCTGCGCGGGACGAGCTACACCCAGGTTGGTTCTTGGCAGCAACTTCGCTTGGAGGGCTTGCCCTCCGAATTGACCCGCTATGCGCACGCGCTGCGCTCGGAATTAAAAAGCGATGCCGATGTCCGCGAGGCCTATCTCGATCAGATCGTGTTGAACGTGTACGGCGGACAAGGACAAACGAATGTCGTCCTGAATGATCTGGCGGTCAGCGGGTGCGTCGGTCGGATCGCCGATCCGCACGTCCAGCCGGCGGGGCTGAATGCTTTGCCCACCGCGAGCAAACCGCCCGACATTCAGCAGCAAGGGGCGTCGCTCCTCATTGATGGCAAACCCTTCTTCCCGCGCGGCGTGGAATATCAAGGCGAGCCGCTGAGCTATTTGCAGCGGCTCGGCTTCAACACGGTCTTTCTCAATAGCGCGCCCAGCGCCGAGGTCTTGCAAGACGCGGCGAAAACCAAAATGTGGATCGTCGCGCCGCCGCCGGGCCAGGCCAATGCGACGCCCGACGGCGAACTCAAGCTGCCGAGCGAGTTCGGGCCAGAATATGATCGCGTGCTGGCTTGGGACTTGGGACGCGGGCTGTCGGGCAAGGATTTGAATCGAACCATTAACGTAGCGAAGCAAATCCGCGCAGCTGATCAGCGTATGAATCGGCTGCTGATTTGTTCGGCCGAAGCGGAGTTGCGATCGTTCAGCCGCCAAGCCGACGTGCTGCTGACGCAACGCTTGCCGCTGGGGACGACGCTCGAGCTGGCCGATTATGCGATCTGGCTCCGCGAACGCCCGCGGTTGGCTCGGCCGGGAACTCCGTCTTGGACGGTCATCCAAACCCAGTTGCCTCCGCGACTGCAAGAACAACAGGCGCTGTTGTCCCACGGGCGGGTGCTGAAAGCCGTGGCCGAAGAAGAGTCGATTCGTTTGCTCGTCCGCAGCGCGCTCGCCGCCGGCGTGCGCGGCGTCTGCTTTCAATCGGAAACGCGATTGGACGGCAGCGACGCGGAAACACGAATGCGGGCGATGGCCATCGCGCTGATCAATGTCGAACTCGATTTGCTCGAACCGTGGGCGGCGGGGGGCTCGTTTCTGGCCACGGCCGCCTCCAATTCCAACGAGATCACGGGAGCCGTGCTGCAAACCGACCGCGCCAAACTGCTCGTGCCGATGCGGCTCTCGCAAGGGGCGCAAGATGTCCCTCGACCGATCACGCTGAACGGACTGAAGTTCATCGTGCCGGGCGTGCCCGAAACGAATCAGGTCTTCGAGTTGACCCCCACGGGATTACAAACGCTCACCCATCGGCGGGTGGCCGGCGGTGTTTCGATCGAACTGGGCGAGACCGGGTTGTCGGGCCTGATCTTGATGACGCAAGATCCGCTGGTGGTGAACGCGCTGACCAAGCGAGCCGCGGCTCTCGCGCCCCTCGCGGCCCAGTGGCAGCGCGATCTGGCGGCCGCGTCGTTTGTCCTCGTGCAATCGCTCGACGCCCGCCTGACGAGCGAAGGGCATGGCTTCCGCGAGGCGCAAGAACTGCTCGGCACGGCGCGAGCTCGCCTGCAACAAGCAGACGCGGCGCTGACCGCGAACGAGCCGGCCGTGGCGTATCTCAAGGCGCAACAGGCGGCCAATGCGCTCGATCTGATCAAACGGACGCAATGGGAAATGGCGGCGGGCTTGACGCAACCGGCGCCGCTCAAAACGAAAACCGAAAAAGGGAAGCCAACTGGCGCGCCGACCTTGCCGGTGAGTCTATTAACCGGATCGGTGATCACTACCCCTTCGCCGTTCATTGCCGCCTATAGCACGCTGCCGCAGCACTGGGAGTTGCGTGAGGAAATGCGCGTTTCGCGGCCCGGCGAGAATCGCCTGAGCGGCGGCGATTTTGAAGACTTGAACCGGATGATCCAGGCCGGTTGGCAGCACTTCCAATTCAACCAGCCCGAGGTCAAGACCGACGTGGAGTTGTCGCCGCAAGGCGCCGTCGCCGGCCGATTTGGCCTGCACCTGCGCGCCGTCGCCGAAGTGCCGCAGGCGGTCCCTGCGTTGCTCGAATCGAGCCCCGTCTGGATCAATAGCCCGCCGGTGATGCTGGAAGCGGGCGTGCTCTTCGCGATCACGGGCAAAGTCAAGATCAACAGCCCCATCACCGGCAGCGTCGACGGGCTGATGATCATCGACTCGATCGGCGGCGATGGGATGGCGGAACGGATCGGCGCGACGCAAGGCTGGAAGGACTTTACGATGGTCCGCGTGGCGCCGGCCGCAGGCCCGGTTTCGCTCACATTCGCCTTGACCGGTTTGGGCGAGGCCTATGTCGATGAAGTAGAAATCCGCCCCTTGCAGCGCGCTGCCGCCGTGACGACCGCTCCTGCTCCGCAGCTCCAGCCGTCATCCCCTCAGTTGCCATATCCGCAGTCGCCATATCCGCAGCCGCCCGACCCGCGCCGCCAAGCGTTTGGGCTGGCCCCGACGTTGCGATAAAACTTTTCCGCGAGCGGCCTGCTTCATGCTCGCGGCGCGCGGACGCGATTTTTTTCTCTGCAACCGGCGGCACGCGGCGCGCTGCGCCGAGCGACCGATGGTCCGCCCCCGCGCAGCGCGGATGCCGTCTCGTGAAATGTTCGTTGCCCGGAGCCAGAGCTAGCCGACCGGTTTAGGCAGGCGATATACTGCGGTTTTTCGCTCCCACGGCGCATTCTCGCCGGCCAGAAAGTCGCGTCATGCTCGAAATCAAATTTGGATCGTATCTGCCCCCCGAGTTTCATGGCGACCCGCAGCAGGCGGCCAAGCTGCCGCGCGTCCGCGTGGCGCTGGTGGGAACAGGGCTCTGGGGTTATGAGCACGCCCGCGCGTTTCACGCCAATCCTTATACGGATTTGGTCGCAATCTGCGGCCGCAATCGCGACAAGGTCGCCGCGCGGGCCAAGGAATTCTCGGCGCAGGCTTACACCGACTTGGGCGCCATGCTCGCCACCGAAAAACCCGATCTCGTGAGCCTCTGTTTGGGCAATCTCGATCACTTTCGCCCGACGATGCAAGTGCTGGAGGCGCGCATTCCGGCATTCGTCGAGAAGCCGTTTGTGTTTGAACTCGATCAGGCTCGCACGTTGTTGGCCGCGGCCGAGCAGCGCAAGCTGTTCTTCGCGATCAACTTCAACCATCGCTATGCCGAGCCGTTTCTGCGCGCCAAGGATTATATTGAGCGCGGCGCGCTCGGCGAGCTTGTCTTTGCGTCGTGGCGGTTCGGCGGCAACCATGATGGACCGTTCGAGCATCCGCATTGCAATCTGATCGAAACCCAATGCCATGGCATTGATGCCTTGCTGAATCTATGCGGACCGATTTCGCACGTCTCGGCCGAGATGACCGATAAGACCAACAAAGGCGGTTTTGGCACCGTCGCCTTGGCGCTGCGCTTTGAAAACGCCGCGGTGGGCGATTTGCTCGGCAGCTATGACACCTCGTATGCATATCCCGACACGCACCGTTGCGAGGTCAATGGCACGCGTGGGCGCTTGGTCGTCGAGGACACGTCGCGCCGGCTGGTCTTCAATCGACTCGACGATCCGGTCTCCGAAGTCTGGCAAGCCACTTTCTTTGACGACGAGGCGCGGGACTTTTCGCGCAGCCATGATCGGCATGTGGCCGACATGATCCGCTGCTTTCGGTCGGGACTTCCGCCGCCAATTCCCGCTCGGCAAGGCTATGAGGTGCTGCGGGTCTGCCAAGCGGCGATTCGGTCGTTTACTGAAGGGCGGCGGATCGCGCTGGCGGAAGTCGTATAAAACGGCGGCTCGCGAAAAGCGAGCCACGCCCAATCGCCGGCCGCCCGCGACCGGCCCGCTCAGGCCGCTTTCGGCAAGGGCCGCGGTTCGGAGGGGGCGTTTTTGCTCATCCAATCGGCCAGCGCCCGCTCCAGTCGCAAATTGAGCTCGTCGAGCAAACGAAGGACTTCGTCCTGACGCGATTCGATTTCGGTAATCGTCGGGCGAGGGTCCGGTGTCGCTTCGGACATGGCACGGTTTCCAGCGGGGGAAAAGGAGGGGCAGACACCCTTTTGAAATCGGCGGTTCGGACCGCGCGCCCGTACCCGGACGGAACGCTTTGTCGGTGGAATTGAGCCAGTTTCCGCCAAATTGGGCAATCTGTTCGGGTTGCCCAAGAAAAGCAAAATTCGTCCGCCAATTTCTCCGTACACCAGGATAGACAGCGACTTAGGGAAGCAGGTACATTATGAGGCTCGTTTCAAGGCCGGCCGCCTCGGCCGTCGCTGGGCATCGCCCATGGCGGTCTAGTTCGCCGGCCGGCAAACGAAATGCGAGCTGTACCGGTTCGTTCGGATGGCGTCATTCCTATCACGAAAACTCATGGGAGGAACTGCCCGTGCAAAACCAAATTCAATCTTCAAAGGAGAACCAGTGGTTAAGTTGAACGTGCGGGATCGCGAGTCGATCCAAGAAGCGGTGCGACGATTTCGCAAATTAGTCGAACGCAGCGGCATCAAAAAGGAAATGCGCCGCCGCGAGTATTATGAAAAGCCGAGCGAAATCCGCCGCCGGGCCCGTCTGCGGGCCGAACGCCGTTCGCGTCCACGTCCTCTCCTCCGGCCGATGGGCGCCGTCTAGAACCGCGCCGGGCCTCATCCCCGCCGGCTCGTCAATCTCGCGTCGGTTCGTCAATCCCACCGGTTCGTCATTCGCGCGCCGCGTTCGTCATTCCCACCGGTTCGTCATTCCCGCGCCGGCTCGTCATTCCCGCGCCGGCTCGTCATTCCCGCGCAGGCGGGAATCCAGCGCGCCGCGACACGGGCCAGCAGGCCCCTGGATTCCCGCCTGCGCGGGAATGACGGAACGCTTGACCGGAACCGACGGCCTGCGCGGGAATCGAGCGCGTCGCGCCGCCGCCAAAATCGGCCGGCAACCCTTGCCAGCCGGCCCCTGGATTCCCGCCTGCGCGGGAATGACGGAACGCTTGACCGGAACCGACGGCCTGCGCGGAAATCGAGTGAGTTGCGTCGCGCCGCCGCCAAAATCGGCCGACAACCCTTTCCAGCAGGTCCCTGGATTCCCGCATGCGCGGGAATGACGGAACGCTTGACCGGAACCGACCGCCGGGGCCGGGATGACGGAGTACTATTATGGTCCGCGTTCTTGAACTCGGCCGCTATCCGCCTGCTGCCAAGTGCCCCGTCTAGCTCCGCACGGCTCGCAGAATAACGACTTGCGTCGTCATTTTGGCATTCCCTCCGGGCGCTGACGCCTGCGGTTGAATCCTTCAGCAGGCCCCTCTGCATGGTTGCTTGGCCGCGGATTCCGCGCCACGACAGGCGACTGCCAGTTTGCTTATTCCGGGCCAAGCCAGCGGTTTCGATAGCTCGCCGCGAAAAAAATCTCGAAAAAATTCGTCGCAGCGAGGCTGTTTTTGCTGGAGCGGTTTCCCGCTTGTGTTTATCTTAATTCCCATGTTTCGGCGTCGAGACCGCTGAGTCCACGCAGCGTTCTCAAATCAACAATCGAACGAACGGTGGTTTTTTTCGGAGGGCAGTGATGAAGATTTGGCATGCTGCGCAGCTTGGCCGTCGGGTCCAACGAGCGTTTTTTTCTCGAGCGAAGCAGCGCGCTCGCTCCGCGATTGTTTCGCGATCTTTCCGTTTTATGACCCGCTGCTGCTGCGCGCTCGGCGCGCTCCTGTTGGGGTGCGCGCTGGCCGGTTCGCGGGATGCCGCTGCGGCTGTCAATTGGATCGCAGGGTCGAGCGCCAATTGGTCCGACGGCGGAAACTGGCAAAGCGGCGTAACCAAGCCCTACACGCCCGTGAATGGCGACGATCTCACTTTTACCGCGTCGGGCTACACCGGCGCAACCACGCTGACCGACGATTTGCTGTCGCTGACGAGCATTGCCAGCGTGCGTTTCAATTTGGCGAGCTACACGGGCCCATTCACGATCAACGCCAGCAACGGCGCGGCGCTCGCGCTGACCGGCAGCCTCAGCGACCTGAACACGTCTCCCAACTTCAGCGGCAAATATTACAATGTCTTGTTCAACGTCCCGCTGACGATCAATTCCGGCACGATCGCCTACACCGGCGCCGCCGGCAACGGTCTCGCGCTGGGCGCCTTGACCAACAAGGCGACGTTTAAAGTCGACGACACCAAAAGCTACGGGGTGTGGGTCACGGGCCAATACACGGGGGCCGGTTCCGGCGCGGCTGCCACCGACGTGCTGATCTCCAACGGCAACCATGTGGGCGATCAAGGCAATCCTGCCGGGCTGGTCGCCACGCCGGTTTCAGGCGATGGCGGCATTACGATCGCCAATGGCCTGACGAACAACATTGGCACGCTCGACCTGGGCCAAGCGGCCAACCATTCGATTTTCAGCGTCGATGGCGGCTCGACGGTCCACGTGACAAAAGGGTTCAACATTTATCACGCCGGCTCGACGGGCGCCACGCTCGAAGTTCGCAATGGCTCGGCCCTGGTGATCGACTCTACCGCCACGATCGGCTACAACGCCACGCCCGTCGCGACCGTCTCGGTTCAATTGACGATTGGCGGCGACGGCAACGCGAATAATGTCGTTGATTTTCAAAGCACCACGCTCGATCTGGGCGCTTATGCCATGCCGCACGGCGATACTCAAGTGAACTACAACGGCGCGACGCTGATTGGCGGCCTGAACCTGATCACGCACGGCGCAACCTGGACTCTCTACGGCGGCAAGAACTATGGGCTCACGTTCGGCGGCGTCGATGGCGGCGGTTGGACGGTTAAGGACAACTCGCTGACCGTCAAAGGGAACGGCGTTGCCGGAAACGCCGCCGTCACGTTCAACAACAATCGATTTCTCGACGTGGAAAGCAGCAGTCTCACGTTGGACAACGCCACCGCCGGTTTTGGCGGCGGTTTGGTCATCGCATCCGGCAAAACGGTCAGCAAAATCGGACCGGGCGCGCTGAATCTGAATGTGCCGACCGCGGGCGGCGGAAGTTTGGCCGTTCAAGCGGGAACCGCCAAGTTGGCCAACTCCGCGTTCGCCGCCGGATTGGCCGTGTCGGACGCGGGCTACGCCCAGTTCACCGGGGGAACGTCGATCCACGTCAATTCACTCGCGGTCGGCGGCCACGTTTTGAGCGGCGGCAGCGACGGGGGCGAATTGCGTCTGGGCCCCAGCGACGCAACCGCCGCCACGATCTGGAATGTGTCCGGCGATTTGAATCTGGCCAATGGCGCGGTCCTCGACGTTAATGTGTTTGGCGCCGACGCGGCTCAAACGAGCGATCAGATTCTGCTTGGCGGCTGGATTGGCTTGAGTCCCGGCGCCTTCATGCTGAATGTCACTTCGACGGCCCCCCTCGCTCAAGACTTAACGCTGATCCAAGGGGCCAGCAGCCTGCTCGGTTCGGTCGGATCTTGGACCGTCAGTCTGAATGGAGCTGCGGATGCGACCGACACCGTGCAACAGTTTGGCAATAACCTCGTTTTGCATCATGCCGTGGTCCCCTTAACGCCGACCTGGGCGATTGACGGCGGCGGCAATTGGTCCACCGCGGCAAATTGGTCCGGCGGCACGCCGGGCGGTGTCGATGCCGAAGCGGATTTCGGCGAGGTCGCTCCCGGTGCCAGCGCGAACCCGATGGTGGCCGTCGATCAAAGCGGCCTGGTCGCGGGCATTTTGAAGTTCAACACGACCGGTGGCAAAAGCTACAGCGTGAGCACGGCCGCTCAACCGCTCACGCTCGAGGCGAGCGCCGGTCCGGCGAGCATTCAAGTTCTCTCTGGCAGCCATCAAATTGTGGGCGCGGAGGGCATTGTCTTGCATAGCGATCTCGACGTGAACGTCGCCGACGGCGCCAGCTTGACTTTGCAAAATGTGGCGGGCGAAGGCAAAAACCTCATCGGCAGCGGCCCCGGCACGTTGACGATCATTGGCACGCACAACGATTATTCAGGGACGAGCAGCTTCAGCGGCATCGTGAACATTGGCGATGGCACGGCGCCGGCGACGCTCGCCGGGACCACGCAGATCACCCTCAGCGGCACGCTCCACGTCAATGCGAACAGCGCGAACCCCTTCACCGCGCAGCCCGATTTGATCGACAACGGCACGCTTAACTTGCACGCCGACGCCCAATTCGGCACCATCACCGGAACCGCCGCCGCGATCCAACTCGATTCAGGAACGACCCTCACGCTCGGCCGCGACGGCGCGTCCGACAACACGATCACGCAGCAACTGCTGGGCAGCAACGTCACGCTCCATAAAGTCGGCGACAACACGCTCGTGCTGACCGCGGAAAACGCGACCACTTGGACCGGCGCCGCGAGTTCGCTCTCGATCGATGCGGGCCGGGTCGTCGCGGCGCTGCTGCCCGACTCGCTCCAGCCGAATCAAGCGGCCGTTCCAGTCCCGGTCGCGATCCAAGCCGGCGGCACGTTCGCCTTGCCCGGAGCTATCGATTCGCACTTCGATTCCGCGTTCAGCGGGACCGGCAGGCTGGAAATCGCGACCGGGGCGGTCGCTTTAACCGGCGACGGAAGCGGCTTTTCGGGCCAACTGGCCATCCAGAGCGGTACTCAAGCCACGCTCGCCCTCAGCGCCGCCTTGAATAGCGCCGCCTCAATCGCCAACGACGGCACGCTCAACATCGGCCGCGCGGATGCCGCGGCGACGCTGGCCGTGGGGCAACTGTCCGGAAGCGGCGACACGCTCGTCGCCCCGAACTCGAGCCTGACCGTGGCGCGCCTCCAGCAACATCAGCTTTCGATCCAAGGAGACGCGGCGCACGCCGCCGCGGTGCTGACCGTGGCCGCGAGCGGCGTGGACGCGGCCGGCGATGCGGCCGCCGTCAGCGTGCTCGATTCGCTCAGCATCGCGAACGATGGCGGCGCGCTCGGCAGCCGCGCTTATTATGGCTCGTTCGATCTGGAAAACAACGACCTGATCGTCAACAATCTCGACGCGGTCGCGGCCGCCGACACGCTGCTCCAACTGACCGACCTCATCCGAGCGGGCTTCTCGGGCGACGGCCTCCTCTCCTCGGCCAGCAGCACGATTACGGGATTGGCGGCCGTCAACAACACGGCCGGCGCGGCGGCGTTCGACGGGGTCTCGATCGACGCCAACGCCACGCTGGTGAAATTCACGTACTTCGGCGACTTGAATCTGGATGGCATCGTCGATGGCAACGAAATCGCGGCCGCGGTGAACGGCTTCAATCTCCAACTCGGCGGTTGGGAGAACGGCGACGCAAACTATAGCGGGACGGTTGACGGCAACGATCTGGCGAGCATTGTGAATGCCTTCAATGGCCAAAATGCGCTGAGCACCCCGCTGCCCGAGCCGTCCGGTTGGACGCTCGCGGTCGGCGCCTTGGCCGCGCTGCTCGGCGGGCGTCGGCGAGCGAATGGCTGAAATTTTTGGGCGCGCAACCGACCGACGCCGGTTCTTGCCCGCACGCTTTTGCCGCGTCGCCGCCGCGCCAACGGCGCTCTGAGCCGCCGCGCCAACGGCGCTCTGAGCCGCCGGGCCAAAGGCGCTCGGAGCTCCTGTCAAAGGTACTCTGACAAGGGGCGCCGCGACGCGCGCTCTTGTTCGCCGGCGCGCGGACCGCTCCGCAGGACCGGCTTTGCCCATTCCGGTTTCGCAGACGGAAAAGTCGCCCCCAGTTTCGCAATTTCTCAATGGCGCGGCAGGCTTGATAAACCTTGCGGGTTGCGGCCTCTTTGCCGTGCTATTCATTCTAAGTTCCATTAGAGCAAAAGGATAAAACTAACAAAGTCCATGCAAGCCCAATTGCGATAAAACCTGTGTCGATCGTGCCAAGGCGGTTTACCGAAGCAATTGGGAAGCCCGGTAGAACGCGATTTACACTCCTGATTCGAACAGGGGTTTGCGCAATTTTCTTCACGGAGGAGAAATGATGAAGGTGCTTCTTGGATCGTTAGCGATCGCCCTCGCGGGCTTGCTGTTCCAATATGCCCAGGCGGAAATGCTACACGGCGGTGGCGGCTACTGCGAGAAATGCGGCTGCCGCTGCGACATCACCTGCCGGCTGGTGTGCGATACGAAGAAGGTGAACAAAACTTGCTATTGCTGCAAGCTCGAGCCGTTCTGCGTGGGACACGAATGCCCTTGGGGGCAAGTGCACGAGTGCGAACCGCCAGCGTGCCCTTGTGACACGTGCAATCCGCCGTGCGCCTGTGAGCAATGCTTGATCGATCTGTTTCATTGCGACAACGCCCACGCGCCGTGCGCTGATTCACTGAACAAAAAGAAGCTTGTGAAGTACACCGAGACCAAGGTGGTGCCGTATTACCACTGGGTCGCGGAAAAGACTTGCCCGCAATGCGGTTGCTGCTCGGAGTGCGCCCTTCCGACCCCGGCCGGCGTGGCGCCCGGCGTTGAGGCGCCCGTCCCCGCGCCGACTCCCGCCCCGTCGGGACCGCCGCTGAACAAATCGACCCGGTATTCGCCCGCGACGAATGTCCCGGCGAGCTATCATGCGGGCGACGAAGCGGCCGCCTCGGACTCGATTTTCCGTTCGCTTGCAAAATAGGCCCAGATAGAGCGATTGGGGTTCGTCTGTCGGAGACAACGAGCCTGCACAAGCCGAAATTAAAAGCTCATTTCACGGAGGAATTGGATATGCTTCGCGTTTGGAAACAGGCCGTTTTGGCTGCATTGTTTGCAGTCGCCGGGCCGCTGGGACTGCTGCACGCGCAGCAAGTCGACGGGCCGCCGACCAACGACCAATTGCGCGTTCAACTCGATACGCAAGCCGCCCAGATCCGAGCCTTGCAAGAGCAGTTGGACCGGATTCCCAGCTACTCGAACACGAGCCTCGAAACCGCGTCGGCCAATGTGGAAAACAAAGAAGCGGCTGCCGAAGCGGCCGCGCCCAAGCCGTACGAGGTCGGCAGCGACCTGAAAATGTCGGCCCGTTGGAACCCGGCCAGCGGCGTCACGTTTGAAACGCCGAACAAGGATTTCGTCTCGCACATCGGCGTACGGTTTCAGTTGGACTTCGTCGGCATGAGCGATTCGGCCAGCTTGCGCAATAACCCCGCCTTCGGCACGCTCGAAGACGGCGAGTTTTTCCGCCGGCTGCGCCCGTCGTGGGATGGCACCGCGTACGACATCATGGAGTGGAATATCGAGCTCGCGCTCGAGCAGACTCAGAACAACGTCCCTAACTTGGACCAGGTCTGGGTCGGCTTGAAAGACATTCCCTTTGTGAACACGGTCCGCATCGGTCACCAAAAAGTGCCGCAAGGGTTTGAAGGTGATATGACGTCGAGCAGCAAGGCCATGACGTTCTTGGAACGCTCGGCCTATACCGACGCTTGGTATGAAAACTTCGGCACCGGTTTTCAGATCGCCAACCACATCGCCGAAGACCATGTGACCTATCAGGCGATGGCCTATCGGCAAGACAACGCCCCCGACGGCAACGGCAACAACACCGGCGCCGATTTCAACGACGGCAAATGGGGCTATTCGGCCCGTCTGACCGTGTTGCCGTTCTATCAAGACGACGGCCGCCACATGTTGCACTTGGGCGTGTCGGGGACGTACCGGGCGGCGGAAGATCCGACGGCCGGAACGCAGCCGAACTCTGACTTCCGCGCTCGGCCGCAAATGCGCGATCAAATCGGGGCGACACCGCTGGGCAACTCGAACCGGCTGGTGGACACCACCGCGATTAATTGCGATACGAACACCGTGATCGGCACCGAATTGTTCTATGTCCTCGGACCGGCGTCATTGCAAGCGGAATATAGCTGGGCCTCGATGAACGACTGCATCGGCGGCAAGGTGAACCAGCAGCACTCCGACGTGTGGTTCAACGGCGGATACATCCAAGGGAGCTACTTTCTAACCGGCGAAAACCGGATCTACGATCGCCGCTTTGGCACCCTCGGCAGCGATTATATCGCCACCCCGTACACGCCGTTCTGGCTGGTGCGCGACGCGAATGGCGACTGCTGCTGGGGCAGCGGCGCGTGGGAACTGGCGGCGCGGGCCAACCACTTGAGCCTCAACAACCAAATCCTGACGGCCCAAGGCGGCGAGCTCGATGGTTATGAATTCGGCGTCAACTGGTATCTCAATACCAATTTGAAGTTGCAATTCGAGTATCTGCATGAAGTTGTCTATGGCGGCGGCCCGCGCGGCGATGGCACCGTCGATGGCTTCGGCATGCGGACTCAGTTCTTCTTTTAGTGTCAGTCGAGATCGTGCGGCGCGTTCTAATCCGCTGAGTTAGAACCGCTCCCTTTGCTGCTTACCGTCGCGGCGGCTGCTTTGTCCGTGCAGACCGCCGCGACGGTTTTTTTGCGCGCGAGGCGGGCGATCCGCCGATTGCGAATCCGACCGCTGGTTTTCGCGCTGCAAAACTGGTTGCATTGGGTCGCCGCGCGAGCGACAATCGGCATGGTTCGATGAACCGTTCGGTCGGCGCGCTGGCGGCGGCCGCTTCCCCCTGTTCCCGCCGCCGAGGAATCCTGTGATGTTCGCGCTCTGCTCTGCCTCTTATGCACTCGTCTCGGGCCGCGCGCGTGGTTGGGCCCTGGCGCTGGCGTTGCTGCTCTTGGCTCCCAACGCGGGCCGCGCGCAAAAAGCGACCGTCGATCCGCACGGAACGTTGCAAGCGGCGCCGATTACAAAGGGGCAGCGGATTTTCACCTGCGGCCATTCGTTCCACGCTTTCTTTATCACGCCGATCTTGCAAGACATGGCCCAGAAGGCCGGGATCGAAGGCCAGCAAATCGTCGGCGTTTCCAAAATCGGCGGCTCGCGCGTGATCCAGCACTGGGACATTCCGGACGAGAAGAACGAAGCCAAAAAGGCGCTGCGCGCAGGGCGAGTCGATGTGCTGACCTTGTCGCCGATGCATCAGCCGGACGAGGGAATCGACAAGTTCGCCGAATTGGCGATTGCCCATAACCCGGATATTCGGATCACGATTCAAGAGTTTTGGATTCCGTGGGACAAGTTCGAGTGGCCGTTCAAAGGAAAGCCGGAAGCGGTCGATTTCGACGCCGCCACGGTCGCCGGCTTGCAGAAAATGCACGACCCGTATTTCAAGACCTTCGACGACTACGTTGTCGCGCTCAACAAAAAACTCGGCAAGCAGGTCTTGTTCGTCGTGCCGATGGGACAAGCCGTGTTGAAACTGCGTGCGAAAATCATCGCCGGCGAAATGCCCGGCGTCGCCAAGCAATCCGAATTGTTTACCGACAAGCTCGGACACCCCGGTCCGGTGATGCAGGCGCTGGAGGGCTATTGTCATTTGGCCGTGATCTATCGCCGCAGTCCAATCGGTTTGCCCATGCCTGACATTCTGGCGAACGCGAAGAATCCCAAATGGGACGACAAGCTCAATCGCGCCTTGCAAGAGATTGCCTGGGATGCCGTCGTTCATCATCCGCTCAGCGGGCTGACCGTCCCGGCCAGCGCCGCGGCGGGCGCGGCGCCCGGTCCCAATAGCAAGTAACGCGACCCTCAGCCAGGCAGGCGCGGCGCGGGCGGAATGAACCAGCATGAGGGATGCTGTGTCAACCCGACGTGTGGATAATAGCTTTGCGCTTTCGGCGCCGCGAGCAAGACGAGCGCGGTCTGTGGGCCTGCCTCCTGATGCGTTCGCGCGATGAGTTCGCGGCCGATTCCTTGCCGCTGAAATTTTTCATCGACCGCGAGATCGGCAAGATAGGTGCAAAAGGCAAAATCGCTCAGCGCTCGCGCCACGCCAACGAGTAGGCCGGTCGCCGTCCGCGCGGTCAAGATCAAACTGGCGTTGCGCAACATGGCCGCGATGGTCTGCGGCTGATCGACAGGGCGCCGCTCGGCGAGAGTCGAGCGCCGGAGCACGTCGATGAACTCGCTCTCGGCGAGCGCGGGCTCAAGCCCGTATTGGATGGTGTCGGCCATGCAAGTAACTTGATTTTTCGAGAGGTCCATGGAAACCAGCGGCGCGAGAATCGCACCGGCGGCGGAAATCGATTGTACCGAAACACGTTCGCGGCGGCACGTCGGAGCGCATCGAGCCGCGGCAGTCCAGCGTGAACCGCCGGCGCCGCGAACCTCCCAAGCATACCCGTGCGCCATGGCCGGCAGGCGCAGCCGAAAGTCTGAGCCTTGCTCGCCGGGAACGAAACTTCGTCCACGCCCGGCCCCTCCGCGATCGCGCTTGAACGCGGTACAATGGGCGGCTCGCGTTGCCATGCTCTCCTTGGTTCCTCTGTTTGTGGATGGTTATGACGGCTGTTTATGAAAACCCGCTGATTCATCGGTACGCCTCGCGTGAAATGGGCGAACTTTGGGGAGCGGACAAAAAATTTCGCACGTGGCGCGAGTTGTGGGTGATCTTAGCCGAGGCGGAGGCCGAGCTCGGCTTGCCGATTCAGCCGGCGCAACTCGATCAAATGCGCCGCGAAGTCGCGAATATCGACTTCGACCGGGCGAATCAGTACGAGCGCAAGTTTCGCCACGACGTGATGGCCCATGTTCACGCCTATGGCGATGCTTGCCCGGCCGCGCGCGGGATCATTCACTGGGGAGCGACCAGTTGTTACGTGACTGACAACGCCGACTTGCTGCTGATACGTGAGGGCTTGCAGATGGTCGCGCGGCGGTTGGCCGCGGTGATCGACCAGTTGGCGGAATTCGCCGCCGCGCACCGGGCGCTGCCGTGTCTCGGCTTCACGCATCTGCAGCCGGCGCAACCGACCACGGTGGGCAAGCGCGCCTGTCTGTGGGCGTACGATCTGATCCTCGATCTGCGCGAAATCGAATATCGCCTGGAGCAGTTGTTGCCCCGCGGCGTCAAAGGGACCACCGGCACGCAAGCCAGTTTTCTCGAGCTTTTCGCCGGCGATCATGAGAAGGTGCGGCAACTCGATCGGCTCGTGGCGCAGAAGCTCGGCTTCGAGCGCAGCTATGCCGTCACGGGCCAAACCTATTCGCGAAAAATCGACGCGCAAGTGATCGATGCCTTGTCCGGCGTGGCGCAATCCGCGCACAAAGGGGCGACCGACTTGCGGATCTTGCAAAGCCGGAAGGAAATCGAAGAGCCGTTTGAAGCCGATCAGATTGGTTCCTCGGCCATGGCCTACAAGCGCAATCCGATGCGCGCGGAGCGGATCTGTGGCCTCGCACGCTTCGTGATGAGCCTCCCCTCGAGCGCCGCGCAAACGCTGGCGACGCAATGGATGGAGCGCTCGCTCGACGACAGCGCCAACCGCCGGCTCACGTTGCCGCAGGCCTTTCTCGCAGTCGACGCGATCTTGATCCTCTATCAGAATGTGACTGCCGGCTTGGTCGTTTACCCGCAGGTCATCGCCAAGCATCTGGCCGAAGAGTTGCCGTTCATGGCGACCGAAAACATCCTCATGGCGGCGGTCGCGGCCGGAGGAGATCGCCAGGCTCTCCATGAGCAGATTCGCCAGCATAGCCATGCGGCCGCCGCCAGAGTCAAACAACACGGCGAAGAAAACGATCTGCTGGCGCGGTTGGCCGGTGATCGCGCCTTCGCCGGCGTCGATCTGCAAAAGGTGCTCGATCCGACCCAATTCGTGGGCCGCGCCCCGCAGCAAGTCGATGAGTTTTTGGCCGAACAAGTCGCCCCGATTCGTGTGAAATATGCCGATTCTCTCGGCGGCGCGGCCGAGGTCCATGTGTAATCGCGCAAACGGCTGAAATCGGCCGCCCGGCTGGCTTTGCGGCGGCCGCAGCCGGAGAGAAAAGCTTTGCAAAGCGGTCTCTTGCCCGGTAAACTGGAGCTTACGGAACAGAGTCTCTTGTTTTGGCCATTGCACTGCGCCCGGCGCCGAATTCGACGCCGCAGGTGCGCTTATCGAGGTATCTAGGCCGATGGCGTTGCAGATTCCCGATTTCTGGAAATTGACCGCCGACAGCCGGCTCTTTTCGCCTGCCGAGATTGCCCGCTGGACCGAGGCGTTTGGCCAAGTGAAAGGGGCCTCCAAGCAAGGCAACGCCGTCACTTTGGCCGAATGGCTGATCGCTGAGCATGCCCTCAGCCGCTACCAAGCGACTATCTTGTTGGCCGGCCGGCCGGGTCCGTTTATCTACGGCGATTACAAAGTCACCGATCGGATTGGCAACGGCCGCCTGGCGGGATTGTTTCGCGCCGTGCATCGTCCGACCAATCAAGATGTCTGTTTGTATTTCTTGTCGGGCGCGGCGACTCAAGATCGAGCGGCGGTCGCGCTGGCCCGCCGCCAAGTTCAAACCGCGCACGGCATCCACAGCCCGGGCCTCAGCAAGTGCTATGAGCTGATCGATCTCGGCTCATTCAAATTTGTCGCGCTCGAGGCGCTGCGGGGCGAGACGGTTGAAGAGCGCTTGGCGGCCAAGGGGCCTCTGGCGCCGGCCGAAGCCTGCCGGCTGCTGCGCCTGGCGGCGCTTGGTTTGGCCAAACTCCACGAGGCAGGCCAAGTTCATGCCGCGTTTCGACCGAGCAATGTATGGGTCAACAGCAGCGGGGCGAAGCTCTTGCAGATGCCGCTTGCGCTCGATCCGTTCGCGACCGTCGGACCGCTCGACTTTGCGGCGCTGGAGGCGGCCGGCAAGCTCGAGGCGATGGCCGATGGGCTGGCGCCAGAGTTAGCGCAGCCGGGCCACGTGTCGACGGCCGCCAGCGACATCTACGCGCTCGGTTGCACACTCTATCAGATGATCAGCGGCAAGGCGCCGTTCGCCGGCGGCGACTGGCGTCAAAAAGTGATGCGGCATACGTCTGAACCGATCCAACCGCTGACCGAGTTTGGCGCGCCGGCCCAATTGGGTCAGGTCGTATCGTATCTGATGGCCAAGGACCCGAGTATCCGTTATCAGCAAGCCGGACAGGTGGCCGAAGCGCTCGCGTTTTTTGTCGAGCCGAGCAAATTGGCGGTGCCCGAGGAAAGTGCTTCGGCCGCGAACCAAGCTTACGCCGCCTATTTGAACCAGCGCGACACGGCGACTCCGCCTGCTCCCGCACCGGCCTTGCCAAAAACCACGAGCGCCCCTGTGGCTGCGCCCTCCGTGGCAAATGCGCCCGCGAGCCGGCCGCAGCCGGCGCCGGCTCCCGCGCGCGCCGAGCCGGGAAAACCGCCCGCGCCGGCCCCCGCGCCAGGGCCAGCCGCGCGCATTCCGGCTCCGGCGCCGGTGCATCGTCCTCAGCCGGCGCCCGCTCCCAATTCCGCTCCGGCGGTGCAGAGTTATCCTGGGCAAGGCTACGCTGCGCAGAATTACCCTGCGCAGAATTATCCCGCCCAAAACTTTCCCGCGCAGAATTATCCGGCTCAGAATTATCCGCCGCCAGGCTATTCAGGGCAGAGCTACGCGCCGCAGCCTTATCCGGCGTCAGGGGCGAATCCCTTTGAGGCATTGCAACCGGCGGCGCCGTCGTTTGCTGGCAATGAAGGGGCGCTCGATTTTGGCCCGTACAGTTCTGGCGCGCCGCGCGACCAAGGGGCCGCCATGTTCGGCCCGGGCGGCTTTGCCGCGCCGGCGAGCAATTACCCTGGCTTTGGCAACCCGGCCGAATTTGCGGGCGCCAATGGCCTCGCGCCGAGCGGATTCGCGGCAGCTCCCGCATTTACTGCGGCCGCTTTTCCAGCGGCGCCGGCTTTTCCGGCGGTGAATCCAGCGCCGACCACAGGCCTGCCGGCGGCGGGCATGCCGGCCGGAGCAGCCCCGGCCGCGTTCAATGGAGCGGCGCCGGCGGCACCGTATGCGCTGCCTCCGACGATCGGCGTGAAGAAGGCGAACCAGACCTTGCTCGTCGTGGCGGCCGTGTTGACGGTCGTGACGGTGGGCGCGCTGATCGCCTGGAACGCCACGCGCGACAAGGGAGAATCGCAGATCGCGTCCAACACGGGCGTCGGCGTGCCCGCCGTCGAAAACAAAACACCGGCTGCCGCGCCGACCGAGAAGACTCCGGGGCCGGCGGAAAACCCCGCGACCCCTGCCCAAACGAGCAGCGGCATGGGAAGCGGCTCGCCCGCTTCCGCGCCGCCCAAAGCGCGAAAGCAGCCGGTCGCGACCTCCGAAATAGAAGACGACGGTTCCACGCTCTGGTTGGCGCCGACTCACGGCCAGCCGCTCGAGCTGCACTACATTGCCAAGCTGACCAACGTGCTGGCGGTGCTTCGGCCGGCCGACCTGCTTCGCCATCCCGACGGTGAAAAAACCTGGGCCGCGCTCGGTCCTGTCGGCGTTTCCATGCGCAGCCAGCTCGAGGCGATTTCCGGCGTGAAGATGGCCGACGTCGTGCAATTGACGGTCGCCTTATACGAAAATCCAGCCGGCGGGTTCAGCCCTTCGTTCGTGCTGAAGATGAACGACAAATTGCCTGGCGCGGAATTGCTGAAAACGCTGGGCAATCCGCCGCAAAAGGAGCATGCGGGCCACGTGTATTTTGAAGGGCCGACCTGGTCGTACTATTTTCCTGCCAGCGAAGGGCAAACCGTGCTCGTCATTGCCGACGCGGCGCACATGCAAGAGATTCTCGATTTGGGAGCAAACCCGGCGTCCGGCAATTTGAAAATCGAGCGGATGCTCGTCGACTCCGACTCGCTCCGGTTCGTCAATCTCTTTTTCGTGCCTGATTTTCTGTTCAACGACGGGCGGGCGACCGTCTTCTCCGGGCCGCTCCAGTCGCTCGAAAAACCGCTCGAAGCGTTTCTCGGCAGCGGCGCCAAGGCCGGACTTCTCAGTCTGCATCTGACCGGCTCGAACTTTTTCGCCGAGTTGCGGTTCAGCAGCGCGGGGGGGGATCCGGTCGGACTGGCGCGCGAATACAAAGAGAAACTTGAGAAGGTGCCAACTGACGTGGAGAACTATCTCACGTCGCTGAACATCCATCCTTACGCGCGGAAGCTGCTTAACCGGTTTCCCGAAGTGCTTCGTTTTGTCAGCGATTATACGCGGGCCGGCGTGGACGACGATCAGGCGGTGCTCCGTTGCCAGTTGCCGGCTCTGGCCGGCGAGCACATCTTTTTGTCGGGCGAGTTGGCCTTAGCGCAAAAACCGGGCCAAAATGCAGGCGGCAGCGCCGTCGCCAGCGGCGCCGCCAACCCCGCCGGAGCGGGGGACAGCGTGGCGGCCAAGTTGAAAAAAGTCACCACCCTAGTGTTTCCGCGCGATAATCTCGAAAACACGATGAAAATGATCAGCGACGACATCGGTGTGCCCATCGAAATCCTCGGCAGCGACCTACAATTGGAAGGGATCACCAAGAACCAATCGTTTGGGCTCGAGGAGAAAAACAAGCCGGCCGGCGAAATCCTTCGCAAAGTCATGTCCTTGGCCAACGCCGACGGCAAGCTCGTCTACGTGGTGAAGCCGAAAGCCGCCGGCGGCCCCGAAATGATCTTCATTACGACCCGCGCTTCGGCCGCCAAGCGCGGAGATAAGCTGCCGGCCGAGTTGGAGAAGGCGCCGCCGCCGAAGAAGTAAAGCGAGCGAACTTAGAAGCCACACCCAGAAAGTAGGCTTGCAACCGAGCCGCCAATCGACTGCCCGCGAATAACCGACAAATCACGAATCAGCCAGGTCCGTCCGAGGCGATCGCAAAACGCCTCCCCAACGGGACGTTTGCCCAGCCAGCTGTGAAAGTCTGTTTGAGTTGAAGCCGCAACCCGACTGTGAAACGACCTTGACGCTCTTCAGCCTCCACTGCACGACGTGTCGCCGCCGCCTGAAGGTGACGGACCCTTCGGCGATCGGCGCAATTCTATCTTGCCCCGGTTGCGGGAGCATGGTGCAAGTATTGCCTCCGGAGGGTTGGCAACCGGGCGATGTTGAGGGCTCAACCGAACCGAGCGCCGCTGCGCAAACCGCCGCTGCCGCAAACGCTCCGGCCATGGCGATGCCGTCGTCGGCGCATCCTACGAGAGTGCTGCCGCCGATCTCCACTGTGGCCGATTTGACGTTTGAAGCGGTCGAAGCCGCGGTCAGCGGAGTCGCGCCGCTCGAGCCCGCCGCGCCGCTCGAGCCCGCCGCGCCGACCCTCGCCGCGCCGACTCCCGTCAGGCCGCCGCCGCTGCCGAAATCGCGCCGCGGAAAGCAGCCGGCGCGGTCGCCATCCGCCGCCTCCGCGCCTCCGACCAAAGCGACTGTTGCGGCTGCGCCGCCGAGCGCGGCGCAGATTTCGCCGCCAGCGATGGCCGCGGCCGTCTCCTCAAAGTGGCTCGCGCGGTTGAGCAAGCAGACCTTGGGGTTGGGCTTGGGCGCGACGGCCGTCGCGCTCTTGACCGCCTGGTTGGTTGTGGTTCTCGCGAACCACCAGCCGGTCGCCGCGACGGTGCCCGCCGCCGAGTCGCCTGGCGCCAATGAGATCGCGCAAAATCCGCCTGTGGCCGATCCATCCGCCCAGCCGGCGCCGGAAAAAACCGCGTCTGAAGAAACGGGCTCGGCGAAATCGGTCGTCGAACCGCCCGCGCCGGCGCCAGAGCAAATCGCAAACGGGCCGCTTGCAAAAACGCCGAGTGCGGTTGCAGGTCCGGCAGAAGCGAGCGCCCCTGCTGCTGTGGCGCCTGCGCCAGCGGCGGTTGAACCGCCGAAATCCGCTCAGGAGTTCGTCCCGCCCCCCTTGGAAAAGCCGACCAGCAAAACGGCTGCGGCGCCGCCGCGGCCTCAACCGCCCGATGCGGCGCTACAGCCGGATTTTGCGAAATCAGACCCGGACGAAGATTTAGATCCGGTCGAGCGTTCGCCGAGCATGGCTTTTATGCGGGCCAAGGAAATGATCGATTGGCCGAATCGCCTGAGCGAGCCGCTCGCCGGCTTCGAGTGCAAGGAGCTCCCGCTGGCCGATTTTGTCGCCACGCTGGCCGACGTGGGTAATGTCCCGTGCTCGTTGGATGTCGACGCGCTGGCCGTGAGCGGCGTGTCGGTCGCGACGCCGGTTACGGTTCATTTGACCCATGGCACGTTCGCGTCCGCTTGGGAAGCAGGGCTGGCGGCGCGGGGCCTGCAGGCCGCGGCCGAAGGCAATCACCTCTTGATCACGACGGCCGCCGAGCGCCATGCGGCGCTCCATCAGATTCGCTATTCGCTGGCCGATCTCGGCCCGAACGATGCCGAGCTCAACCGACTGGCGGCCCTCATTCGCCAACTCGTCGCCCCGCAAACGTGGAAAGAGGCTGGCGGCATTGGGACGATCGCCGTCGTGCCGGGGGCGCTCGAGATCGAGCAGTCGCCCGCGGCGCAGTATCAAATTCTGCTGCTCTGCGAAAAACTTCGCGTGGCGCGCGGGCTTTCGCCAAAAAGCCATTTTGACCCGGCGCTGTTTCGCGTGGACAGCCGCACCGTCCGCGGTCGCGCCGCGCTCGAGCTGCCGGTGACCGCCGTTTTCTTTCAGCCGACACCGCTCGACAAAATTTGTGACTATCTGTCGAAGCAGACGGGCATGCGATTGCTGATCGATTATCGAGCGCTCGAGGCCGACGGTATTGCGGCCGAGATCGCGGGCAAGTTCGCGGCCCAGCAACAGCCCTTGGGCGAAGCGTTGGCCGCTTGCCTTGCGCCGCTGAAGCTGACCTATCGCGTGTTGGACGAAAAGACCGTGCAAATCACCACGCCGCGCGGATTTCGCCGCGAGCTGGAGATCTACCCCATCGGCGATTTGGTCGCGGCCGGCCTGAAGCCTGAACCGTTAGTCGCGCAGCTCGAACAGCAAGTCGCGCCGGGCCGCTGGAGCGCCGCGGGAGGTCGCGGCGGTCTGGCATTCGATGCCGCGAGCAAGAGCTTGCTCGTTTCGCATTCGCAGCTCGTGCAACGGCAAGTCGAACAATGGCTGGCGAAAACCCGCCAGAGTTTGCCCGCCAAAATCTCGGCTCAATAGCCGCTCTGCGCCAGCCCGTGGTTCCCTTCCGCTTCATCACTTCCAGCGTTCGCCGGGTCCATTTCTCGCGCTCGAGCGAGGCCATTTCGCCCCTCCCGCGGCAGGCGCGCGTACTCGGGGCGGTTCCGATTCGATTCTTCGCGGCAGATTTGCTAGAATGGGCGAGCCGGACGGTTCGAAGTTTCCCGTGGTCTTGCTCGCAGAAAGGGCTTGCCGATGTTTCACAATCCATTTCTCACCCGTCGCGAGATGTTGTGCCGATGCGGGACGGGCCTCGGGGCGGTGGCCTTGTCGAGCTTGTTGCAAGATCTGGGCTTGAACGATGGAATCGCGCGGGCGGACGAGACCAACGCGAATCCGCTGGCGCCCAAGATGCCTCCGCTGCCGGCCAAGGCGAAGCGCGTGATCCATCTGTTCGCCAACGGCGGCCCGTCGCACGTCGATACCTTCGACCCGAAGCCGATGTTGCACAAGCTGGCGGGCAAACCGCTGCCGACCAAGAATTTGCCGACCGAACGGAAGACCGGAGCCGCCTTTCCGTCGCCGTTCAAATTTGAGAAGCGCGGTCAAAGCGGAATCGAAGTCAGCGAACTCTTCAACCACGTGGCCGAGTCGATCGACGACATCGCGGTCATTCGTTCGATGCATGCCGACGTGCCGAACCATGAGCCGTCGCTGCTGCTGATGAATTGCGGCGAGTCGCGGCTCGTCCGCCCCAGCATGGGCGCTTGGCTGACGTACGGGCTTGGAACCGAAAATCAGAATCTGCCGGCCTTCATTGCGATGTGCCCCAATGGCTATCCAATCCAAGAATCGCAGAACTGGCAAGCCGGCTTTTTGCCGGGCATCTATCAGGGCACCTACATCGACACGAAGCATACGGAGATCGAGAAGCTCATCGAGCATATCCGGCCGACGCAAATCTCCGACCCGGCGCAGCGGCAGCAGCTTGACTTGGTGAAGGCGCTGAACGAACGGCATCTGGCGGCGCGCGACCGAGACGCGCAGCTCGAATCGCGTTTGCAATCGTTTGAACTGGCCTATCGCATGCAGCACGAAGCGGCCGAAGCCTTCGATATCTCGCGCGAAACCAAAGAAACGCTCGACCTCTATGGGCCCGGCACCCAAGCGCGGCAAATCCTGATCGCGCGGCGGCTGATCGAACGCGGTGTGCGGTTTGTCCAAGTTTGGACCGGCGAAGGACAGCCGTGGGACAACCACGATGACATCGAGGTGAATCATCGCCGGCTGGCCAAAGATTGCGATCAAGCGATCGGCGCCTTGCTCAAGGACTTGAAGCGGCGCGGGCTGTTGGAAGACACGCTCGTAATCTGGGGAGGGGAATTCGGCCGCACGCCGGTCGTCGAGTTGCCCACCCCCGGCTCCAACGCCGGCAAGGTCAATGGCCGCGACCACAATCATTGGGGATACACGACCTGGATGGCAGGCGGCGGGGTGAAAGGGGGCTACGTGCACGGAGCGACCGACGAGTTCGGCTTCAAAGCGGTCGAGAAAGCGGTCCACGTGCACGACCTGCACGCCACGATTCTTAAACTGCTCGGCTTCGATCACGAAAAGTTCACCTACCGTTATGCTGGCCGCGATTTCCGCTTGACCGACGTGCACGGCAAGGTCGTGAATGAATTGATTGCGTAACCGCTGGCCATCTTCAACCGGCGACCCGCGGATGCATCGTGCGATCCGCGCAGCGTTTTGCCGTCGAAGGCCACCGTCTCACCGCGCAGCGAGACGGCCAACTCTCGAGCCCAGGATTCCAAAGCGGCGTAAAACTCGATCGTCTCCAGCCGGGCGAAGACTTCGCTGAAGGTGTCGTGCGAGGCAATCCCGTTGCGAAAAGGGAGAAACTTCTGGAACCAGGTGAGCTTGTCACGACCGAAATCGGCCACGTCGGTCCAGGCGTTGCAATCGCAAATGGCGGCGCACAAGGCGACGAAGATCAGCTCCATCAGGGGATAATTCCGCCCTCGATTGACGCGGGTATCGGTAAGATTGACAAAATGTTTGTAAATTTTACCAACGAATACGGTCGCCATTGAATTCACCTCCGGGCCAACAGGTTGCTAGCATCGCGATCTCACGCGAGACCACTTT
>DASRSE010000185.1:0-9279 GCA_035656655.1 Pirellulales bacterium
TGTCGAGTTTGCCAAGGAAGAACTCGACGCGCTCCGTACCGCCCGAGAAAAAGCACTCACCATCGACGCCTTTGTCGATCCTAGCCAGATCGATCCGATCTATTTTGACGGCCGCGTCTATTACCTGATCCCTTCCGGCAATTCTGGCAGCGAGCCCTACGCCTTGCTCTTGACCGCAATGGAGCGGAAGCATCGCTGGGGCGTCGGCCAAGTCGTCTTCTCCGGCCGCGAACAACTAGCCCTGATTCGGCCGCGCGGAGGCTTGCTCTTGATGGCCATGCTCAAGTACGAAGACGAGCTGCGCCTAGGCCGCGACGTGGGGGCGGCGATCCAACACTCGCGCGCCGGTAGCCAGTCGCTGAAGCTGGCCGAGGCGTTGATCGGTCAATGGGGAACCGACTCTTTCGACATCACTCAATATCGCGACCGCTACCGCGAAAAGGTCCAAGCGGCGATCTCCGAAAAGCAGCAAGGACACGAAGTGGCGGCGCCCCAGGAAGAAGAACCCGAAGTGATCAATCTGATGGATGCCCTCAAGCGCAGCGTCGCCCACGCCAAGGGGGCCGGTTCGGCCGCGCGGCCAAGTTCGTCTTCGGCGCGCAAACCGAAGCGGAAAGCCACAAAACCAACCGCCAAAAAACGGACCAGCGGGCGCCAGCGCCGAAAAACAGCGTAATGCGCGAGCGAAGTCTCCGGCCGCCACGGCCGATCGCTTATTCGCCGCGGGCTTTGCGCTTGGCGGCGAGCAGCCGCGCGGTGTAGTCTTCTTCTGCGGTCGGCGCGGCGGGTACCGCGGGCCGCGCATCCGCAGGGCGCGGCGCCGCGCCGGGCGCGAGAAGCGAATCGAGGTTTTCCTCCGCCACGGCGGCGTCGGGCGACGGTTCAAATCGCAACGACCGCTGTTCGACTGCCATCTGCGAAGCGACCCGCGATTTTGTGCTCCGCAAGCGGGCCAAGGTCGGGCTCGTCACGGTCACTGTCTGGCCGAACAGCCGGTTGCGCAGGCGCCGCGCCCAGGGCCCAATCCAATCGAACCGAATGAGCACGCGGCGCACGAAGACGTCGCCGAGAAATAAACAGCATGCTGCTAGGAGCAAGAGATGCCAAGCATCGTCCAGGCGGCGCGCCGGCGGCAGATCGTGGCGAAACGAATTGGCTGCCAAGAGCGCCGGCAAACTGGCTCGATCGGTGAGCGTGCCGAGGCTCCGGCCCGCCCCCGCCTGGCTCGCGCCGGCGCTGGCGAGGCTATTCAATAGCGGATCGTTTGGCTCGCGATCCAAAAACTCACTCGAGTAGGGCACGTTGATCGCTGCTTGCAATAAGGTCGGGGGCTGACCCGGCCGATCGGCAATTGGAGTCAGCGAGACGAAATAGTTGCCGGCGGCGGGCGCCGCGAATGCGCCGACGTAGCGGCCTGGCGCGGTTTGCGAAAGTTGCAGGTTGGCGGCTTTCAAGTTGGGGTCGATCAGCGAACCGGTCAGCTGCAAGAAGTTTTGATAATTGCCTTGGTTGTCGAGGGCGGTGACGGTGACTTGCACCTGGCCGTCGCGCAAGGAAGTATCGACCGCGAAATTCTCGTTATTGCTCGTTCGCAACGACCAGCGGACCATTTGCAAGAAGAATTTTTCGTAGTTGCTCCAGGCCGGCCAAGCCTTCGCCCAGCGATTGCCGACGTCGGTGGTGAAAGCGACCGCGCGGCCGACGCCGTACTGCCAGGTCGCGAGAATCGTATTTCCGCCCTCTGCGCCGGTGGGGAGCGGAGCCGCCAAAACTTGCTCGACGAGCGGGCCAGCTTTCAATTGCGACAAGACATAGCCGCGAATCGGCGGAAACGCTTGCGCCGGGTCCCAATTTGAAATGATCTCATGCGACTGCTTGACGATCGGCCGCATGTCGCCGGCGCTTTCGAAGATGACCGGCCGCGCGACGCGCCGCGCCTCATGCGAAAAAATGCGCGGCACGGCGCGCGCGGAATTGACCTTGTAAAACTTTCCCTTGCCCAGGCGAGCAATGCTGCGGAGCAGATCCTCGTCGGCGTCTTGACCGACCCCCACGGTCGAAACCGAGATCCCTTGCGCCTGCATCGCCTTGACGAGACCGTCAAAATCGCCCGGCATGGTTTCGCCGTCGGTCAGCACGATCATATGCTTCAGCGCGGCGTTGGTGTGGCGCAGTTGTTCAAAGCCTTCGAGCATGCCTGGATACATGTTCGTGCCGCCGCCGGCGCTGAGTCGCCCGATCTGCGCGGCCAAGGCGGCGCGATCGTCCGCTTTTTGGATAGGGACCAGCTTGATCGTTTGGTCATCGAAAGCCAGAATGCCAATGTAGTCTTTGTCGCTGAGGGCCTTGACTGCCTCGCGCGCGGCGACTTTGCAGAGCTCCAGTTTTTCGCCGGACATCGACCCCGACCGATCGATGACCAACTCCAGCGCGCCGATCGCACTGACCTTGAGATCTTTGACCTGGAAGTCGATGGGCAAGGCTTTTTCCAACTCGGTTCCGGTCCAGCCCCCGGCCCCAAAGCTGTTGTCTCCGCCCAGCACGATCAAACCGCCGCCGAGCTGCTGAGTATTGCGGACCAGCATTTCGACTTGCGCGTCGGAGAGTCCGCCGATCTTGCCGCCGGCGCCCCCGCCCGCCTCCTCGATGTCAAACCCGCTGGCTCGCGGAACATTCGCCAAGATGACGCAATCGTAGAATTGCAATTTGGCGAGCGAATCGAACGTGCTGTTGGAAGGCTCGACGGTGACGTCAAAGTTATTGTTCCGCAGCAGCTTGACCAAGGCGTCATGCTCGCCGCGGCGCTCCCAATCTTCGATCAAGAGAATCCGGCCCACCCCTTTGACTTGCGTGAAGGCGGAGGCCGTTTTGTTCTTCGCGCTGCCGCTGAGAGGGGTTTGAGCATCCGGCTCGAACCGCGCCCGATACGTGTAAAACGCGGCCGAATCGAGTTCGTCGCGGGCCGTGAGCACCGTCTTTCCGGGCGGCAGTTGCACGTGCTGCTCGCTCACCGGCTCGATCTTTTCGGCCATCTCTCGCGTCAGAACCAGCTTGCCTGACAAGGTCGGACCGCTGCCCCGCGGCGTCATGTTGTCGAGCAACACGCGGACCTCGAATCCTTGACCGATTTGCGTGTCGGCAGGAACGCTCACTTTCTCGACCGCCACGTCAACGCGAGCAGGATAATGGACCGGCACGACATCGATGCTCAACGCGCCGCCGGCCGCGTTTTGAACTTCGCGCAAGGCGTTGCCTGAGTTTTCATTGCCATCGCTGACCAGGACAATCCGCTGCGCGGAGTTGGGGCTGAACAGGCTCTTCGCGAGTTTGATCGCGTCGGCAATGTTGGTGTGGTCTGCGTCGAGCGAAACTTCGACCTGCGACAAGGAAACGTCGGCGTCCAGCGGCGGAATCTCAATCCGCGCGTCGCTGCCAAAGACGATGACCCCCGCCCGATCTTGACTTGAAACGCGCCGATGCTGTTTCACATCTTCTTGGACAAAGTCCAGCATCAGATGGCGCTGGGCGGCAGGAATGCTGGCCGATTGATCGAGAAGATAGATGACCGTCAGCCGATCGTTCTCTTGCACCAACCGCAACTCGGCCAGCGCCGCCACGACCATGAGCACAATCGCGCTGCGCAAGAGCAACGCCAGATACTTGCGCAGCGGCCCTAGCGCCGCCAGCTTGCCTACGCTCCACCACCAAAGCGGCGGGAGCGCCAGCAGCAAGAGGAGCCACAGCGGCTTTTCAAACGTGATCGGCAAGGAACCCAGCATCCGGTTTATTCTAGCAGGTCGGCCGTGCTCGAAAACGGTCCGGAACGAAGTCGCAGGCCGTCCAGGCCAAGTCGAGGAGGCTCGGTTAGGATCGCCGGGGCAGGCAGAAGGGCGGGGTTTATCCGTGGTGGATAACGCGAGTGGAAGCCGGGTATATGAGAGACGCGGCTGGAAGCCGCGTGTACAGGGGGGGGCAGACGCGGCTGGAAGCCGGGTATATGAGACAAGAGACGCGGCTGGAAGCCGCGTGTACAGGGGGGCAGACGCGGCTGGAAACCGCGTGTACAAGGAGGGCAGACGCGGCTGGAAGCCGCGTGTACGGGAAAGCAAGCGGCTGGAAGCCGGGTGGACAAGGGGGGAGGCGAATGGCTGGTTAAGGCGCCGGCTTCTGGATCAGCAGGTTTTCCAGAAAATCGGCATGCATTCGCCCGCCGTTGCTGTTGTCCTTGCGCGGCGACCAGAGCTTGCTGCAGATATCGAGATCGCCGTCGCCATCGATATCCATGACCACGGCTTCGTGGCCGCCGAGCCCTTGATCGAGGATTACGTGCTCGACGAATTTGGCTCCTTTGCCGTCCACGTTCTCCCAGATGAACCACCGCGGCTGGCGCTGGCCTTGAATCGCTTCCATTTCGACCGAGAAAATGTCGAGGTCGCCATCCTTGTCAAAATCGGCGACGGCCAACGAGTGATAGGCGCCGCGCGGATCCTGGTCTCCGGTCGGCAAGGGATGGACTTTCCAATCCGTGCCTTTGCCGTCCACGTTTTCGAGCCACGCGATCTTGCCCGCCCGAATTTCGTTCTCCGTCATGACCAGATCGTTCTTGCCGTCTTTGTTGATGTCGGCGACGACGCAGCGCGTGGCGAGCGGATAAGGGTTGTTTGAATTCCCAAACGGGATTTTATGTTCGATCCACTTCGTCCCGTGGCCGTCGGCGTTTTCAAACCACACGTTGGAGCGCACGACGTCGAGATGGCCATCGCCGTTGATGTCGCCCACCGCCACGCCGGCATGCACGCCCGGGCCAATGTCGTGCCGTTCCCAAGGATCGCGCGGATTCTTGGGGATTTTGTACCAGCGGAGGGTTTGTTGATCGGACATCGTGACGACGTCAGGGTGACCATCGCCATCAATGTCGGCAATCACCAAGTCGTGCACCGCGATCAGCGATTTGTCGAAGACAATTCGCTCGAATGGTTCGTCCTTTGGCTTTCCCGTGTTGCGATACCAAACGCCGCCGGTGACGAAGTCGATCCAGCCGTCGCCATCGACATCGAGGGCTTTGCCGCCGACATCGGAGGGATGGTTCGTGCCGAGCACGTGGCGGACCCATTTGTCGGGCCCTTGAAATTCGTACCAGTAAATCGTCTTGTCTTTATCCTTGCCGCCGGTGATAAAGGCCGGATGGCCGTCGTGCCCCAGATCGGCACAATCGGTCAAGCCATAGTTGTTGCCCGGCAGGTTGGTGTCGATGAAGTGATGTTTGAAGTGAAACTCGCCGGCCGCCGCCGATGCCAGCAGCAGCACGACCGCGCCGCCGGCACGAATGAACCTTCCGAGGGGCAATTGCATGAGATGATACCAAAACCAGAAAGGAGTTGATCCGCGCCGGCAATCCGGCAGAGCAGGAGGCGCCGGGCCATTATAGCCAGCTTTAATCGGCCGGGACGAGTACTTTTTGATAAAGCAGGTCGATCAGGCCGGCCAGCAGTTCCGCTTGATCGGTCTCGAGCAGCACGGCGACTTTCTGCTGCACCTCGCGACGGCGGTTCATCGCCGCGACGGCTTCCCGCGCTCCTTCCATGGTGAGCGCGCCCCCCTCGCCAAAACGACTGTAGAGCTCCGCGAATTCGGCCTCGCTCCAGTCGGCCACCGCCTCGGGCTGACTCGCCAAAAATTCTTCAACCGCCGGGTTCGTCGCCCGATCGAATGCGCTTACCCGCCAAGCCAACAAGCCAGGATTCTGAAACAACTCCTCGGCGGAAACCGCCAAACCATCGACCAAGCGATGGAGCGTCCGCGAATGTGGCTTATTGCGCCCTTGCAAAAGGCTCTTGACCGTTCGCTCGTCCAAGCCGGTTCGCGCCCCGACCTCCTCAATCGTTAGATCGAGCCGGACCATCAGTCGCTGCAAGTTCGCGCCGAAGTCAGGCATGGAAAATCGCTCGCCGCGCCGGTCGGAAAATAGTCCCCACTCACCCCTCATCGATAATGTGTAAATATGTATACTATCGATTCAGCCTTTGTCAAGCGGGGGAAGCAAAAATAGGGTCCGCAGCACGCGCCGCGCTGCGCGAAATTTATGCGCGCTGCTTTCGCTTCCGCTCCTCGGGCTGCCGCCGGTTTCATCCGCGCCCAGTGCCGCCCCGGCGGCGTGCAAACAGGTGGTCTGCGCGGCGGTGAATGGCAATGCGGTTCCATCGACGAGCGGGGGAACGAGCCGGTCGACGATTGCTTGTTGCAACATTGAGATTCCTTCGCCGGTCCAGGCGCTCGTAAAGATCGGCGTGGGGAAACGGCCCTCCAATAGGTCCGCACGGCGGCCGGGCGCGAGCAAGTCGGCCTTGTTGATCACGCCAATCGTGGGAATCTCCGCCGCGCTTTCTTCGGCGTGGGAGACGGTGGGATTTGCTTCGTCCGTGACGAGCACGAGGCAATCGGCCCCGGCCATCTGGATTCGCGCGCGGGCCACGCCGGCCGCCTCGAGCGGGTCGAGGCTGGCGCGCAATCCGGCCGTGTCGGTCAGCTCGATCGGCCAGCCGTCGAAGATCGTTTCGGCCTGGAGCGCGTCGCGCGTCGTGCCAGGCTGGTCGAAGACAATCGCCCGCTCGTAACCGAGCAGCCGATTGATCAGGCTGCTTTTGCCGACGTTTGGCGGGCCGGCCAAGACGACGCGCCACGGCGCGGTCAAGTGCTCTCCGGCAGCGCTCCGTCGCCAGAGCTCCGCCAGTTCGCGGTGGGCTTCTGCCGCCGCGCCGCGCGCCAATTGCCCATCGAGCGCGGCGACGGCGCGCGACAAGGCGCCGTGATATTGATCGAGGAGAATACTCGCGGCGCGCTCCGTGCGGGCGGCTGCCAAAGCGATTCGCGCCGCGACGCGGATCGGGTCGGGGTCCTCGCGCGCCAGCCAATCTTGCCAAGTCAGTTCGATCGCCCCCGCTGAGACGAGCATCGCCAAGATGGCCGGCGCGGCCGCCAAACCGCCGTGACAATGCAACTCGAGGCGCTCCGCGCCGCGACGAGCGACGACGATTTCTTCGCCCGGCAGGTTTCCAAAGCGTCCGAAGCGAATCGCGCCGATCGGGCTGGCTGCCAGAGGCTCGTCGGCGGCCGGCTGAAAATGCCGCGACCCAATTTCGAGGGCCTGCGGACCTGACAATAAGATCGTCGCGACGGCCCCGCGGCTGGCCGAGGTCAGCATAACGGCAAACGTCGGTGCGGCAGCGTTGCGCTCCATCAGAATTTACACCATGCCCTGCGATTTGCGGCCCACCCACTCGGCCACAATCAGCATCAGAAACAGGGCGAGCACCTGCCAGCGGTTCCAGAGGGGCTGCGGTGGCAAGCTTTCAATGGGAATCGGCCGGCCCTCCGGCAATTCATGCGACAAGGCGTTCGCATTGGCGATCGTGTAGAAGCGGCCTTTTGTCGCCGCGGCTGCTTGGCGCAACGCGCCAGCGTCCATTTGTAGCCGCTCCGACTCGCCTGGCGGAGCAACGACCATGAAGTCGGCGGAGGGGGCCGCGCCAGGCAAGGTCGGCGTCGCCAACCACGCGTGAAATGTGCCCTCGCTCGGCTGGCTCAAAAGGCCCTCGAACACTCCGCGGTTGTTCGCGTCGCGATGGAGCGTGAGGCGGCGCGTTTGCCGCCCTTGTTGCTCGACCATGACGCTCACGCCATCGTCCTGCGGCGGGGCCAAGCGTTCGTCCACAAAACGCACGCGGAGTTGGACCGATTCGCCGCGTTGATATTCGCGCCGATCGACGACCAATTCGGCCGAGCGGTCTTTGCCGAGCAGCTTCGAGCGGCTGAGATAGCGAATCGTTTGCATCCAATAGCGCGCAAAAAACACGTCGCCCACGCGATAGCGCCAGCGGTACGTATCATCGGTGGCGTGAAAGATGACTTTGCCCGCCCCGACGTATTGCATCACGATGATGGGCAGCTTTTGGCCTTCGTCGCCCGTCAGGGCCGGATGCTCGGCCAAGACATGGGCGCCCGGCTTGACGTGCGGCGCTTCGCACAAGCCATAGAGCTCTGGCAGTTTATGCCAGATTTGGGCCGTTTCCGCCAGCGAATCGCCCAACTGCAATTGCGGGCTGGCCAAGCCGAGTTCGGTGGGAACCGCGTGATAGCCTTGTTTGATCTCGGCCGCGATGGGCTTGACCGAATCCAACTCGACCGGAAAGAGGGCTGCCAAGGGAGAATCGCGATAGGTGGCCGGATCGTACTTCGGTCCGGCGATAAACACCACGCCGCCCCCTTTTTCCTTCACGAAGTCGACCAGATTCTGTTGCGCGGAAGCACTGAGATAAGCCAAGTTCACGTCGCCAAAAATCACCACGTCGTAGGCGAACAGGTCTTCGCGGCGAGGGGGAAAGGCGCGCAACGCCGACTTGTCGATCTCGGCAAACTCGACGTCGGCATCCTGCAACACCACGTTCACCTCGATGCTGTTTTTGTCCCGTTCGAGCAAATGCTTCAAAAACCGGAATTCATAGCTCGGATACGCCTGCACCAGGAGGACGCGGACGCGCTCTTTCCGGACGCTCACCTGCCGCCGCAGTTGGTTGTTGTCCGGATTCGCCTCGTCCGCCAGCGGCACGACCTCGACGACGTATTCAAAATCGCCCACTTGCGTCGGTCGATACGGCAGACGGACCTTGCTCGGTTGACCGTCGGGTCCGGCGAGCACAGTTTTGCGGGCCAGAACCGCTCCGCCGAGCTTGTCGCGGAGGACCACTTCGAGGGCGCGGCCTTGGTAGCCGCTGCTGGTGATCTTGAACTCGAAATTCAAAATGTCATTCACGAAGGCGACTTCGTCGACGAGCAAATCGGTTAGTTCCAGATCGCGGACGGCTTGCTCGCTGCCCAGCCCAATCGTGAACAAGGGAACTCCCTTGCGCTTCGCAATATTGGCGGCTTCGGCCAAGGTTTCGCCCTCGGTGTTGATGCCGTCGGTGAAAAGCAGAATCGCGGCGGGGGGCGCGCCGCGGAGGTCGTCGAGGATTTTGTGGACGCCGGACCCCAGCCGAGTCTGGCCGCCGCGCGGATCGAGCTCGCGCACGGCGCGGCGCACGTCCGCCGAACTGCCGCCGGTGGCCTGGGCCGTTTCCGACAAGAAATACACGCGGAGCTTGAATTGCTTTTCAATTTCGCTGAGGAGTTCGCCCTGATTCTTCAACAAGATCGCCTTGGCCAGGTTTTCGCGGGTGAGTTCGGTTAGGCCCAAATCTTTCAGTTGCAACATCAACGACTCGCGCAGCGTGGCGTCTTCGT
>DASRSE010000186.1:0-17402 GCA_035656655.1 Pirellulales bacterium
CCTGCTACGAGAGCCGGAACAAATCGAGCAATTGCTGCGCCACTTTGACCGGGTTGGTCGCCACTAGCACGATCGGACAGATTAACAGCGCGAAACCGAGCCCCAGCATCAAAAACCCGTAGCGATTGGGGCGAACCTCGATTTGTTTCAGCGCCATGGACAATTCGGTTTGCAGCCGCCGCCAGCCAATGAAGCTTTGTTGCTCGCCGACCGGCATCAGTGAGACATTGCGCAGCGGTCGAAATTCATCTAGGTGCAATTGGACCCCCAGTTGCGGCAGGTGCAGACTATCGCCGGCCCAGCGCGCGTCGGAATCGAGCTTGCTGGCGACCGTTTCCAGGACCGGGCGAAGTTTTTCCAGGCGAACATTGTAGACGATGAGCCGCGGACGCGAGACCAACAGCAGCAACGTCAAGCACAAACAGTAGAAGCAGATCAGCATCGGCCAAATCATCGTGCTGTAATGGCGGACCGCGTCGAACGGCAGAAACAGATCGAGCGGACCGACCACACAGAAACCGGCGATGGCAAAGGCCAAGCCTGCCAAGTTGCGGGCTCCGGTGGAAACGCGTGGCTGGCGCGTGAGGTTCAGCGTGGACATGCCGAGCAGATAGATCGCCAGCGGCAGTCCGGCGACGCAAAGATGAGCGCTGTCCATAACCTGACACTTTCGTCGGCCTGCGTAAGGAACTCGTCCCATCGATTCTAGCGCCGCGGTAGGGCCGCGGTCAACGCGTCGGCGCGGCGTGCGCGCGGGCTCGCCTACACGCTGGCTCGGCGGCATGGTACGATTCAGGTCGTTCGCGCCTGTTGCGTGCTCGAAACATCTATCTTCTCCGCGCTCGGACGCCCCGATGCTCTTGCCGCCTGAACCGCTGGAACCGCCAGTCGTCGCCGCGCTGGTGGCGTGGCTGACGATGGTGGGGGCCTGCGTCGGCAGTTTCTTGAATGTGGTGATTTATCGGTTGCCGGCCGGCTTGAGCATTGCTCGCCCTGGCTCGTTCTGTCCGCAGTGCAGGCATCCGATCCGGTGGCATCACAATGTGCCTGTCTTGGGCTGGCTGCTGCTCCGTGGCCGATGTTACGACTGCGGCCAGCGGATTTCGCCGCGCTATCCGCTGGTTGAGTTGCTGATTGCGCTGTTGTTTGGCGGATTCGCCTGGCTGGAGGTCTTCGCGCCGCGGAGCTTTCCGCTCGGGCCGCCGTTGAATCTCGCGCCGGGCGCGGCGCGAGATTTATCCCAAGCCGCAATCGAGTGCGGCTTTCATCTCCTGTTGATGGTGAGCTTGATCGCGATCGGGTTCATGGAATGGGATGGCAAGCGCGTACCGCGGACCATGGTGGTTGCCGTTCTGCTCGTGGGTTTGATGCTCGGCGGCGGCTTTCCGGAAATCCGTCCCGTCCATTTTTTCAAGCGGCCCCCCAACCTGATCTCGGCTGCGCCTTGGCGAATTGGCGCGGCCGATGGGTTCATCGGCGCGGTGGCCGGGGGCCTGCTGGCGATCGCGTGCACATTTCCATCGTGGCTGTCGCGGCCGGGACGCTGGAACAGTTGCCTGGGCTTGGTGTTGGTCGGCGCATTTCTCGGTTGGCAGTCGGTTGCGGTCTTGGCTTGTGCCGCGGCGATCTTGTTTCTGGCCGCGACGTGCATCTCGATGTGGTTGCGCGCGCAACCAGGCCGCTGGTCTTGGAGCGGCGGATTAGCCGGGCTGACCGTCGTCTGGCTGGTGGTCTGGCGGCCATTGCTCCACGCGCTCCCTTGGTTGGGTTAGCACGCGCACCGCGCACGGCTCGACTTGCGGCCAGCCGTGATTGTGGCGCCGCGCGCCCGATCAAGCGGGCCGGTCCGCCAGCTCACGATCCGGTTTAAGTTTTCCACCAACATTTTTCGCCGCTTTGCTTGTTCGCACCATCCATTGAACGTGAATGGGAAGGCCCCGACGCGATGTTTTGCCTACGCAAAACGCACATTTGAACGATCGTTGATGGGATGGCAGACTGGCTGCCGCGGCCACGTCGGCGCCGCGCTCTCCATATATATAGTCAAGCGCCGCAAGGCGCGCCCGCGAGCGGCCCTCTTTGAGCCGGATTTCAGCGGCGCTTGTTTTGCTTGAACTCGTGCGTTCTGCGGTGCTTGCGCGCCCGGCGCGGCGGGAAACTCCTTGCTTGCCGCTGTCGATCGGCGTATGTTATGGAGATACCTGCACCTGCCGGAGTCGCTCGCTCGGCTCCCTCTTACCTTCCTCTCCAATATCCCTAGCCTTGGACTATCATCGATGCATTTTATTTTCAGGTCGGCAGCGGCGATTGCCTGTTGGTTTGCGCTTGGTTTGATGTCGATGGCCGCCGATGGGCCCGCCAAAAAGGCGGATCCGATGGATTGGTCGAATTGGCGTGGCCCGGAGCAAAATCGAGTTTCGCGCGAAAAACATCTGGTCGATAAATTCGACCCGTACGCGGCGACGCCGGTGAACTTGCTTTGGAAAAGCGCGGAGGCCGGCAGCATCAGCACGCCGATCGTGATGAACGGCAAGCTGTACACCTTGGCTCGCTACAAGCCGGACACCAAGGTCGAGCAAGAACAAGTCATTTGTCTCGATGCGAAGACAGGCAAGACGCTCTGGCAAACTCCGTTCAATGTCTATCTGTCGGATGTGCCGGCCGAACGGGTCGGCTGGTCGAGTTGCGTCGGCGATCCGACGACCGGCCGCATTTATGCGCAAGGGGTCTGCGGTTATTTCGTCTGTCTCGATGGCGAGACGGGCAAGACTCTTTGGTCGCACTCGTTGCACGAAGAATTCGGCGTCCTGAGCACCTATGGCGGCCGCACGAATTTTCCGGTCGTGTTCGATGATCTGGTGATCGTCAGCGCGGTCATGATCAACTACGGCGAAAACTCCTTGCCGGCGCATCGCTTTCTGGGCCTCGACAAAATGACGGGCGAAGTCCGCTGGCTCAACGGCACGCGCGTTCGGCCCGAAGACACCACCTACAGCACGCCGACCTTGACCGTCTTTAATGGCGAAGCCGCGATGGTGTTCGGCTCGAGCGACGGCGCGGTCCATGCGTTCAAACCGCGCACCGGCCAAGAAATCTGGCGGTATCAATTGTCGCGGCGCGGGCTGAGCGTCTCGCCCGTCGTGAACGGAAACAAAGTCTATATCGCGCAAAACGAAGAAAACACCGACAACACCACCATGGGCGCCTTGGTGGCCATCGATGGCAATAAAACAGGCGATATCACCACCTCCGGCGAACTGTGGAAGACGAAAAACGTCGCCGACGGCAAAGGCGCTCCGGTCCTCGTCGATGGCCGGATCTACGTCACGGACGACACCGCCAAGCTGTATGTCTTCGACGCGGCGACGGGCAAGCCAATCGGCCGCAAGATCACCTTGACGGGGACCATTGTCCGCAGCAGCCCGCTCTATGCCGATGGCAAGCTCTACGTCTGCACGACGAGCGCCTGGCATGTGTTCGCGGTGACGCCAAAGGGCGCGCAACCGCTGAAGAAGCTCGATTCGCTCCGGCTGGAGCCGGCGGACGAAGTGACCGGCTCGCCGATTGTGTCGCACGGGCGGATTTACTTGCCCACCGGCGCTCATCTTTATTGCATTGGCACGCCCGACCAACAGCCCTCGGCGGACCCCCTGCCTGAAGAGCCGAAGGAAACTCCGGTCAGCAAGGACGACAAACCGAGCGTCTTGCAGATCGTTCCGGCGGAAAGCCTGATCAAGCCGGGCGAGAAGATCAAGCTGACGGTCCGTTCATTCAACGACCGCGGACAACTGCTCGAAGAGAATGTGAAGGACGTGAAGTTCACGTTGCAAGGGCCGGGCGAAGTGGTTGATGGATCGTACGTCGCCGCCGCTGGCAAGAACCACACCGCGACGACCATCGAAGCCGAAGCAGAAGGGGTGAAAGGGAAGGCGCGCGTTCGCGTCATTCCGCCGCTCCCTTGGAAGTTTGACTTTTCGTCGATTCCGCTCGATCCCAAGAAAAAAACGGGCGAACCCCCCATTACATGGATCGGCGCCCGCTATCGCCACGTGATCCGCGAAAAGGATGGCGAGAAAGTGCTCGTCAAAGTTACGACGATCCCCAAAGGAACGCGCAGCCAGTCGTGGATGGGGCCGGACGATTTGCACGATTACACGATTCAAGCGGACATTTGCGGCGCGGCGGAAGACAATCGGCTGCCGGACGTGGGGCTGATCGCGCAGCGCTATACGCTCGACATGATGGGGGCGAATCAGAAGCTGCAATTGCGGACCTGGACGGCCCAAATCGCCACCCGCTTCTCGAAGGATGTTCCGTTTCACTGGAAGGCCGACACCTGGTACACGATGAAGTTCAAGGCCTCGGTCATCGATCATGGCAAGGCGGCGCTGCTCCAAGGCAAAGTCTGGCCCAAGGGCGAGAAAGAACCCAAGGAATGGACCATCGAAGCCACCGATACCATGCCGAACGTGGTGGGCAGCCCCGGCACCTTTGGCAACTCGACCGAAGCCGAAGCCTACTACAAGAACATCACCGTGACGCCGAACGACTCGGCGGCGGAATAAAGCCCGCGGGCCGCCGCGCGCGGCCTCGTTTTTTGGCAATCCCTGGTTACGATTTCATTCCGCGCCGTCTGTTTCGCCGGCGCTCTTTCTCATAACGGAGCTTTGCTTTCCCATGACCGTCATGCATCAGTTCCTGGCCGGGGTCGCCTTGGCGGCCCTCACGTTGACGGGTTGTTCCGAACACCCCAACAACAAAGACCAAGCGTAGCAGATCGAAGATAAAAACCACGGCGCGAAAGAAGCGCCCGACACTCATCCAGCCGCCAAACCCGAGGTCGCCAAAACCGATGCGACCCAGGGCGAGCCGGCCAAGACCGACATCGCCAAAAACGACACTGCCAAAAACGACACTGCCAAAAACGATACTGCGAAAAACGGCACTGCCAAAAACGATACTGCGAAAAATGATACTCCCAAAGTATCCCCCGCACCGGACACGGCGAAACCCGACGCGACCAAGCCGGACGCAGCGAAACCGGATGCAACCAAGTCCGACATTGCCAAGACGGATGCAACCAAGCCCGGTTCCGCGACCGACAGCGGTGACAAACCGACTGCCGACAAGCCGGGCGCTAACGATGTCGCCTCGACCGAAGCCACTAAGGCGGCGATCGAAGAGGCGGTCAAGCCGGATGAACCGGTCGAGGTGCCGGTCTTCGATCTGAACGAGGATCCCGTCAAGTTCGCCAACAAGGAGAACCAGCCGGGCGATTGGCCGCAATGGGCCGGTTCCTCGATTCGCAACAATACGCCGAACGCCAAGAACATTCCCACCGAATGGGACATTGGCGAATTCGACGACAACGGCGAATGGAAGACCGGCAGCGGCAAGAACATCAAGTGGGTTGCGCGCCTCGGCTCGCAGTCGTACGGCAATCCGACGGTCGCCAACGGCCACGTCTATGTGGGCACCAACAACGGCAAGGGCTACGTCAAACGCTTTCCGCCCGAAACCGATCTCGGCTGCTTGCTCTGCTTTGACACGAAGGACGGCAAATTTCTCTGGCAAGATTCAAATACCAAGCTCCCGGCCGGCCGAGTCGTCGATTGGCCGCAACAAGGCATTTGTTCGACCTCTTGCGTCGAGGGGAACCGCCTCTGGTACGTCTCCAGCCGCGGCGAAGTGAAATGCCTCGACACCCAAGGCTTCTACGACGGCGTCAACAATGGCCCCTACAAGAAAGAGCCGAATGAAGACAAGGACGAAGCCGACGCGATTTGGGTCGTCAACATGATGAAGCAATGGGGCACCTCGCAACATAACATGTGCGCCTGCTCCGTCACCATCGCGAACGACACCCTCTTCGTCTGCACCGGCAACGGCGTCGACGAAGCGCATATCAGCCTCCCCGCCCCTTATGCCCCCAGCTTTGTCGCGATGAACAAGAATACGGGCAAGGTCTATTGGAAGGACAACACGCCCGGGACGAACGTGCTGCACGGCCAATGGTCGTCGCCGGCGTTCGCGATTATCGAAGGGGTGCCGCAAGTTATCTTTGGCGGCGGCGACGGTTGGCTGTATGGGTTCGATGCCCGCGGAGATGGCCACGGCCATTCCAAAATCCTCTGGAAATTCGACGCCAACCCCAAGACGGCGCGATACGTGCTCGGCGGCCGTTCAAACCGCAACCACATCATCGCCACCCCGGTCATTTACAACAACAAAGTCTATTTTGGCGTCGGCGAAGATCCCGAGCACGGCGAAGGGATCGGCCATTTATACTGCGTCGATCCGACGAAGCGTGGGGACATCAGCATCGAGCTCGCGGTGAAGCGCGACGACCCGCAAAAGAAGCCGATTCCCATCCGCCGCAACCAAGCGGTCATGGAGTCGGAGGGGGAAATCGCGATTCCCAACCCGAACTCGGGCGCGGTTTGGCACTATGCGGCCGTCGATACCAACGGCAACGGCAAGATCGACTTTGAAGAGACGATGCATCGCACCTGCGGCACGGTCTGCATCAAGAACGATCTGCTATATGTGGCCGACTTCAGCGGCCTATTTCACTGTCTCGATGCGAAGACTGGCAAGGTCCATTGGACGCACGATCTGAAAGCTTGCTCGTGGGCTAGCCCGCTGATCGTTGAAGATCGCGTCTATATCGGCAACGAAGACGGCGTGGTGACGATTTTCAAGCTCTCCGACAAGGAAGAGAAGATCAGCGAAGTCAACATGGGGGCGCCGGTCTATAGCACGCCGATTGTCGCGGACAATGTCCTCTACATCAGCACGCAGAACTACTTGTACGCGATTCAAAACCCGGCCGACGCGAAGAAATAAATCGTCGCCGGCCGCGGCCTCGACCCCGATCCCACCTGGCCCTCGCGATTCGGCTTGCCCTGGGCAGCCGTTTCGCGAGGGCTTTTTCGCGCGTCCGCGTGGCTGTGCCTCCGCCAGCCGACTTGCCCTGGGCGGTGATTCGGTAAAGAATAGTCCAGCGACAAATCGGCAAGCCTAGAAAGGTTAGGGGCAGATGCGTCCGGCGCAGGGTCCGCGGCAGCCGCTTCGGCCCGCGGCTAGGCCGGCCAGCTCCAGGAGAAAGTCATGTCCCAGCGAGTTCTCGACGTCGGCAATTGCGTGCCTGACCACACCGCGCTGACCCGGTTTTTTCAGACGCACTTTCCTGGCACGACCTTGGTCCGCGCGCATGGGCTGGCGGACGCGCTCGCCGAGTTGCAGGCGCACGAATTCGCCTTGGTCGTCGTCAATCGCAAGCTCGACCGCGACTACGCCGACGGCCTCGACGTGATTCAGCACTTAAAGGCCGATCCGGCCGCGCAACACGTGCCGATGATGCTGATCACGAATTATCCGGAATATCAGGCGGCCGCGGTCCAGGCAGGCTGCGCGCCGGGCTTTGGCAAGAGCGAGCTGGAGGACCCTGCCACCGTTGCGCGGGTCCAGCCGTTTCTTAGCTAGCAGACGGTTGCGCAGCCGCGCGCGGTCGGCGACTCCACCGAGGGCGTGGAAATCACCGCCGTTTAGCGCCTTTTCGCCACGTTTGATCCTTCGCGCGGCCGCTCTTGGCCGATTGCCTCGATTGTGCTACAAGATGCCCTTGAATTGGCCGGAGGGAGGGACCCGCTGCCGGCCGGCGTGCAGTTCGCGCGCGAAAACGGTGCTTGGCTTGCGATCGCGGCTCGCTGTCTGGAGCAACGCGGCAAGCTGGGTTTGCATCACCTGCCTAAGACGGATCACGGATGAACAATTTCTATCGGGCGTTTCGCCTCACGTTTCGACATAAGTTTCTCCTGGCCATGTCGCTGATTTGCGCGACCGTGGTGGCCGTGCTCTGGGGAGCGAACATCGGCGGCGCCTATCCGATCGTCGAGGTCATCTTTCAAGGCCAATCGCTCCAGCAATGGGTCCGCACCGAAATCGACAAGGCCGACACGGAAGTCGCCGAGATGACGGCGCGGATCGAGTCGCTCAAAAAGCAAGCCGAAACCGCCCCCGCCGGCGAACAAGCGGAGCTCCGCTCGCAAATCGGCGGAATCGAAACGCGGCTGCACGCCGAGCAGCGCGTCGCGGACGGCCGCCGCGCGCTGAAACCGTACATCGATGAGTATCTGCCCAACGATCCGTTTCAGACCTTGCTCATGATCATGATGGTGCTGCTGGCCGGCACCATCTTGAAAGATCTGTTCTTGGTCTTCGATGCCATTCTCGTCGATCGGCTGACCGGTTTGACGATGCTCGAAATGCGGAAGACGTTTTATCGGCGCACGCTCCGCCTCGATTTGGCCAACTTTGGCGAGAACGGCGCGAGCGAGCTGATGAGCCGTTTCACTTATGACATGGATTGCGTCGGCCAAGGGGTTCAGACGCTGATCGGGCGCGCCATCCGCGAGCCCCTCAAAATGATCGCCTGCATGGCCGGCGCCGCCTGGATTTGTTGGCGGCTGCTCGTGCTCTCGATGATCTTGGCGCCGTTGGCAGGTTGGCTCATTCGCCGGCTGGCCAAGGCCTTGAAACATGCCAACCGCCGCGCGATGGAAGAAGTCTCGCAGTTCTACAACATCCTCAACGAAACCTTCGGCGGCATCAAAGTCGTCAAAGGTTTTTGCGCGGAGCGCCAAGAACGCCGCCGCTTTCATCTGAATAGCAAGAAAATGTTCCGCAAGGCGATCACCATTTCGCTTTACGATTCGCTCGTCAGCCCGTTGACCGAGATGATGGGCATCTCCGCCATCTGTAGCACCGTTTTGGCCGGTGCCTATCTGGTGCTCAATCATCAAACCGAAATCTTCGGCATTCGCATCTGCGATCGGCCGTTGAGCTTGGGCGAACTGCTCATTTTTTACGGGCTGATCATCGGGACCACCGATCCGGTTCGCAAAATCTCGGACGTGTTCAATCGTTTGCAGCGAGCTTCCGCGGCGGCCGATCGGGTCTATCAAATGATGGATCGCGAGCCGCAAATCCGCGACGTCCGCAAGGCCGCCAGCCTCCCGCGCCATCATCAGGACCTGGTGATTGAAAATGTTTCGTTCTCGTATCAGCCAACCCAACTGGTCCTCGACGCGATCAGTCTGAAGATCAAGTTTGGCGAAACGATCGCAATCGTCGGACCCAATGGCTGCGGCAAAAGCACGCTCGCCAATCTGATTCCGCGGTTCTATGACCCGGTCCAAGGACGCGTCCTCGTCGATCAGACCGACCTGCGCGAAGTGCGGCTCCGCAGCTTGCGCGAGCAAATCGGGATCGTCACCCAGGAAACGCTCCTGTTTGATGACACCATTTTCAACAATATCCGCTATGGCTCGCACCACGCCACCCGCGAGCAGGTGATTGAGGCGGCGAAAAAGGCCCACGCCCATAAGTTTATCGAAACCAAACTCGAAAACGGCTACGAGACCATGGCCGGACCGGCCGGCAATCGGCTGTCCGGCGGACAGCGGCAGCGGATCGCGCTGGCGCGGGCAATTCTCCGCGATCCGGCCATCATGATTCTCGACGAAGCGACCAGCCAGATCGACATCGAAAGCGAACAGCTGATCCACCTCGCGTTGGAACAGTTCATCAAGAACCGCACCGCCATCATCATCACCCATCGGCTCGCGACGATCGATCTGTGCGATCGAGTGGTCGTGATGGACCAAGGCAAAATCCTCGATGTTGGCACTCATTCGGAACTGATCGGCCGCTGCGACCTCTATCGCCGGCTCTATCAGATTCACTTCAAAGAGAGCGCTTAGCCGCGGCCCGGCCCCAATCGCCGCCGCGGCATGGACTCGATGCGCCAAATCGGCCGCAAAGTTTGCGCAAGCGCCAGCCGCTTCGCGAACGAGCCGGCGGGCGTGCTTTCAGCAACGCGCGGGCGCCGTTCCGCCAAAAAAAGGGCCGCTTCGCGCGTCATTATTACCGGTCCAAAAAGGGGCTGGCGGTGTTTGTAAGGGGTTGCACCAGCGGCTCGCTTTTTCAGCAAAAAAACTCGCGGCACGGCCTTTGCTTTTTCCCTCCCCCGCCTGCGGAACAGGTAAGACTGATTCGGATCGGTTGGGGCCGGAACAGAGAAGGGCCGATACGACGGCAATGGTCGGGGCCGGCGAGGGAAGAGGTTGTGCAACTCCTGAATGCCAAGGTAGTTATCGTTGTGTGAGGCGTGCCGCTTGCAGAACAGAGCAAGCGGACCGCCGGGCGAAAAACTACTCGAAGAGGCAGGAACAAGAGGGGCAAGGGTGAGTTGGGAACATCCCGAAGAAGCGTGTTCCCAACTCGCCTGTTGCACGATGCTGTATTGTTTTTAAACACTTGCAGCAAAATCGAACACTTGTCGAATGTCTGCTGGTCGTTGACGCGATGTTTTTGAGCCGATCTGAAGTAGATCGCAAGTCATTGACATCAGCGGTGGTTGCGGTAGATTGAAATCAGCTTATCTTCTAGTCCTTCAAGCCCTTAAGTCGTTTGGAACCGGGGGTTTTTTAATGCTTAGCTCTGTTCGCTCATTTCGCCCACTCGCGCGCACCAGCCATATTTCTAATCCTCGTGCGAGTCGGGTTGGTCAACTTGGCACTGCTCTCATAGGCACTGCTCTCAAGATTGGCGCCGTCAGCTTAGGCTGTCTCACTTTGCTTGGTTTCGATTTGCCTGGCGTACCGCTTGGCGCTCGGGTCGCAGCGGCTGCCAAACCGGTCAAAGCCACTCCTGTCGCGGCCGCGTCGGCTGCCAAAAGCGACGCTGCCTCGCCGGCTTCAAAAGCGGAATCAGCCAAGTCTGAATCGACCAAGCCCACCACAGCGAAGACGGAAGGCGCGAAGACGGAGGGCGCGAAGGGTGAGTCCGGCTTGCCGCAACAAACCGTTTACATCAACCAGGCCATTCACAAGGGCTGGGTCGATCATGAGATGCAGCCGTCGCCTCTGGCGCCGGAGAATGAATGGTGCCGCCGCGTCTATCTCGACATTCTCGGCCGCATTCCGACGGTACGCGAGCTCGACGCGTATCTGTCGGATAAGAGCGCGCATCGCAAACGCGATCTGGTCGACAAGCTCCTCTCGTCCACCACGGTCAACCCAGACAATGGCGGATCGTACGTCCAAGAGTATGCGCGCAACTGGACGAACATTTGGATGACGATTTTGATCGGTCGTCCCCCTGCGGCCAAGGTGAATAACGATCCGACCAACCGCGAGGCGATGGCCCAATATCTCCGGCGGTCGTTTCAGATCAACAAGCCCTACGATCAGTTCGTGGTCGAACTCGTGACGGCGACCGGCAGCAACACCCCAGAAGAGGATAGCCGGGGGAATAAGTACAATCCGGCGGTCAACTACTTGACCGGCAAGATGGATGACAACGGCGTCCAAGCGACCGCCAAGACGGCGCAGATTTTTCTGGGCCTCCAGGTTCAATGCACCCAATGCCACAACCATCCGTTCAACGACTGGAAGCAGAATCAATTCTGGGAATTGAACGCCTTCTTCCGCCAGACGAAGGCGAAGCGCAATGGGACCCGCAAAATGGTCGAAAGCTTCGAGTTGGTCGACGAGAACTATAAAGGCGAAAGTTACAAGCATGGCGGCGGCAACATGGATCAGGCCGACCTGTTTTACGAGTTGCGCAACGGCGTGTTGAAGGTGGCCTATCCGGTGTTTGTCGACGGCACGGAAATCGACAAGAGCGGCGACATCCATAAGATCAATCGCCGCAAACAACTCGGCGACTTGATTCGCAACTCCGATTACATGAACAAGGCGATCGTCAATCGCATGTGGGGACATTTCTTCGGCTACGGCTTCACGAAGCCGGTGGACGATCTTGGTCCGCACAATCAGCCGACCCATCCGGAGTTGCTCGAGCGGCTGGCCAACGACTTCCGCGACCAGAGCCATGACTTGAAGCAACTCATTCGCTGGATCGTGCTTAGCGACGCCTATTCGTTGTCGGCCAAGTTCAATAACTCGAATCGGATGGACGATCCGACGCTCGGCGAACGGCCGGCTTTCAGCCATTTTTATCTGCGACAGATGCGCTCGGAAGAGCTGTATGAATCGCTGCTGGCCGCCACCGAGGCAGACAAGACGCGCGGCAGCGAAGACGATCAACAAAAGATGCGAGACGATTGGCTGAAGCAGTTCACAATCGCCTTCGGCACGGACGAAAACGACGACGTGACGACGTTCAATGGAACCATTCCGCAAGCCTTGATGATGATGAACGGCGATCTGATCAAGAAGGCAATCAGCATCGAGCCGGGCAGTTTCTTGCACACCGTCGCCGCCAGCAGCAGCGCCCCGGCCGATAAGATCAACGCCATTTATATGGCCGCCCTGGCTCGGCGTCCCAACGGAAACGAAATTAGCCGTGCCAACGCCATCCTGATGCATAAGAAAGGAGACGTGGTCGGCGCTTTGCAAGACGTGTTTTGGGCCGTATTAAACAGCAACGAGTTCATTATTCAGCACTAGTCGCCGTGGAGTCGAGTTTTCCTGCGTTCACCACTTTGAGTTCACTCCTCATTTTTTGAGGCGATTTTCACCGGGAGAAACCTATGAATCTTTTCAGTCAAGTCCCTGCCGGAATGTCACGACGACATTTCATGAAGCACATGGCCGGCTATTCGGCCATGACGCTGCCGGCGATCACGTTGACCAACGCCCTCGCGGCGAGCGTCAATGAACTCAAGAAACAAGGCAAGTCGGCCATCTTGCTGTGGATGGGCGGCGGACCCAGCACGATCGACATTTGGGATCTCAAGCCGGGCGCGCCGACCGGCGGCAACTTCAAGCCGATCAACACCACCGGCGAAGGCCAAATCAGCGAGCACATGCCCGAAATGGCCAAGCTCATGAAGCACATGGCCATTGTCCGCTCGATGAGCACCCGCGAAGCGGATCACAATCGCGGCCGTTATTACATGCACACCGGCTACGTGCCGAATCCGAACGTCGAGCATCCGAGCTACGGCTCGGTGGTCGCGCACGAATTGTACGACCCGAAGGGCCCCCTCGAGATTCCGCCCTTCGTCAGCGTCGGCGGCGGCAGCGTTGGCCCCGGCTTCCTGGGCATGTCGTATGCCCCGTTTGTCGTCGGCTCCAATGGCGACGTTCGCAACTTGAACATGGGCATCAACCAAGACCGCCTTGAATCGCGGATGGAAATGCTCGCTGAAATCGAACGTGGTTTCGTGAGCTCGATCACGGGCGACAATGATCCGACCAACCCGAAAAAGATCACTGCCGCGACCGATCACGCCAAGATTCTGCAAAAGACGGTCAATCTCATGACCAGCAAGCAGATGGACGCGTTCAAGGTCAACAAAGAGGACAAGAAGGTCCAAGAGCGGTACGGCACCAGCGGCTTTGCGAAGGGTTGCTTGATGGCGCGCCGGCTCGTCGAAGCAGGCGTTCCGTTCGTGGAAGTGGACCTCGGCGGCTGGGATAACCATGCCAACGTCTTCCCGACCTTGGAAAAGAAGCTGCCCGAGCTCGATATGGCGATGAGCGCCTTGGTCGATGATCTCATCCAGCGCGGCATGTGGAAAGACACCGTGGTGTTCTGGATGGGCGAATTCGGCCGCACTCCGCGCATCAATGGCGGGGCGGGTCGCGATCACTGGGCCCGTAGCTGGTCGGTCGCGGTCGGCGGCGGCGCTTTCAAAGAAGGGGTCGTGGTCGGCAAGACCAACTCCGACGGCACCGAAGTCGAGACGGAGCCGTACTCGTCGCAAGATTTGATGGCCAGCGTGATGAAGGCCCTCGGCATCTCGCTCGATACGACCTTCACCGCCCGCAACGGCCGCCCGATGAAGATCGCCAATAGCGGCAAAGTCATCAAGGAACTGTTTGCTTAATCGCCAGCAGTTCGAGATTCGTTTTTCCTGGTGAACTAGAAGCCGGGAGGTCAACTGTGGCCTCCTGGCTTTTTTCTTGCGCCGCCAGGTTTGGCGCCGACGCCCCCCTCCTGACGCTGGCGACGTTCTACCGGTTCGGCCCATTGGCGCCCCTGTCAGGAGTCCCTTGGCGGCCGGGGCGACGCGAGCGGTCGGCCGAGCGGCATGGAGGTCTCGCCTGACGCCGCTGCCGCGAATTCGTTTTGCACCTTTCGCTTTCGACGGCGCGCTGCGAGAATTCCGAGCATCCTAGACGCGCTTATGAATTCTCGTCCCGCTGCCGCCGCCGCCGATGCTCGCCTCTTCTCGCGACTGTTGCGCTTGGCGCTCCCTTCGCTGGCCGAACAAACGCTGACGCTGCTCGTGACGTGGATCGACATGATGTTGACCACGCGCTATTTGCGCGACGACAGCTTTCTCGCGGCGATGAACCAGGTGAATTATCTGCTCTGGTTGATCCCGAGCTTGTTTGCGTTCGTGGGCATTGGGGCCACCGCGGTCATTGCTCGGCACATCGGCGCGAACGATACGCTCGGCGCTCAGCGCGTCGTCCATCAAGCGTTGCTGGTCGGCGCTGCGATTGCGCTGGTGATTCTCTTGCTGTTTCCGCTGCTCGGCGCGCATTTTTTCGAGCTCTTGCAGTTGCCGCCCCAAACGGCGGAACTCGGCTGGACTTTTCTCCGCACCGTCCTGCCTGCCGTTCCGTTTGTCATGATCGAGCAAATTGGCAACGCCTGTTTGCGCGGCGCCGGCGATACGGTGACGGGGCTCGTCGCGATGACTTTGGTCAATCTGGTCGACGCGGTCGTCGGCGTGAGCTTGCTCACCGGTTGGGGGCCGTTTCCCAAGCTGGGCTGGCAAGGCATCGCGATTGGCACCGCCAGCGGCTACGCGGTCGGCGGAATCTTGATCGGGCTGGCGCTGTGGCGCGGCCGCGGCGGGCTGAAATTGCAGCGGCGGCTCTGGCGGCCTGATTTCTCCGCGATCCGCCGCATCTTGCGCATCGGCGTGCCAGGCGGCATCGACATCATCGCGCTGATTTCTTGCCAATTATGGTTTGTCTCGATCATTAACCGTCTGGGTGACGAGACGGCCGCCGCGCACGGCATTGCGATTCGAATCGAGGCGCTGGCCTATTTGCCTGGCACTGCGCTGCAAATTGCGGCCACGACATTGGCCGGCCAATATCTCGGCGCGCGCGATCCGCACAACGCGCGGCGGAGCGCTCTCGTCTCGCTATTGTGGGCGCTGCTGTTTATGACCGGCTTGGGCTGCGCGTTTTATTTTGCCGCCGCGCCGCTGGTTCGCTGGTTCGTGGGGCCGGAACAAGATGCGCTGGTTGCCGCCGCCAGCCCGCTGATCAAAACGGTCGCATTCGGCATGCCTGCCTTGGCGCTGATTCAGGTTTTTGTCGGCACGCTGCGCGGCTCGGGCGACACGCGCATTCCGCTATTCGTGACTTTTTTCGGGTTTTTGCTCGTGCGGATTCCGTTGGCTTATTTGCTGGCGACTCCCCAAGGGGAGCCCGTTCTGTTTGGCTTGGCGACCGGCTGGGGAATCGGCGTGCAAGGCGCCTGGTGCGCCATGGTCACCGATCTGTGGATTCGCGCGCTGCCGTTGACCTTGCGGTTTTTTCAAGGCGGCTGGCAGAAAATCCGCGTCTAGAGTGATGGGCGCCGTCAGCGGCTACGACCGCCTCGCGTCCGGCCATGAGAGCGAGCGATTTGCCAAATTCGGACACGCAGCAATCGCAGCTTCAGCCGCGCCGTGCTAGCGCCTCGAATTCGCGGCGAAACGACGCGCAACCTTTTGCCCCATGTCGCTAGATGCGAAAGGCGGCTCGGCCTCCGCGAATTTTCCCGGCAGCGTCTCATCGAACTGCTAGGATTCGACACCGCTTTAGCCAGCGGAGCAAATCGAAAGCAGCCCGCCGCAAACTCATAGCGGGCCGCATCACATTGATGCGAGTTTTTCGTCCGACGGGCTCTTTTTAACGCGCTGTCTGGTTCTCTCAGGCTCGTTTTCGCTCGCTCGGCGTGCCGAGCAAAAGCGTTGCAACGCCGTGTGGGACAGCCTTGCAGACGCACTTTTCGCGGAGCGAGATTGGGGCTGCCTTCGCGCGTGTGCATAACCGGCGGCCTTTCGTCTGCTGCCGGGGCGCTTTCCGCGGCGCTTTGCGTCCGGTTCGGCGGTCTCTGTTCGACCGCGTAATTTCCTCGTACAATCGGGCGAGAGATTTGCTGCCAACCCATGATCTAATTCGAGATGCAGACCTATTTCCGAGAGCAAGGGCCCAGCATGAACAAAGGGGGAATCGCCAAGGCGGCGACCGGGATTTCAGGCCTCGACGAGGTCACCGACGGCGGCTTGCCGAAAGGTCGCTCCACGCTCGTGTGCGGCGCCGCGGGGTGCGGAAAAACGCTCATGGCGATCGAGTTCTTGGTTCGCGGCGCGGCGCAGTTCGGCGAGCCGGGCGTTTTCATGGCGTTTGAGGAGACCGAACACGAGCTGACCCAGAACGTTCATTCGTTGGGTTTTGATCTGGCGAAATTGGTCGAAGAGAAAAAACTTCTGATCGATCATGTCCGCGTCGAGCGGAGCGAGATTGAAGAAACGGGCGAATATGACCTGGAGGGACTGTTTGTGCGTCTTGGTTTTGCGATTGACTCGATCGGCGCCAAGCGAGTCGTGCTGGACACCTTAGAATCGCTCTTTAGCGGCCTCTCGAACACGGCGATTCTGCGCTCCGAATTTCGCCGGCTCTTTCGCTGGTTGAAGGATCGGGGCGTGACCTCCATTATCACTGCCGAGCGCGGCGAGGGCAGTCTGACGCGGCACGGGCTGGAAGAATACGTCTCCGACTGCGTGATTCTCCTGGACCATCGGGTCACCGAGCAGCTTTCGACTCGGCGGCTGCGGATCGTGAAGTACCGCGGCTCGGTGCATGGGACCAACGAGTTTCCGTTTCTCATTGACGTCGATGGAATCTCCGTTTTGCCGATTACGTCGGCCTCATTGGAGCACGATGCGCCAACCGAACGAGTTTCGACCGGGATTCCAGGCCTCGATGAAATGCTGGGCGGCAAAGGCTACTTTCGCGGCGCGAGCGTCTTGGTATCCGGGACGGCCGGCACCGGCAAAACGAGCGTCGCCGCCCATTTCGCAGTCGCGACCTGCCAGCGCCAAGAACGCTGCCTCTTTCTGGCATTCGAGGAATCGCCGAAACAACTGGTGCGCAACATGCGCTCGATCGGCTTGGAACTTCAGCCTTGGATTGATCAAGGGCTATTGCAAATCCATAGCGCCCGCCCCTCGTTGCATGGTTTGGAAATGCATTTGGCGGTCATTCACAAAGCCATTCGCGATTTCCAACCGCGGGTCGTCGTCATCGATCCCATCAGCAATTTTATCTCGGCCGGAACGGCGTCGGAGTCCAATTCCATGCTGGTCAGGCTCGTCGATTTTTTAAAATCGCGGAACATCACGGCGGTGTTCACCTCGC
>DASRSE010000187.1:0-28141 GCA_035656655.1 Pirellulales bacterium
CCCTTGAGCAGCGGCGGGACGAGACTGTACGCCGGCATCTCGTTCATTTGCGTTACGGTGTCGATGATGTTCTGCCGATTCAAACCCATCGAGAGCGCCCGCCGCACGCGCGGGTCGGTCAGCGGCGGACGTGTCACGTTGAAGCGATAGAAATTCGTCGTCAACTCGACCGCCGGATGAAAATCGGGGCGTTTTTCTCGCAAGATGATCGGGATCGCCGTCGAAGGGACCGTTGTGATCCAATCGACCTTGCGCGTCAGATAGAGATTCAAGGCCGTCGTGTCGGCCGACAGCGAGAGCGCGTCAACGATATTCAACTGCACCGCGTCGCGATTCCAATAATATGGATTCTTTTCCAATCGAATGCGATCGCGAAGATGACGAAACGTCAGCTTATACGAGCCGTTGCAAACCAAATTTTCCGCCTTCGTCCAGGCCGGATAGCCGTGGGTCTCGATGCACTTTTGGTTGACGGGCGAGAGCGTTTGAAAGCCGGTTAAGGACAAGAAATAGGGAGTCGGATCGTTGATCGTCAACTCCAGCGTGTAGTCGTCGAGCACCTTGATGCCGACACTGTCAAAGTCGGGCAAGATCTGCTCGACGCGCTCGGTTTCCGGCACGTCCTCGGCGCAATATTTTCGCTCGTGACCATCGATTTTGACCGTTCGCACCGGAACCGTTTTGGTATCGTCATGCGGATCGGGCACATCGACCGACGCCACGAGTTCCCCTTTGAGAACGGCCCCGCGCGCGCCCGGCTTGGCTTGATCGGCGTTCTTGAACTCGACCTCGACGGGCTCGCCGACCGTCACCTCCGCGGAATTGTAGCGCTGCGCGCCTTTCAAATAACGCGACAGCTGATAGACATATTCCGACGCCGTTTTCGGGTCGAGCAAGCGGCGATAAGAATAGTAAAAATCGCGCGCCGTCAGCGGCGACCCGTCGGACCACTTGGCATCGTGCCGCAGGTGAAAGGTGTAAACGCGCTTGTCGGCCGACAGCTCCCACCGCTCGGCCACCCCGGGAATCGGGTCGAGCGTTTTTGGGTCCCACCGCACCAGTCCCTCGAACAACGACATCACGATCCGCGAGTCCGGAACCCCGGTCACCACCGCCGGGTCGACCGATTTAATCTCCGTCTCGTTCGAAAAAGTGAAGTCCGCCGGCGGCAACGTGCCAAACGACAAAGCCCAGCCCATCGCGGCGATTAAGAGCGCTAAAACGAAAAGCGGGAATAGGTTACGTGCGGACATTGGCATCTGTGCTCGTTGATGCATGCAGCGGCGCGATTCGCATTCTCTCAATGTAAGATGCGCCGCGGAAACCGACAACCACCGTTTTCGGAACGTTCAGCCAATTGGAAGCCAAATTGAAGTATTCAACCGGCTGCGTCACGCCTGAAAGCGATGCCAATTCAGGACGCCAATCGTCATTTTTCGAGCCGCGCGGAGTTTTGCTCTGCACTTGGCGAGATTGCCAATTTTTCTCCGTCATTCCCGCGCAGGCGGGAATCCAGGCGACGCAGGAGCCACGCGCGTGCCAGGTCCTCTCCGTCATTCCCGCGCAGGCGGGAATCCAGGTCCTCTCCGTCATTCCCGCGCAGCCACGCACGTGCCATTTTTTCTCCGTCATTCCCGCGCAGGCGGGAATCCAGGGCGCCGCAGGAGCCAGCGGAACCACGCACGTGCCAATTCGGACTACCCGTGGGCTCGAGCCCCCCGAAGAATATTCGCCTCAAACGGGCAACTGCTCGCTTTTGAATTTGAGAATTTCGCGAGGCTTGATGGCTTGCGCGAAACCGCAAGCGAAGAGAACCAATTGGTAGTGCAACGGGCAGCGCTCGAAGCTCGGCAACCATCGCGTTGCGGTCGCGCAATTCGACCTCGTTGTGAGGATTTTCCGCATGCCGCCAATTGGGTGCTAGCAGAAAATACTTTATTCAAATGAATTATCTAAAAATGCTAGAATTCCTCTCGACAAAGGCGCGCCGCGCTGCATAATGCCGGTGGCTTCTTTCTGGTTCACGAAGGACCGAGAACCGCTCTTTTAGTCGCGCTCTTGCGGCCGCCATGGTGGCGTCTGACTATGGTTGGTTCGGCCCCGTTTGGCCGGCCGAAACTTTCGCTGGCTGGGGTTGTGCTGCGTCTATGCGCTGGCGCGACGGTTTAGCCAGCCGTCTCTATTTTTTGATGAGAGGATGCGGACGTGAGCACTGTCTTTCATTCAGACCCGTCGATGCACGATGAGTTCCCGCATCACGAGGAGAGCGTTTCTTCTCAACCGCAGTCGCTGGCTCCGGCGATGATCAAGGACCTGGTCCACCTGTTTAAGTTGTTGTCGGACGAGACGCGTCTCCAAATTCTGTATTATCTTTTGAACAATTCGGAACTTCACGTCCGCGCGCTCTGTGAATTGCTCGGCCAAAGCCAGCCGGCGGTGAGCCATCACTTGGCCTTATTGCGCGAGACCGACCTGATTGCCTCGCGCCGCGACGGCAAACATAACTTCTACCATTTGCAGCCGCATACGTTTCAAGAACTATTGAACAAAGTTTTCGCCGCGATCCCGCTGAAAGAACGCCGTTATCGCTTTGAAGATTACGTCCTCAGCTATTCGCCGCCCACCGCGGAAAATCCTTCGTAACGCGCAGCGCGGAATCGCACGCGGAGCGCACGTCTCGCGCCGATTCCATCCTCCTCGCGCTGCAAACGCTTCCTCCACCAGCGGTATCCGCCGGTTTGGCCGAACGGTTTGTTGGGCCGAACCGCGCGCGGATTATTTGCGGCCGAATTGGCCATCCGCGAAATTCAAAATCGCGGTCCAAAATCCGCGATTGAGCGTGTGCTTTTCGTCACGCCGAAATTGCACCAGATTGCCCACGGCGGCCGGATCGCGCAGCTTGTCGGGGTCGGTGCACAAGCCGTCGCCGACGATGCCTGGCGCGCCAAGCAGCTTCCATACCTTGTCAGCCGCGCGAATCGACTCGAGCGAAGTGGGAAAGTTCGCCCACAGGTCTTGCTGCCCTTCGGTGTCGAGCAACGCCCGCGGCGCGACCAGCGCGACCAAAAGATGCTGATCAATCGGCAGCTTATCCTCGTGGTCCGCGAACTGGGGAAACGTCTTGTTAAACCAATGCGGAAAAACGCGAGTGATCCGCTCGACGGTCTCTTGCGCATGGCTGCGGCTGAGCGCGACCCCGCCCGTGCCAGATTGATGCGGCACGACCAGCGCGATCCGCTCGTCGAACGCCCCCGTTAAAAGGGCCGTTTTGCCGCGGCGCGAATGGCCAATCACGGCGATCTGTTTCGCGTTGATCGCCCGATCGGTGACCAAATAATCGACGCATCGCTGCAACCCCCAGGACCACGCGGCAATCGTGCCCCAATGGGTCTCTTTCGACTTCATGTACTCCGGATAGGACGGGTGAATGCCGTCGGTGAAATCGTTCTTGTCAGGGTCAATGTCGTTCTGGCAATAGGTCGCAAAGGCGTAGCCGCGATCGAGTAGCTGTTCAAGACACCAAAAATCGGTTTGCGAGCCGCGGGCCAGGTCGGTCGGCTTGCCCGTCGCGGTTGCGGAGATGGTGATCTTTTCTTCCGGCGCGATCGTCTGATTGCCGTATTCGTTCAGGGCGAGAAAGACCGGGGCCGAGCCGTGGGCCTGATTAGGCAAGAAAATCGCGAGATGAATCTTCGGCGCGTGCGGCCGATCGGCCAGGTTCTTGAAGGCGATCTCGATCTCTTCGAGCGTCGCCTTGCCGCCGAGGGCATGCTCGTCGCGCTGCGTCACGCGGGCATCGATTCCGGGGGGCGGCGGCATGAATCCGTACTCGTACCGCTGAAACAGTTGCTTCAGTTCCGGCCGCCGCTCGTCAAGCCATTGCTGCTTCGTTTTGACCGGCGTGCCGTCAAACATTATGAAGGCGTCCGGCAATCCCGCATGCGCCTCCAGCTTTTCAAAGGGTGGAAAAGAGTTCGGCTCCGCACCGTCAGCAGGCCGAGCCAGCAAGCCGCCGATCATTATCAGAAACAGCCAGCCAGAGAGAGCGGTCGGATTCATTGCAGCCTCGCGTACGGTTGCCGATGGGGGAAGCCCAGCCAGCCTCCCAATGTACCGCGAAACCGGGGCGACCGCAAAAACCAGAGTTTAGACCGGCAACGCGTCGGCGGCGTCGAGTTCTACGACCGCCTGTTTTCCTCGGGGAAGCCCAGGCCTCGCGATCGCCCGACTTGATTTCAGGCCTCCGGCGGCTCCGACCGATCGGGCTGTTGCGACGAGCTGCCGCGCTGTTCGCGCCAGCGACGTGCCTGCGCCTTGAGCCGTTTTTGCAGCTTCCAATAGCCGTGTCCGAGGCGGGCGCGAAGTCGCGGGCCAATCAGCCGCGTCTCCAGGACCGGAGCCGAGTTCGCGCGAAAATGCGCCTTGTAGGGCTCATCGCCGCGGAGAAAGTCAAACACGCGATAGCCTTCTTCGATCGCCTTCATGATCGAGGCTTGAAAATGGAGCCGGCCCGGGCTGAATTCTGCTTTGCTCGGGTCAAACCCAGTCTGATACATATAGAGCGTGTCTTGAAACGCGTAGCCGCTATCGAACGCGACCGGTTCGCCATCCAGCTCGGTCCACATCAGGCGGAGCATCCGCTGCTCCAGAAGTTGCTCGTTGGCCGCGCGCAAAAAAGACTCGAATCGCGGATCGGCGTAGCAACCGGCGTCGCCAATGCTATTGCGGCGCAATTGATGCAAATGGCGTTGCAAGGCGAAGCTCTGGGCAAAGTCCGCCGGATTTTGCACGCGGCGGACGACCGCGCGGCCGGAATCGAACAGCTCGCGCTGCGCACGGCGGAGCCGGTTGCGATGGCTCTTGGAAAATCGCTCGACGTAGGCTTCCCACGATTCGGGCAGCGCTAATCGCCAGGTGTTGGCGATGGCCGCTTGGTCGACGAGAATCGGTTCTTGCGCGAGCCGGTCCGCCAGTTGTTGCCATTCAGAATCGGACGAGGCAATTCCGGCGAAGATGCCTGCATCCCAACTCCGGCCGGCCTCCGCGGCGAGCCAATCTCCGACCGCTTGAAACACCCAGGGGCGCAGCTCGGGGAGCGCGATTAACGAGGGATAATCGGTGCAGGCCCGACCGTCGCCGAGAAACCGGAGAACGCGTCCGAGCCCAAATTTGGTTTGCGCATACCACGGCGCCAACCCAACCCATTCCGTGCCGCGCGAAACGGCGAGCAAAAAGAGCTCGCTTCCCGCCGGCCGAAAGTGCTCCCACCAAGCGCTCCACCAAGCCGCATTGCCGAACGGTCCGTGGCCGACCAGGCGGGCGCAGCGTTCCAGCAGTCCCGCGGGCAAGTGCGGGCCCGTGAAGAGCTCCACTCGCAAGGCCGGGGGGGCTGCGGCCGGGGGCAAAGTTTCCGCCAGAAGCGTCATGAGAGAACCCTGGACCGATTTTTCCGGTTGCGAAAAAGGGCGCGCAGCGCCCGCGCTTAAAGATAGCTTGACTTCGTCGCCGATGGCGGAGAACTGGTAAAAAACGCTCGCGGCGCCGCAATCCAAGTTTGGCTTTGCGAACTAAGCTTGAACTAGCAGACGGTCGACGTATGCAACCGCCGGGCTTCGGGAATCTTTTGAACAGGCTGTCCGGACGCAGCCGCTTCATAGATCGGTCGCGCACAGCGGTTGTAACGATTGCGCGAAGTTTATCGAGCGAGACGTTCATACTACGAGCTGTCTCGCGGCGGTCCAAATCAAAGTTCTTCCGTCGGTTTCATTCGTCCTAATTCAACGAGCGTGAAACGCGTCGAGCGTTTCATTCGCGAGACACGCCATGAACGTCCACGGCTTTCTTCGCCCGTCGCTGCTTGGCCAGATGCCAGAGGGTTCCGTTGCGACTCCGCAGCGGTCGGCTGAACGGCTTAGCCGATTTCGCTCGCTTTACCAAACGGCCGCCGACTTCGGCTGGCGCGCGGCGCTGTTGGGCGCGTTGTATCGCGGGCTAAAACGAGCGAGTGGTCTGCAACTCGGAGCGATCTATCAACTTCGCGCGGCCGACCTAGAGTCCAGCACCGTCGCGAGCGAAGGTTGTCAATTTCGCTTGCTCGAACCGGCGGAGATCGTCTCTTGGTCCGCCGATCCGCAAAACGATTTGAACGCCGCGTGGGCTAAGCACTTGCAGGCGGGACGCACTTTCTGTCTCGGAGCATTCCGTGGAGACCGCTTGGTAAGCTACGCTTGGCTGGCCGAGGGGCCAGTTGACCCGCAGCATAGTCTCGGCGTGCGTCTCGCATTGCCGCGTGATGCGCTCTATTTGTACAAAGCGTACACGCATCCCGCCGAACGTGGAAAGCGGCTCTATCAGGCCACGGCGCGCCAGGCGCTGGCGCTATTCGGTTCGGCGGGAATCGAACAGATTGTGGCGATCGTCGAATACGCGAATTGGGCGTCGCGCCGCAGTCACGACCGTCTGCCCGGCCGCTGGCTAGGGCAAGTGGCTCGAGTCGGCCGGAAGCAATTTTGCCCTCAAATGCGGGCAGCTTGCGCCGATTTTTAGCAGCCAATCGAAGCCATCAAAGGACCGCGTTCATGGCCGGAGACGACCCCCGGGTGACGTAGTCCGCCGGGCTTGTTCAACCGGCGGTTAGCGATACATCTCGGTCTTGGGGGGCGTAATCAAGGAGGGCGCCAGTTGCCGCAAGGAATAGGCGGCCAGCTCGCGCGTGCGCGGATTTGGGTCGTGCAGCATGTTTGCCAGGCTCTTCGCGGCCTCGGGTCCAACCCGCGCGGTCACCATCGCGGCGTCGATCCGCACATAGCCATCCGGGTCGTTGAGCGAAGCCGCCAGCAGCGGAATCGCCGGCTTGGCATCCGGTCCCAGCTCGCGCAGCGCCGCGATCGCGGCCGAGCGGACCGCCACGTCCGGATCGACCAGCCGCTGCGTGATCGCCGCCGCCGCCGATTTCGCATCGGCGCCAATCTCGCGAAACGAGTGGAGCACCAGTTCACGCACGGTGGGGTCGGGGTCGTTCAAATAGAGCGCCATGGTCGGCACCGCGTCTTTGCCCAAGTCGACCAGCGTTTTGGAGGCGTCGATCCGCACGAAGCCGTCGCGATCGCGCAGCCGGTGACAGAGCGCGGCAATCGCCGGTTTTGCTTGCGCACCGAGCTCGCGCAGAGCCATCACGCTGGCCTCGCGCACGCCCACATCGGGGTCGTCGACCGATTCAATCAGCCCTTTGATGGCCGCATTCGCATACTGCGAGTTGTCGTCGGCCTTGGCTAAGGGAATTTGCGTGCTGGCCGGAGGGGTCGTGCCCGCCGGTTGCTGAGCGATCGAGAAGGAGATCCCGCAGAGACTGAGGCCGACTGCCGCGACGAAGTATTTCATGACGAACTCGCCATCGGGGAGGAAGGGGCAATTCTTGAGGGTTGCAGCGATTTTAAGCGGCGCCGCGGACGGCGCAGTTGCTCGCTTCAGTTTACTTCGGCCGTTTGCCCCTCGCGCTTGCGAATTTGCAAAAATGGTCGGCTTCGGCTAAGGTCAAACCTCTTGCGGGTTCTCTTCTTTCCAACAGGCGGATGGCGAAATGGCAGCAGAGAGTTCGGGCGATGCTTGGGGCGAGCGCTGGATGCGGTGGCTGTGGCGGAAACCGGCTCTGACCATTGGTGAACGCGCCCGCCGCCGGATCACGGTTCACCTGCTCCCGTTTTTGTTCTTTCTGTATATCCTCGCCTACCTCGATCGCGGCAATGTCTCGGTGGCCCAATTGGGCATGAAGCTCTCCCCTGAACAGTCGGGCATCGGCTTAACCGACGATGCATTTGGCCATGGGGCGGGGCTGTTTTTTTGGGGTTATTGGATTCTGGAGATTCCTAGCACGGTGAGCGTGGCGCGCTGGGGAGCGCGGTCGGTCTTTGCGCGCATTTTGTTGCTGTGGGGACTTTGTGCGGCCTTGTGCGGGTTTATCGGCATGCCCTTGATGCACCACTTTTTTGGGTGGCTGCCGCAACTGTCGGCCGCCGGCCCGCTCGGTTCGGTCGCGCATTTCATCACCGAACTGCCGACGAATACCACGTATCAGTTTTATGTGTTTCGCTTTTTGCTCGGTTTCTTCGAGGGAGGCTTTTTTCCGACGGTCATCGTGTTTCTATCGTATTGGTTTCGCCAGCAAGACCGCGCCAAGGCGATCGCTTGTTTTATGGCGGCGATTCCATTTTCGAGCGCGGTTGGCGTCCCACTGTCGGGCCTGATTATGAAGCAGGTCGCGTGGTTTGGCTTGACCGGCTGGCGCTGGGTTTACATTCTCGAAGGGGTGGTGCCGGTGCTCGCTGGCATCGTGACGCTGTTCGTGTTGCCCAATCGGCCGCGCGAGGCGCAGTGGCTCCCGGACGAAGAACGCGACTGGTTGCAAAGAGAGCTCGATGAAGAGCATCGCTTGAAGAAAGAACAAGGGCATGACGCTTGGAAAAAGCATGTGGGCATGGTCGCGCTCTTAACCTTGGTTTATTTTGGCCTGAATGTGTCGAGTTATGGTTTGTCGATGTTCATGCCGCTGATTGTCAAATCGCAAACCGGCTCGTCGGACTTCGCCGCCACGCTCATCACCGGCGGGTACTTCACGATCGCGGCGATCGGAATTCTGCTCAATGGTTGGCATTCCGACAAAACGGGCGAGCGCATCGGGCATGTCTGCATCCCACTCGCGTTGCAAGGGATCGGTTTGATTCTGGCCTCGTATTGCGACAATGTCCCGATCTTGCCGTTGGTGATTCTGCTGACGTTCGTGAGCCTGGGGCAGTATTCGCATCTGCCCGCCTTCTGGCCGATTCCGACGATCTTTCTGGGCGCGATCGCGGCCGCTTCGGCGATCGGCTTTATCAACATGGTCGGCAACCTGGGCGGCTATTATGGTCCCAACATGGTGGGCAAATCGGTGGCCGGCGACATCGGCTGGTTGCACGACTATCTCAAGCACGATTCACCCAAAGTGCTCAACTCGGCCGAATCCGCGCGGCTGCGAGCCAAAATGCAAGCGGCCGACTCGCTGCAGGCGATCGCGGAACGCCGCGATGAAGAGTTGCAGCTTCAGAAGATCCAGCTGGACCCCAAGAGCCTCGAAAAGGTCGAAGGGATTGCGGCCAATGTGCTCGCCGGAGGCAAACTCTCCGCCGCGGTTCAATTGGACGTGCACCGTCAACTCGCGCTGGTCGCCTTGCAGGTTCCCTTGAGCACGAACGAAGCGGATAGCTTGAAGGAGCAATTGGATCGCGGCGCGAGTTTTGCCTCGGCTCTGCGCTTGCTCGCGCCGTGGCCCTTGATGTCGGCCCTGGTAATCCTCATCGTCGGTTACACGCGCAGACGCACCGCGATTCCGGCAACGTAGCGCCGCGGCCGGCCGGGACACTGGATTCCCGCCTGCGCGGGAATGACGAATGAAACGGCACGGTTTGCAACCCGTCATTCCCGCGCACGCCGGGAATCCAGCGGCGGTCGAGTGCGTCCTCTCCGCGCGAGGATGACGAATGAAACGGCGCGGGTCAACCCGTCATTCCCGCGTAGGCGGGAATCCAGCGGCAGTCAAGGGCGTCCTCCGTGCGCGGGAATGATGAAGCAGGGGGCAAACTTTCACCCGTCATTCCCGCGCAGGCGCGAATGACGAAGCGGTGACGCCGTGTTTGCGGGGCACTGGATTCCCGTCTGCGCGGGAATGACGAATGAAACGGCCCGGCTTGCAACCCGTCATTCCCGCGTAGGCGGGAATCCAGCGGCAGTCAAGTGCGTCATCTCCGCGCGAGGATGACGAATTGGTGGCGGACTTGGTACCCGTCTTTCCGCGCCGGCGGGAATGACGAATGAAACGGCCCGGTTTGCTACCCGTCATTCCCGCGCACGCCGGGAATCCAGCGGCGGTCAAGGGCGTCCTCCCTGCGCCGGAATGACGAATTGGTGGCGGACTTGGTACCCGTCATTCCCGCGCAGGCGCGAATGACGAAGCGGTGACGCCGTGTTTGCGGGGCACTGGATTCCCGTCTGCGCGGGAATGACGAATGAAACGGCCCGGCTTGCAACCCGTCTTTCCGCGCCGGCGGGAATCCAGCGGCGGTCGAGTGCGTCCTCTCCGCGCGGGAATGACGAATGAAACGGCACGGTTTGCAACCCGTCATTCCCGCGCAGGCGGGAATCCAGCGGCGGTCGAGTGCGTCCTCCGTGCGCGAGGATGACGAATTGGTGGCGGACTTGGTACCCGTCATTCCCGCGCAGGCGCGAATGACGAAACCTTGACGTGTTTGCGGGGCACTGGATTCCCGCCTGCGCGGGAATGACGAATGAAACGGCCCGGTTTGCAACCCGTCATTCCCGCGCACGCCGGGAATCCAGCGGCGGTCAAGGGCGTCCTCCCTGCGCCGGAATGACGAAACTTCCGGGGCCACGCTACTTCATCGCAATGGTCCGTGCCAAGGGTTGCAGCACGGCCTCAATGGCATAGTTCTCGACGACGTTTTGACAGATTTTGGTCAGATTCTCTAACGACTCTAAGAACGTGGTATCGGTCCCCAGGCTGCCATACTGCCGCGCGGTCACAAAGACGCTTAGTTGCTCTTCGGGATATTCGCCGGTCCGGATTTGATAGGCATTGGTGCGCGATTCGACGCTCACCCGGCACTGGACGCGGCAATCTTCATCGAGCCCGATCGTAATCGAGGGCTCATAATTGATCACCGTGACGCCGGGAATCTCGAGCATCCGCTCGAATGCGGGACTCACGCCGAGCGCTTCGGCCACGAGCTGATTGTGATTTCCGCGATACGTGAAATCGAACCCGAACATCAAGTCCATCGCTTCGCAGTCGAGCGGGCTGACCGAGAGCGAAAACGGCGCCAGCTCCAGCACCATGCGGTGCTGCTCAAGGGCCGCTTCCACCGACGGCGGATTGACTTGCCCGGAGCAAACCCGCCGCTGCTCGACCGTGCACCAGCGATATTGCCCTTGATCCTTGTCTTCTTCGAGAACAAAATCGCGTTTGTCGCGGCAATAGAAGTTCCGCATCGTCGGATATTTCTTGCGGACCTGCTCGAAATAATGGAGGATCGTCTCGCGATTGGTGGGCAGCTCCATTTCCGTGCTGAGGTTCATGTTGACGTAAAAATCGTCACTGAATGAACTATAGCGGTTCATGGCGAGGAGACCTCGGAGGAAGCGGAAAACGGCGTTCCTGGGGGCGACGCCAAGCGGATTCGAGGAACGCCGGCGGCAGGCGACACGACCCCCTCCGGAGCGGTGCGGCTGCCGACGAAACGGCTTTCAGTATAGAATGCGGTTCCGGAAACTGTCAAAGCCGCTTCTCGCGCCAAGACCTGGCGATGGTCCGCGAAGTCCACAGCATGCCGCAGCACACCAGCTTTTGCGTATTTTCCACCGCGCTCGGCTGGATGGCCGCCGCCGGCCGCGATGGCATCGTATCGCGGCTCTCGATCGGCCATCGCTCGCTGCTGGCCGCGCAGCGCGCGATCGATGTCGACTTGCCGCTGGATGCGCGCGAGGCCAATTGGCATCCGGAACTCAAGCGGCGGTTGTGCGCTTTCGCCGCGGGGGCGCGAGACGACTTTCGCGATATCCAGATCGACATCTCGTACGGAACCGCCTTGCAACGGCGCATGCTGGCAGACTGCCGGCGGATCGACTTCGGCCAGACCCTCAGCTATGGCGAACTCGCGGAGCGCGCCGGCGCGCCGGGCGCCGCGCGGGCCGCCGGCAGTTGCCTGGCCAAGAACCGGGTAGCGATCATCATTCCGTGCCATCGGGTGATCGCCAGCGGCGGGCGGATCGGCGGATTTACGGCCGGCGGCGGCGTTGCGTTCAAACGGCGGCTTTTGGCGCTCGAGGGGGCGAGCTTCGCGCCGCGCGCCAAGGAGCACGGCTGATGCGATTCCGCGGGCCTCGTTGGTCACAGCCCTGCGCATCGGCTTTCCAGTGACGCCCCCGTTGACGCAACACTTCCGCGTCGTGGCGAATCTCAGCGCGGCATCATGCGGTGGCTCGTTCCGTCTCTTGGCACGCGTTGGCTGCTTAGCGCGGCCGGGCGGCGCGGGCGACCACGGCCACGCCGACATAGTCCGCGCCGGCCCAATGGAGCGCGCGGGCCGCTTCGTTGCACGTGCCGCCGGTCGTCAAAATATCGTCCACCAGCAAAATCCGCGCATTTTTCAGTTCATACGCCGAGGATACCGAAAAGACGCCTTGCAAGCTCTGGGCGCGACGGCTGCGCGACATGAACTTGATCTCGACCGTGCGGCGACGGCGGAGCAACCGCGCCTCCAGCGGCACCTTCAAGGCGCGGCTCAACTCGCCGGCGATGAGCTCTGGTCCGCTGAAACCCCGTTTGAGTCGGCGAGTCCAGTGAAGCGGAATGGGGACCACCGCTTCAAACTTTTCTTTCGCGAGTTGCTCTCCGCATGCTTGCCCGAGGAGGCGGCCCAACTCGCGCGCGAGCCGGCTGCCATGCGGATTTTTCGTTTGCAGGATCGCCGCCCGCAGCAGATTGCGGTAGTCGCCCAGGGTCCAGGCGAGATCAAGCCGCCAGAGCCGATCGTTGCACTGCGCGCAGCCGTCGGCGCTGGCCGTGCTTAATAAGGGCAACGGAGCCGCGCAGCGCAGACAGCGCGACAAGGGTGGTTGCAGCAGCTCGGCGCGACAGCGCAAGCAAAGTCTTTGATCGGGGGCGCCCGGCAAGAAGTCCTCCGCGCAGAACGCGCAGCGCGGCGTCAGCAGCAGCCGCGACACGCCGAGCGCAGCGGATTGGATCGTGCGGCCCGCGGCCGCGCCGAGCCGCCGCCCGCCACGAGCGATTTCACGGAGCGTTGCACGCCGCATCGCCATTTGGTCAGGTCCCCCCCGATTCTAGCGAAAACAGGCGCCGCCGGTCTATTCGCCGGGCAACGTCAGCGTTTCCCAATTGGCGAGTTGGTTTTGAATTTCTTCCCAGCGGAGTCGGACCCAACCGGGCGAGAAATCGTCTTCAGGCTGGGCCCCTCCTTCCACGATCGACAAGGCCGCGGCGGTTTCTTCTTCCAAGGCGATGATCCAGTCGGGCACATCGAGCCCCGCCCCGTTCGATTCCGACGCCAAATCGCCCGCCTCCAACTCCAAGACGGGAAACGCCACCGGAGTCAACCCTTGCCGCGATTCCTTAACCGCAGGCAAGACGAGCGCCCGCAGATGGTCGATCAACAGGGGGCGAATGAAGCGCTCCGCAATGCGATCAGACAAGGTGATCAGGCGAAGCGAATGTTTTTTTTGCAACTGTTGAATGCGCTGCTGATGCTGGTCGGCCGTTTCGGCGGTCCGCTCGACGATGGCACGGCGCCACAATTCGGCGGCGGCCGCTCGCCCATCACGAACCAGGACTTCGTGCGCCATGACGAGCGGCTTCAGGTTCCAGTTCACCCGTTCGTAGCCGGCCTTCAGCCGCAGCAAATCGAGGAGCGTATAGATCATTTCGCCGCGGTCGGAATGGGTCGTCGTAGTATTGTAATCGAGATATTCTCCGTAATTTTCGATCACGGCTTCGATGACCAGGGAAAGGTGCTGGACCGCTTCGGCTCGCGGCAAGCGACCGCCCAGCTCCTGAAAGAGTTTCCAATCCGCTTGGCTGGGGTCCTCTTGCGCTTTTTTCAACCAGCAATCGACCCCTTGATGCAAAATCGCGCGGAGATTGCCGATATTGAGAAAGTGCTGGGTGAAGACCTCGTGCCCATAGGCCTCAATAAACATGCGGAGCGCCTTCCAATCTTTGTCCGCGGCGACGCGCTCAAGTGCCGAGAGCCGCAGCGTCCGGCTATGGGCGAGCCACTGCGCCACGAGCGACTCCGTCAGTTGCTGCAAATGGGCGATGAGAACCTCGTCGGGCGTTTCCGCGTCCAGCGCCGGCGGAGGGGGCTGTTCGTCGCGAGCCGCTTCGACCAGACTCTCCACCAGCGCTTTATATCCACGATCGAACAGCCGGTCGAATTCGCTGACCGCCCCGGCGCCGACCGGGTGATCTTGCTCCATGACTCGCGCCGCGGCGATCAACTGGCAGGCTTCGCGCAGCAACCCCAGCCGCGGCAGCCGCCAGAGCAAATCGGCCACGGCATGTTGCAGGCTGCGGGCGGCGACGATTTTTTGAGGATCTCCGCCTTTGGCGAGCGGAATATACAGCAGCGGCAAACGCCGCATGGCGGACAAGGCTTGCGGCCAGCGTTCGCGAATCAGATCGATTTGACCGGCGACCAGGGCGCTCCACAGGGCGATGACTTCGGCCGAGGCGCTTTCCTCCGGTTTTTCGGCCGCCCGTTCCACGTTCTTGGCAGCTTCCCCCGCCTGAACTGCGTACAGCGTGCCTTGAATCCAGCGGATCGCGTCGGCGGTCGCAACGCAAGCGGCGATAATTTTTTCCAGCAGTCCTTCTTTCACGACGCGGCGGCGGTCGTATTCGATTAACGAATCGCTTGAGGTTTCGCCAACCAGCGGCTCGTCCTGCACCTGTTTGAGCAATTGCAATAGTTCACGCCGATTAGACAAGGCTTGGTCGCGCCAGCCGGTCAGAGTTTCCATCTGCACGGCCGTATCGAGCGGTTGAGCGGCGGCGGAGAGCGCCCCTGATACCGCCTCGCGCGGCGGGGCAAAGGCGGGAGCGGCCGCCTTCCACAGACGCGCGATGGCGCTCAAGAATTCGAGCGATTCGTCGAGGCGTTTTGCTTCTTGCTCGAGCTCGTAATCGGTCGCCCGTTCGCCATCGCCAAGAATCGGCCCTTCGACGCCGTCGTCCGTGCTATCGCGGTAGACCACGTCGTCGTACGCGGCGCTATAAATCTCGTCTTCTTCGTCCTCCTCGTCTTCGTCCTCCTCCGCAAACAGGGCGTCCAATTCTTCTTCGCTGTCTTCAAAATCTTCGCTCGGCCGATCGCGTTCGATCAGCAGGTTGAACTCGCCGAGCCCCAGTCGCGGGACGCGCCAAAACTCCTCGGCGTTCGCTTCAAGTTGGGCGAAAAAGCGGCGAATCAGCGTTTGCTGCTGGCGCAGCTCGACCGCGGAGGCGAGCAAACACTGGAGCCAGCGCTGCGCCAATTGCGAAAAGCCTCGATCTCCTTCGCCAAAATGGACCCGCGCCGCTTGCCCGGCCCAATGGACCAAGAGGCCCAGTGCGGCAGTGTAATCATCTTTTTCCAACAGCGCAGTGAGGACGGCGGAATAGGCGCGCCACGAATCGAACTGTTCAGCATGCGGCCGCCAGAATGCAATGTCGCCGCTGGCGGTTCCGGCCTTGTGCCAAGCATTGAGCGCCCCGGCGGCATATTGGGCAGCCAAATGGGATTCCAAGCCGAACACCCGTTTGACATTGGAAACCATCGAGATGGCGTAGCGATCGAACCAAATGGCGACTTCCCAAAAATCATTGCTGGCGGTCTCCTGCAAGGCCGCGTCGTCGATTGCCGCCGCCTCCGCCCAGAGCCGCGCGTATTGATTGAACACCTCTTCCACGAGATCGAGAAATTCGTCGACGCGCGCATCAGAAATGCTGTTTTCAAGGGCCGGAAACAGACTGAACTGACCGCTGAAGCCGATAATGTTCCAAGGGTCAATCAGCGCGCCGCATTCGATCGCGCGCTGAATCAGATCGACGACGTGACAAAGTTCGCTGGCGGCCGCCGAGAGGTTTCCGCGGTCGATCGCGCGCCGCGTCTCCGCCAGCCGGCACTGGATATCGCACGTCATCCGCGCGCTGGCCGCCGGTACCGAACGGATCGTCCGCGCCGCCGCGGCAGGATAGCCGATTCGAGCATACACGAGCGCCAAGTTCACGTTTTGCAACTGCAGCGCGCGATGCCGCGCCAGCGCCAAGTTCAAATTCTGCCGCGCCCCGGCGAACGGTTGGCGCAGCTCCGCGGCCTCTTGGTGCAACCGAGACGCGTGCGGTCCGCTGGAGTGCTTGAGCAGTTGTTCGTAAAACGCATCGCGATACGCTGCAACCCGCGGCAGCAGGTTTCCCAGCGTGACGCCGGAATCGTGCGAATCGGGACCGCTGCCGCTGGTCCCGGCCGCCATTAACATGGTTCCGGCCAGCACGGCGGCTCCTTCAAACAGCCGTTCGTCCCGGAGTTCGGGCTGGGCGTTTTCGATTCGCTCCAAAATTGCATCGAGGGTGACTTGCACCAACACAAACCGCCGATAGCGGCCCTTGTTGTCGATGTGGTGCGGGTCCCATTGGCCAAAATGGTAGTTCGGCCGGCGATTCACCGGATGGTTGAAGTCGTACTCGCGCGGATCGAAGGCCAACTCGTCCAACAAGTCGAGATCGAAGGAGGCCGATTCCAAAATCGCCGAGTTCGTCCGGCGGAGGATGTCGAGCGTTTTTTCGATCAGGTCGTGATACTTGCCGAACACCACTCCGGCCCGCGCGATATAGAGCGGGACCGGCCGCACGCGCTCATGCGGATAGGGCTCAATTTTCTGGTCGGTCTCGAGCGCCGCGACCGGACGATGCCCGATAAAATCGTTCAGTTCGGCGAGGCTCCCTTCGACAATCCGTTCGGCATCGGTCCAAGGCCCCCCTTGTTGAACGACCGCCTGAAAGGCGCGGCCTATGAAAAACGGATTAAAGAGGGCGTCGTCGGCTTGATGATAGAGCAAATCGCGATGAAACGCGCAATAGGCAGGCAGCAACTGCCCCCCAACCAATTCCGTAATCTCAATTGCCTGCTGGATGTCGGCGAACGCCGGGTTATGTTGGTTGAGCTCGAACAATTGTTGGCGGAGATGCCCCAAGAAATACCGCCACGCGGGGCAGGCGTCGGCCGGATAGGGTTGGCCGGCGTGGTACAGCAGATTCAGATTCTGAAGAAACTTAGGATCTTCGCCGCCGGTGGAAAAGTTCAGATAGCCGGCCACTTCCTGCCAGGCGGTCTGACTTTCCCAGGCTTGCCGCGTTTCACCCATCGCCACCGCTCCGATTCACCACGGCTTCGATTTAATAAGCTTCACCTTGTCATGGTAAATTCAACGTGCCGAATGGTCGAGGGGGGTGAACGCCGAACTTTGGAACCAAATGGCCGGTCCGCGTGGAATACGAATTCCAAGAAACGGTCAAGGGCCATGGCCAAAAGACCCGTTGCCGGCCCCTTGGCAAAGACCTCGAACCGCCGTAGCACAAGGGTCACCGGACGAGGGTCACCGCACGGGCTCGCGAACAGGGACCGGCGAATCGAGCGCGGGCCGCGGCGGCGACGCCAGCGGCCTCTACGCGAAACGTCACTTCAGTCGCGTGCCACAGTTTCCAGACTGTCGGCCGGCAGAGGAGACGCGTGCAACTTTAGCCACCGAGCGCGGCGCACCCAGAAAAATCGCACCGGAATAAAGAGATCGACCACGTCGTCGGAAATGAGCAAGCCCCCTAAAACGGGCGCTGCCATCGCGGAGATCACTTCGTGCCCGACTCCGCTGGCCCAAAGCATCGGTGCCAGCGCGACGATGGCCACCCCTTCGGTCAAGAGCTTGGGGCGGAGGCGGTGAACGGCGCCCTCGATCACGATTTTTCGGAGTTCTTCCAGGGAGGCGATCTGCTCCAGGCCGCCGTGGCGGTCGATTGCCTCGCGGAGATAAACCAGCATGATGATCCCTGTCTCGGTTGCCATGCCAAAGCAGGCAATGAAACCGATCCAGACCGCCACGCTGAAATTGAAACCGGTCAGCCACAAAAAAAAGATCCCGCCGACCAGCGCTTCGGGGACGGCCATCATCATCAACAGCGCGTCCATCAGGTCGTGATACGTCAAATACAAAATGATGAAGATCAACAGTACGACGGCCGGCACGACGATCATTAGCGTTTTGCGGGCTCGGACCTGATGCTCGAATTGTCCTGTCCATTCCAGGTACATGCCCGGCGGCAAGGCGAGCTTGTGAGCGACCACGCGCTGGGCTTCTTCTACAAAGCCGACAATGTCGCGGTCGCGGACGTTTAACTGAACATAGGAGCGGAGCAACCCATTTTCGCTTTTGATCATCGACGGGCCTTCGACGATGCGCACGTCTGCCACCGCCGCCAGGGGAACCTGGATGGGAAGCGCCCCCGCGGCGGTGGGCGCTTTCGGCTCCGAAGCTCCGGCCGCCATTGCGCGCATGGCTCCCGCCGCCGCGGTCGCCGGAACCTCGCTCGTATGAATCAGCAGATTCTTGATCGATTCCTCGTCCTCGCGAAATGCGCGGGCATAGCGAATGCGAACTGGATGACGCTCGCGGCCTTCGACGGTGGTCGTAATCGGCTTGCCTCCGAGGGCGACTTCGATCACGTCTTGGATGTCTCCCACGCTGATGCCGTAGCGCGCCGCCCGCGCTCGATCGACGGTAATTTCGAGATAGCCCTTGCCCACGTTTTGATCGGCGAAGACGTCCGCGGCGCCCGGGATAGTGCGGAGTTGGGCCGCCAATTGCTCGGAAACGGCTTGAATCTGGTTCAAGTCGGGGCCGAAGACCTTGACGCCGATCATCGTTCGGACGCCAGTCGCGAGCATGTCAATGCGATTGATGATGGGCTGGGTCCAGATATTTCCCCAGCCGGGCATTTGCAACGTGCTGTCCATTTCCTTGACGAGATCTGGCTTGGATTTCTTCCAGAGGAGCAAACGCCGCGCGAAGGGACCGTCCAGTTCGGCCCGCAAAGATTGCAGCTCGGGGCTGCTGGCGCGCGTGGGCGGCGCATCTTTTTGAGGCGCCAATGCGCCGCTGGTTCCGCGACCGGTCCAAAACCCGGCGGCGACTGCCCCTTTTTCCAATTCCTCGATCGACAGCCAATCGTAGTCGCCGACCGCTTGATCGAAGACTTCATAATCCCAATTCGTCGCAAGCCGCAACCAGCGCTGGTCACGCTCCGTCTGAAGGAATTGTCGGAAGGCAGTAAAGAAAGTTGCCGGTTCGGAACCGAGAACCTCGCCGACTTGGGCGAGAGCGACTGCGAGCGGAGTTCGCGGCCAGCGATATAGCGCCGGAGCGAGTCGAACTTTTCCTTGTTGCGAAAGTCGCTCGGCCAATTGCTGCACGAATTGATTGACGTCCTGTTGCGCGGGGCCAGCGGCGAATTCGACCCCAAATTTTTCCGCAAACTCGGCGGCCCAGGCGTCAATCTCGGCGGCGGAAACGGCCTCCAGGAGTTCGCCGGAGTCGCGCCAGCAATCGGTCAGATGCACAATCGCCAAGCGGGTGAGGGCCACGGCCAGTTCCGATTGCGCGTCTCGGTAGCGGCGCATCAGAAATTCGCGGAGGAGCGTGTCCAAGCGAGTCGCCGCGGTCATCGTGGCGGTTTCGATCAGGGCAGTTTGCTCCTGCTCCGTGGCGGGCTGCCGCGCAAACCCGTTGGCAACGAGCGTTTGCCAGACCCGCGAGGTTTGTTTTCGGGCGTCGGCATATTTCAATTGGCGCTTCGGCCAAAAAACCTGGGGCCGCAAATTCACGATCGTTTCGATCATGTCCAGCGGCGCCGGGTCGGTCGGCGTCTCGGCGCGGCCGGCCTTGCCGACCACTTGCTCCACCTCGGGGAATTCGCGGAGGATCGCGTCGCGAGCTCGGAGATCGTCGCCCGACTCGGTCACCGAAGCGCGCGGGACCGTCACCGGCATGTCCAAAATGCTCCCTTCGTCGAGGGGCGGCATATATTCGCGGCCGATTTTCGGCGCTAAATAAAATCCGAGGGCCAGCAGCACGATGAAAAACCAGTTCACGACCTTGGGAAAGTTCATCGCCCAGGCAAGCACCGGCTGATAAATGCGAATCAGACTGCGCACCAGCCAGTTTTCTTCCTCGCGCCGCAGCCGTCCTTTGAGAAACGTCGGGATCAACGCCGGCACCAGCGTAATCGAAATCAGCGCGACCCCGATCATCGCGAAGCTTTTCGTAAACGCCAGCGGATGAAACGTCTTTCCCTCCTGTCCGCCCAGCGTGAAGACCGGGATGAACGAAATCAGAATGATGACGACCGAAAAGAAGATTGGTCGGCCCACCGTGCGGCAAGCAGGAATAACCAGTTCGCGAATATCGCCGCTGATTTTCTTTCCATGAAAATGCTCGGTCAGATGATGGGTCGCGTTTTCGACCATAACAATGGCCTGATCGACGAGCACGCCGATCGAGATCGCGATGCCCGAGAGCGACATGATATTGGACGCAATGCCAAACGTGCGCATCAGAATAAACGAGATCAGCACGGCCAGCGGCAAGGTGACGCAGATCACCAAGGCGCTGCGAAAGTGCATCAGGATCAGCAGCACGGCGATCGAAGCGATGATCGTCTCGTGGGTCAAGATTTCGGCCAGCGTATGAATCGCCCCTTCGATCAGCCGCGTGCGGTCGTAAAAGGGGACGATACGCACGCCCGGCGGCAGCCCTGGCTGAAGTTGCTCGATTTTTTGCTTGATCCGCTTAGTGACGGCCAGCGGGTTTTCGCCATACCGCATCATGACGACGCCGCCGACCGCTTCACCCCCGTTGCTCTCCAGCACGCTGCGACGAAACTGCGTCCCCAGGCCAACGGCGCCGATCTCGGCGACGCGGATCGGCGTGCCGGTTTGCGGGTCTGATTTGATGACTGTGTTTTCGATGTCCGCCAGCACATCGCGGTGGTCAACCGTCTCTTGTCCCGGCCGCGCGCCCAGCCAACCGACGCCACGGATCAGGTATTCGGCATTGGCTTTTTGGACAACGCGCCCGCCGACGGCCGAATTCGATCGCGCGACCGCGGCATAGAGTTCTCCCAGCGTCACTCCGTAAGCGCGGAGTTTGTTCGGATCGACGTCGATTTGATATTCGATGGGAAAGCCGCCGACGGAGGCCACCTGCGCGACGCCGGCCACGGAATTGAGCTGATAACGGACGTACCAATCTTGGATCGCCCGCAAGCGGCCCGCATCGTACCCTTCGCCCGCGACGGTGTACCAGAAGATTTGCCCCAACGCGGTCGCGTCCGGAGCCAGATAGGGAACGACCCCCGGCGGCAAAAATGTTCCGGCCAAGGTCAATCGCTCGAGCACCCGCTCACGGGCAAAGTAGTAATCGACGTTGTCCTCGAAGATGATGTTGATCATCGAGAAATTGAATTCGCTCGAAGAACGGACCGTTTTGACCCCCGCCAGACCTTGCAGATTGACTGACAGCGGGTAAGTGATTTGGTCTTCGATTTCGCGTGGGCTGCGGCCCATCCAATCGGTGAAGATGATCACCTGGTTCTCGGAGAGATCGGGTATTGCGTCAACCGGCGTGTTGTAGACGGAATACACGCCCCAAACGATCACTCCCAGCGAGAGCAAAATCACCACCAAGCGATTGCGAATCGAGAGTTCGATGATTTTTCCGATCATGGATGGCTCAGGGGTCAACTTGGTGTCAAAACGCGGCAGCCGTGACGCAAGCTAGCCAAGGGAAAGTAGGTGCTAACCCGCCAACCTGGCACGGCTGCCGCTACGTGCCGACGAACCCCGCCGGGCCCGGTTTCGGCGATCAAGCCACTTCAATCGGGGGCATTTCGAGCATCCTTCGCCGAGGAATCGGGCGACCGAGCAGGAGCGCTCTCGGCCGACAACACCTGCGCCTTGCGCAGAGTTTGGTCCGGATCTTTCTGGGCGTCGTCCTCGCACCCGGGACAGCAGAGAAAGACCGCCTGGCCGCGCAGTTCCACTTTGAACGGCTGACCCATCGATCCGAGCGGCTCGCCCGTGATCGGGCAGAATTTCTGCGCGAGGGCCGACGCCCGGTCCTCCGCGGGCAGCTTCGCCAATTCTTTCAGATCGTCGGCAGTTGGCCCTGGGTGCGAACTGGAGGGCCGTGGTCTCGCCGAAGCTGCGGGCTGCGCGTCCGTTGCTTTCGTGTCCGGTCGAGGGAGAGTGGAATCGGCCTGTTTCGGTCCGCCGCTCGCGCCCGAATAGGTCGCGGCGGCCGCCGGATTTAGCCGCGTTTCGGCATCAATCAAGAACGCGCCGGCCGCGGCGACGCGGTCGCCGGGTCGCAACCCTTGGGAAACCGGATAAAAAGCGCCGATCCGCGGGCCGACCTCCACCGCAACTCCCTCGAATAATCCGGGCTCGCGCTCGAGATACACGATCTTCGTTTTGCCCGTATCAATCACCGCTCGTTCGGGGACGGCTAAAATGCCATTGTCGGGGCGCGGTTCAAGGACCGCCTGATACTTTGCGGGTGACTTTTCAAACGGAGCGACGCAGCCTGGACAGCAGAGAAATACGGTCTGTCCGGCAGACAGTGCCTTTACCGGCGATCCCATGCTGCCTAATTTCTTACCCGTCACGGGACAGGTTTTTTGAAAGGCGATCAGCGACGCATCATCCGTGCCGATCGGTCGTTGCCGCGATTCGGCAATTTGCGTCCGATACGGTTCGATTTCCGCCAAGGGCACTTTGATCGTCACCGTCGCGTACATTCCTGGCCGCAGCGCATGTCCGGGATTCTTCAATTCAAAGCGGACGCGATTTGTTTGCGTCGCCCGCTGGACGTGTGGGTGGACGAGCGAGACCTGGCCGGAAAATACGCGGTTTGGCAAGGCTTCGACGGTGGCGTCAATTTCTTGTCCGGTGCGAAGAAACTGGGCATCGCGCTCAAATACGTCGGCTTCAATCCAAACCGTGGAGAGATCCGCGATCTCGAAGAGCGTCATGCCGGCGGTGACGTGCGCTCCGGCCACAATTTTCTTCTTGATCACGTGGCCTTCTTGCGGCGAGCGGAGAACCAAGTTTTTCGGAGCGCGGCCCGACTGGAGGATCGTCTCAATCTCTTGATTTTCAACGCCGAGCAGCCGCAGCCGATCCTTGGCGCTGGCGATGAGATCGGTCGCCTTTCGTCTGACGGCCTCGAGCAGCTCTTGGCCCGTGCTATAGAGTTCTGGGCTGTAGACCTCAGCCAGGACGTCTCCTTTCTGAACCGTGACAAAGGTCTTGTCGACGTACATCTTTTCGACATATCCGTCCACGCGACTGACGATTTCTGAAAGTTGCGTTTCGTCGTAATCGACAGAGCCGACCGTCTCGATCTCCTTCGCGAGCGGTCGATAGGCCACCGCTTGCGTTTGCACTCCGGCCATCTGGATTCGTTCCGGCGAGAGCTGCACGCGGCTGAGCACGCCCGGCGGCAATTGGGCCCGCTCCCCCTTTTTGCGCAAGGAGAGGGGCATTCCGCAGATGGGACATTTTGGAATGGCGCCGTTCGGATCGAGCCCGGCTCGGATGACATGCGGATGCATGGGGCAAAAGTATTCGGTGTCGGCCGATGCGCGGGTCGCCGCCGCAGCCGGGCGAGTCCATTTGGCCCAATAATTCTGGACCGTGTCCCAGTAACCGATTAGCAAAAACGTAATCACCAACACGGCGATGAACCGCAACCGAACTTCAACGACCTTGAAAAGAAACTTTGCGCGCCCCCAACCGCGCAGCGGCGCGGCGGACGCCGTTATGTTGCGGGTCGCCGATATCGTCGTTCGGTTATCGCTGGCTTCCGTCGCTTCGCGGGGGACGGGGTCGTGCTGATTTTCCATGAAAATGCCTTTGCAATGAGTCCGATCAAACTGCGGAGTATGCCGACTTGGCCATGACCAGCCATTCGCTGACAATCGAGAAGTGCGCAGGACCAAACCCGGCCCATGCGGCCAAAAACAGGAGCGACGCAGCGGCCGAGATGCGAACCGATTGATCGCTCGCGACGAAACGTCACGCAACACACTTAGGGGCGCGGTGCGTCGAGGTAGCGCGGAACAAGAAAGGCTCCGCACGCGGGGCTTAAATGATCAGACGGCCGAGGATCAGCACGAGATCGGGCGGCGGTCCCGTGTCGAGCGAGTTGGCCAGCACCATGCCATTCGCCGGCAATCTGTCCGCCGGACGCGACGCCGGAACGAAGAGGCCGGAGCAACAACAGCCGACGGGCGCCGCGACGCCGGCAGGAACGATCGACGGGTCCTGGGCCACCCAGCGGCAAGCACATTTCCCTTGCGAGATGCCGGGTGCAGTCGCCCCGTTCGAGGAGGCCTTCACCGGCGAACCGCGCCGCTCCGATTTCAGGCAGTCGTTGACGGCGACTTCCGCGCAGCATTTTCCACAACAACCGGCGTGCCGGCTCGGGTCCATTGCGGCCGAACCACCCGTCGCGGTGCAATGACCAGAGCAAAAAACTTTGAATTGGCCATCCGCGCAGACGCAACCTGCATACGGACGTCCCGCCAACAGCGTCAGCGGCAGCAGCGCCCAGACGAGTCCGATTTGAACATATTGTTTTAAAGTGCGCATCCGCAGACTGCTTCAAGAGACCGGCGGAAGGGCTCCCGCCCGCTCGAACCGGTAAAGTTTCCTCAACCGTTCATCTTCGCCACGGCGAGGAAGGGTGTCAAGGCGACACGGCCGCCGCTAATAAACTGGTCGTCTCGGGCGTGCGCGGAAGTCAGCACACTTGCGGTCAATCGCCTGAGCAGACTTTGCGGCCAAGTTCGATTTTTCCGTGCCGAGATGGTGAGCATGCCGCCGCCGAGAACCTTTGCTTGAATCAGTCTGCGCGGAGCAGCCGAAGAAACGTAACAGGTGCTAAAAGTCATAGGGAACGTACATTCCCAAGAACCCGCCAACTTTGCAGCGAGCCGTTATTCCGCCCGGAGGCGTCATGTCGCTAATCCGCAGCGTGGGGCTCGGCGCTTACGTCGCGATTTTCTCCTTTGGGTTCGGCAGCGGCTGCCGCTCGACGGCCCCTTCGCCGCTGGTGGGCGTGGAGAATCCGCGGCCAAACCTCACGCAGCCTCAGCCCGGAGGCGCGTTGTCGCCCGGCGTCGCGCAAGTGGCTTATCGAGAACCGCCGAGCGAGGTGCTTCCGCAACCGGCCGAGGAGCTCGATCGCTTTGCGAGCGCAGGGGAATTGTCGCTCGCTCCGCTGATTCAAGAGGTTCAATCGCGCAATCGCTCGCTGCAGGCGATGGTCGCGGCCTGGCAAGCGGCGGCTCAACGCTATCCGCAAGTCGTTTCTTTAGACGATCCGATGCTCGGCTTCATGGTCGCGCCAAACGCTTTGGGACAATCGGATTTGTCCGGGGGGCAAGGCTATATGGTCTCGGCCTCGCAAAAGCTTCCTTGGTTTGGCAAACGCGACTTGCGCGGCGAAACCGCCGCTGCCGAAGCGTCGGCAGCGCGGTTGGATGTCGAAGACGCCCGGCTCCGGTTGATCGAGACCGTAAAGCTCGCCTTTTTCGATTACTATCTGGTGCACCGCGAACAGGAGTTGAACTTCCAGAACCAGCGCATTGTGGAAGATTTTCGTGAAACGGCGTTGGCGAAATATCGCGCGAACCAGGTTCCACAGCAAGACGTTTTGCAAGCGGACGTGGAGCGAGGAGAAATTACGCGGCGGCAGATTGAACTCGAGCGGATGCGCCAGGTGGCGGCGGCGCGGATTAACACGCTGTTGCACCGCGCAGCAGATCACGCGTTGCCCGATCCGCCGCGAGCCTTGCCGGCGCCTGGCACGCTGGCTTCGACCGATCTGTTGCAACAGCGGGCGATGGAGCGCCGGCCTGATCTGGCCGCGCTTGGCGCCCATGAGCGGGCCGCAGAAGCGGCGGCGGATTCGGCGCGTCAGGAGTTTTATCCCGACGTCGAGATCGCGGCCCGCTACGATGCGATCGGAATGGACGAGCCGTATCGAGCGCAAGTCGGCATGAACGTCAACATTCCGCTCTATCACGAACGGCGCCGCGCGGCCTTGCGCGAAGCCCAATATAAAGTTTGCCAGCGCCGCGCCGAATACGAAGCGCGCCTCGATGAAATCCACAACGAGGTGCAGGGGGCGGCAGCCCAAGTTCTCGAAGCGCGACGCATGATGGCGCTCTATCACGACACAATCCTGCCTGCCTCGGAGCAAAATGTCGAGTCTGCCAAGTCGGGCTATGCGGCGGGCCAGGTCGACTTCTTGCGCTTGATGGATGCCCAGCGGCAATTGGTGCTGCTACGAGAAAAAGCCGACGAGGCCGAAGTAGACTATCACCGCCGGTCGGCCGCCCTCGAGCGGATTGTCGGCGATCCGCTGTCGCCCTAACAGGCTGTTGAAAAATGCCCTCGTGGCATTTTTCAACCTCGCCAAGTGCAGAGCAGAGCTCCGCACGGCTTGCAAAATAACGCCTTGCGTCGTCATTTTGGCATCGCATCCGTGCGATGTCACAGGCTGTTGAATACTTCAACAGCTTGCTAAGCGTCGCTCCCGAGGCAGCAGGCTTCTTCAAGTCTGGGACGGGGATGACATCTAGGAATTGCCCAAGGAAAAGGGTGAACTTGCAGCGGCCTTTCACAAGCTGCGCACCCTAGGCAGCACGGCGAAACGCGGCGAATTGCTCTCGACGGTCTGCCCTGGAGTTGAAATAATCCCGCCCGATTGCCCAGGATGGGCAATGCAGTTCCTCGGGAAGAGCGACCATGCACGAGCGGTGTTCTCGCAGCGAGATCGAGCGGCCGGGTTGCGCGCTGCGCCGCCGGACGGCTGCGCAGCGGCTTGGCACGGGCTTCGCCGCGGTGGTCTTGCTCGCCTGTCTCGGTTGCCAACAGCCGTTCCATGTTGATTCGACAACCCACGTTGACGCCTCGGGCGACGTGCAAACGCAACTCGCGCCGACGCCTCGACTTTGGCCGGTCGAGCCCTCCATTCTGCCCCATCGCGGCAGCGACCCGTGCGCCTGTTCGATTGCCGTGGTCGATGTCGATGGATTGCTCTTGAATTCCGACGCGACCGGACTCGGTTCTTGGGGCGAGAATCCGGTCTCCTTGTTTCGCGAGCGGCTGGATGCGATCGAGGCGAATGGCCGCGTCCGCGCCGTCGTGCTCCGCATCAACACGCCCGGCGGCAGCGTCACCGCCACCGACATCATGTGGCGCGATCTGCTGGCGTTCAAACAGCGGACCGGAATGCCGGTCGTCGCCTGCTTGATGGATGTCGCGGCCGGCGGAGGATATTATCTGGCGACGGCCGCCGACACGGTCATCGCCCATCCGACCACCGTGACCGGCGGCATTGGCTGCATTCTAAATGTCTACAATTTGCAAGACATGATGGCGCAATTCAACATCATCGGCGCGCCAATCAAGTCGGGCAAAAACATCGACCTCGGCTCCCCCATCAAGTCGCTCGACGACGACAAGCGGAAGCTTCTGCAAACGATGGCCGACGAATTTCAGCAGCGCTTTCGCACGATCGTGACAAAATATCGCCCGGCCGTGGATGCGAATCTGGAAACCACGTTCGACGGACGCGTGTTTACCGCCGAGCAAGCGCGAAAGTTGCATCTGATCGACGATATTGGCTATTTGGACGACGCCACCAAGCTGGCCTGTTCGCAGGCCGGCATCGACCGCGCGAATCTCTTGTTCTTCCATCGCGAAGAAGACCCGGCGCTGTCGCAATATGCGATTACCCCGAATGTCGCCTTGCAAAAGGGGCTGCTGCCGCTGAGCGTTCCCGGCCTCGATCGATCCAAACTGCCAAGCTTTTTGTATCTGTGGCAGATGGAGCCAACGGCCGAATCGGCGCTGGGGCGATAGCAATCTGCTGAAGAATTCCAACCGCCGCGCGGCACGGTCGATTGACAAGGCTTTTGCGGGACGAAAGAATGGCGCGCTAGCGACCGGATCGCGCCGCGGTCTCTGGTTTCGCGGCCGGCGGATTGAGCCCCCGGTTTTTAACAAGGCCGATTGCTATGCCGCGTTTCTCCCAAGTGCTCTTCGCCGCCACGCTTGTTTCGTTGACCGTTTTGACGACTCGGATTCAAGCGGCGGAAAATACGATCTATGCCGAGTTGCTGCGAGACGGGGTGCGGGTCGGCGCGGACGAAGTGCTGAAGCTGCCGGCGCCAGTCGTGCCCGACGGCTTGAACGGAGCCGAGCAGCGTCAGGCCATCGAAAAGGCGATGGAGAGCAAGTATCGCTGGGAGGACTTCACTCGCAATGCGGTCGTCAGTCCGTTTTTCCTCAAAATCGCCGATGCGGAGGAAGGCCAAGCCGGCCGGCGGCTCGACGTCTACTTCGTCGCCTATGGCGATCTTTCCAAGCTCGACGCCGATCAATCGTTCACCGGGCAGCTCAATACGGCGGCCGCG
>DASRSE010000188.1:0-3716 GCA_035656655.1 Pirellulales bacterium
GCTAGACTCTCGCGTTTGCTAGACTCTCGCGTTCGCTGGATTCTCGCCCTCGCGCTGGATTCCCGCCTGCGCGGGAATGACGAGCCGGCGCGGGTTGGCATCGTACACGCGGCATCTTGCCGCGTTGGCCGCAAGCCGAGCAGCATGATTGGTCGCGTTTGCTAGACTCTCGCGTTTGCTAGACTCTCGCGTTCGCTGGATTCTCGCCCTCGCGCTGGATTCCCGCCTGCGCGGGAATGACGAGCCGGCGCGGGTTGACATCGTACACGCGGCATCTTGCCGCGTTGTCCACAAGCCGAGCAGTACGACTGGTCGCGTTTGCTAGACTCTTGCGCTTCGCACTGGATTCCCCCCTGCGCGGGAATGACGAGCGGCGCCAGTGGACATCGTACACGCGGCATCTTGCCGCGTTGGCCGCATGCCGAGCAGTATCGCCGATCACGTTCGCTGGACTCTCGCGTCGCTGGATTCTCGCGTTCGCTAAACTCTCGCCCTCGCACTGGATTCTCGCCTGCGCGGGAATGACGAGAGGGCGCAGACCGCTTAGCTCAGTCCCAAGGTGGACCCGGTTTGCGCCGCGGCCATGGCGGCGACCGTCGTCGAGATGTAGTCGCGCCAGCCGTTGAGCTGTTCCGCCGTGAGGCTATTTTCGCGGGCGATTTCGTGTTGCAGTTCATTCGCCGAGTTGGCGACGATCACCGACACCGTCAACCGCCCATTTTCGGCATAGCGAAAGCGGACTTCAATCGGAGTTTGCGCCGGCAAGGTCTCCGGCAGGTCGCGGACCACGCATTTGCCCAACTGAGTACAGTCGTCGGGGGTCGCGCTTTCACCTTCAACGATTTGCACGAGGATCGATTTTTGGCCCTTCTTTTGCGTTTTAAAAATGCGCTTGGCGGTTACGGGCAAAGGGGTATTTCGCGGGATCAGCACGGCCGTCCGCTTGCGTTGCGTTTGCGGATCGGTCGCGACAATACCGAGGCTGTGTGAGTTCACATTCCGAATGCTGAATTTTGACTTCTGCCCGTGGCTCTTGGCCAGAACCAAGCCGGCGTGCAAAGCGGCCCCTTGGGCGACCGCTTCGTCGGGCGAGACGGCCGCCTCGGGCTCCTTGCCGCTCAAGTTGCGAAGCATGTCGCGGACCATGGGCATCCGCGTGGAGCCCCCGACCATCAGCACGCGGTCGATGTCGGTCCACTGCAGTCCGGCCGCTTGGAGCGCCTGCTTCGTCGTGAAACTGGTGCGCTCGAGCAGGTCGTAGGTCAATTCGTCGAAGCGCTGTCGCGTGACCTCGATCCGGACGCCGAATCCTTTGTAGTCGCAGGTGATCATCGCTTTTGGCCGCGCGGAGAGGGTCCGCTTGGCGTCTTCGCACTCACGCCACAAGCGGCCGTGCACATTCGGGTCTTCGCGCGGATCGACTCCATGCTGGCGGATAAATTCTTCGGCCAAGAGATCGACGATTCGCTCGTCCCAATCGCGGCCGCCCAACCGGACGTCCCCATCGGTCGCGAGCGCGTTGAAGTCGGTCCCGGCGATTTCCATTACGGTCACGTCAAAGGTTCCGCCGCCCAGGTCATAGACGAGCAGTTTTTGCGGCTTTTCGGCGGCCCCGCGGGCATCGAGAAATCCTTGTTGGTAGCCAAAGGCGACGGCGGCGGCGGTTGGCTCGTTGATGATGTCGATCACGTCGAGACCGGCCATGAACCCGGCGTCCTGCGTCGCCTTGCGACGGACTTCATCGAAATAGGCCGGGACCGTAATGACGCACGAGGTGAAATCGCCAATCAGCCGCGACGCATCGTGTTTCAGCTTGCGGAGAATCCAAGCCTGAATGACCTCCGGCGGATAGCGGCGGCCGTCGAGCACGCGATGATAGGCCCGTTCTCCCAGATCGCGCTTGGAGCAATCCGCGACGAATTCAGCTTCCGTTGCGATCGCCTTCAGGGCTTCTTTGCCAACGACAATGTTGTTCGGCTCGAATAGCACGACACTCGGCGTGACGAGATCGCCTTCCGAGTTGACCAGCGTCACGGGACGCCCGTGCTGGTCCAAGTGCGCGACCGCCGAATAGGTCGTGCCCAGATCGATGCCAACGGCGAGGGTCGATTTTTCAGCCATAGCGTACCGCGGAATTCAAAGGAGAACGATCACCGTCGATTAGCGAAACACTGGCTGAATCTGTTTGAGCCGCGTTTCCGTTTCCGCCATGAGCGCGTTTTCGGCGGCTTCGTCCACCGCTTCATACGTCACCGAAAAGCGCAGAAACGCCCCCGCGTCGTCCCACGGAACCGTAATAATGGAATGTTGTTCGATCAGGTATTGGCTGGCCGCTTCGGCATTTGCGAATTGAGTTCCATCGGCCAAGCCAATCGGGCTTTTGGCGTACAGAAAATAGGTCCCCCCCGGCATCTGGCAGGTGAATCCGCAGCGCGTCAGCGTTTCGACTAATTTCTTCAACCGCCACTGATACTTCGTCCGCACTTGCTGTGGAATTTGGCCATCGTCGAGGGCCGCCGCGGCCGCTTGCTGAATGGCCATGAATTGCCCCGAGTCGCTATTGTCCTTCACGTCCGCAAACGCCCGGACGATCCGCTCGTGTCCGCAGACCCAGCCGAGCCGCCAGCCGATCATGTGAAAGCCCTTCGACATCGAGTGGATTTCCACCCCCACGTCGCGTGCACCCGGCACCTGCAAAAAGCTCAACGGCGAGCCCTCGTACGTCAGCATAATATGGGCGGCGTCCTGAATCACGACAATTTCGTGCGTCTTCGCAAAATCGACGATCCCCTCGTAAAATGCCCGCGTCGCCACCTTGCCCGTCGGACTGTTTGGGTAGTTCAACACCAGCAGCTTCGACCGGCGGAGAATGTCGGCGGGAATCGCCTTCAAGTCAGGGAAAAAGTCGTTCTCGGCAAGCAGCGGCAGCCGATAGACCTCGCCGCCGTAGTACTTGGTGTGCGTGCCTGCGACCGGATAGCCGGGCACCGTCATCAAGGTGACATCGCCCGGATTAATAAAGGCAGCCGGGATCATCGCCAGCGCCGTCTTGGAGCCGATGCAATGGTTGATTTCGGTGTTGGGGTCCAGCGCGATCTGAAAATGCTGCTGCATGAATCGCGCGACGGCCTCCTTGTAAGCCGCGATGCCGTTGTCGGCATAGCCGCGATTTGCGGGAACATGGATCTCGCGCCCCATTGTCTCGCGCACGCTGAGCGGGGCCATCTCGTCGTTTTCGCCAATGCCAAAGTCGATTAGCTTGCGGTCCGGATGGTCGGCCAAAGCCTTGCGTTTGGCCCGTTTGATCTTCTCAAACTTGTAGATCTCGGTCCCTTTGCCATAGTTGATTCCGCCGATCCGTTCGGCGAAAAGTTTTTGAAAGTAGGGGTCGGACATGGGCGAATCAGCACCGTGAAAGTAGTCGCGAAGGAACCGAGAAAAACCAACGACAGCCGCCTTCTCGTGGGACCAAGGCGAACGGCTGCGTCAGCGCACGAGACCCCGTCGGAAGGACGACGCAAGTCGCTATTTTGCAAGCCGTGCGGAGCCGTGCTCCGCGCTGGGCGAGGTCGAAAATGGCCCGAACAGCCCTTTTCAACAGACTGCTAGAGTACCGCAGAAAAACCGCAGCGGCAAGCGGCGACTCGCGTTGGGCTCGGCACGCTTCAGCCCGCAAGACGTGGCGCTTCGGCGGCGGGAGCAGCGAGCGGGACCGC
>DASRSE010000189.1:0-7513 GCA_035656655.1 Pirellulales bacterium
ATTTTACCAACGAATACGGTCGCCATTGAATTCACCTCCGGGCCAACAGGTTGCTAGCATCGCGATCTCACGCGAGACCACTTTCCCGGAAGCTCCTCCATGCAATAATTGAACCAGCGATCCGACACTCGATTGCCCTGATTGTTGGTCTGTGTAGTCAGTAAGTTGCATGGACATCTACCCCGTTTGCGACAAAGGTGCTCGATTCTTATCCAGCGAATGCGTCTGGGTTAGCGCTTAACAATGATTTGAAAGCGCTCGCCAGCCGCGCGCCCTATTCCGCGACGGTGGACCCCACGGCCAACAATGACTCGGCCGATACGGCCGGGCTGGGAATTCAGTTTGCCGCCGGCGACCGCTGGTGGAATTCCACGGACGGGATTCTCTGGCAAGCCGCCGGTGTCACGGCCGGCGCGGCTGTTTGGAACGCCGTCGGCGCGCTGCCGGTCGTCACGCGGTCATCTTCCAATACGTCGACCACGCCGCTCATGATCAATACGATCTACGAAGTGAACGCCGCGTCACGGAGGGACTAAGACCGGTGCAGGGCCTTTGGCTTTTTGATCGGCACGCGGCGCCTTCGGGCTCGCCAGTTCGGCGGGGGGAGTGGCGGCGGACGAATATCTGTATTTAACGCGCCGGCGCCAGCCAGTAGAATCGAAGGCAGAATCGAACGAACTCGCAACCGCCAGCTCCGGCCGCAATTTGGCGGCTCAATGGCCTGTTGAAAGCCCGGGTGGCATGATTTCACCGTTACTAAGCTCCGAGCAGTGCTCCGCACGGCTCGCAAATCAACGGCTAACATCGTGATTTTGGCAACGCCTCCGGAAGATGAAGCAGGCGGTTGAATGCGTCGACAGGCGGTTAATGCACGGCCATTTGCTATTTCGGATTTTCGGTTTTTTGTTGGCTCGGCTCTTGTTTCACAGCACCCTTTTGGCGTTTCAAAATGTCCCGGATGAAGCGGTCCGATTGGCCCTGCGCAATTGGCCTTGTGCTGGCGCTGGGATGCGGCAAGGGCATGGCCGGCGCGCCGCAAAAACGGCCGCCGAATTTGGCTCCCGCCGGCAGTAAAAAAGCCGCCAGCGAGCCGAACTTCGCCGCGGATCCGCAAGGAGCCGGCGACAAAAAAGCCGACGACAAAAAGGCCGATGAAGGGCCGAAGTTCCGCCGTTACGCGGAGGGTCCGTTGACGGCCGCCGACTTTCAGATGGAGTTGCCCAACCCGTTGCCCAGCGACGCCGGACTGCCGCTGGTCGCCTTGACCTATGCCGAACTGCGGTTCAGTTTTCATTACAGTTGGTCGGAGAAAGCGAACGCGGACAAATCGAAGCCGGAGAAGACCGGGTCGGACTCGTCTGGCGCGGATAGGACGAAGGTCGTGACGGCATGGCCGGTCGACCTGACGGTGTTTTCTTCGCTGGACCGCAAGCGATCGTGGAATTCGCAATCGGCCAGCCCGCGGATCCTCGATCACGAACAAGGGCATTTCGACATCGCAGAAATTCAAGCTCGCAAGTTTCAAGCGAAAATGGACCAGGCGATCGCCGCGCGTAAGTATCTGGGCAAAGGGAAGACCGAAGCCGATGCCGTCGCCCAACTCGAACAGCAATTCAAAAAAGACTTTGATCAGGCGATCGATGAATTGACGCGGGCCCAGCGCAATTATGATTTGGTGACGCGTCACGGGCTCGACTCCGCGGCGCAAGCCGACATGCGCAAGCAACAACAAGCAGCGCTGGCGGCGTCGGCGCCCAAAGAAAAAGCGAAAAAGTAGCTGGTCGCAATCCGGCGCGGCCGCTGGCAGGCGGCTGAAAAGGTAACGTCGCACTGTTTCGGCGACCCAAACGCGGCCCGCGCCGTCGGACGGCGGCCGGCTTAACAATGATGCTATTTTTCAGTTCGGCGGCGGGTCATCGCCGCCGTTGCGTTTTGCGGCTCCGTTTTTCGTTTGTTCGCTCCCTCCTTTACGTGAAGAATACTCGCCATGGCTCATCCTTGGATCGCTGCCCGCACGTTGGCCTTCGATAGCTCCGGCATTCGCAAAGTGTTCGATCTGGCTGCGAAGATGCAGAACCCGATCAACTTATCGATTGGCCAGCCGGACTTTGACGTGCCGGAGCAAGCGCGCCAGGCGGCGATCGAAGCAATTCAAAGCCGCAAAAATGGCTACGCGCAGACGCAAGGCATGCCGGTTTTGCGCGACCGGCTACAGCAGCAGGTGGACCGGCAATATGGGCATGCCGATCGCAAGCTGTTTGTGAGCAGCGGCACCAGCGGCGGGCTGGTCCTTGCCATGATGACGTTGGTCAATCCGGGCGACGAGGTCCTGGTGTTCGATCCGTTTTTCGTGATGTACGAACCGCTGGTCAAACTGATCGGCGGCACGCCGGTGCTGATCGACACCTATCCTCATTTTCGCATCGATCTGAACCGAGTCCGGGACGCGATCACGCCGCGCACGAAGCTGATCCTGTTCAACAGCCCGGCCAATCCGACCGGCGTGCTGGCCAGCGCCGACGAGGTTCGCGGCTTGGCCGAACTTGCGGCGGAGAAGAACGTGGCGCTGGTGAGCGATGAAATCTATCGGCTGTTTTGCTACGACGGGCCGTTTCTTTCGCCGGCCCAGTTCAATCCGAGCACGATCGTCATCGACGGCTTCTCCAAATCGTACGCGATGACCGGTTGGCGGCTGGGCTATGTTCATGGACCGGGCGAGATCATCGAACAGATGATCAAGCTTCAGCAGTACACGTTCGTCTGTGCGCCGCAGCCATTTCAATGGTCGGCGGCCGAGGCGCTCGAGATCGATATGCAGCCGCACATCGACGCCTATCGGAAAAAACGCGACTTCGTCGTGAATAGCCTGAAGGAGTTTTATGAGATCGAACACCCCGGCGGCGCGTTTTATTGTTTTCCGAAAGTGTGCCGTACACCGGAGAACCTGACGGCGACGCAATTCGTCGAACGGGCGATCGCGGAAGAACTGCTGGTCATTCCGGGCAAGATATTCAGCCGCCGCGATACCCATTTTCGCATCAGCTACGCCGCCGCCGACGCGGTGCTTGAACGAGGAGTCGAAGTGCTCCGAAAAATGGCGCGGAAATAAATAGTTGACTTCCGTACACTAACTGATAGGATGTGCAGGGGAGAGCAATTCTGTCAGCCACGGAGGTTTTCTCATGGTAGCCGCAATTTGCACGGAGGACGGCTCGCGCATCGCCCCCAAGGGCGACCGAAGCCGAGTTGCCGCAGACGATCATCGCGAGCGGGAGGGCGCTCTGGCCGGAGTCCGCTCGATTGGCGATTTGCTCGGCGATTTGTTGGCACGATATCAACTTCAGCCGAATCCGATTCCGGCGGTCAACGCCCGCCGGGAATTCGCCGCCAATCGCCACGCCGTGCCGGCGCCGAGCAAACGCTCAGCGTAACGGCCTGTTGAAAAATGCCCTCGTGGCACTTTTCAACTGTCGCCACGTGGCGAGCAGAACTCCGCAGGGCTCGGGAAATAACGATTCGCGTCGTTATTTTTGGCGTCGCATTCGTGATGACGACGGCCTGTTGATTCCTTCAATAGGTCTTTGGGGCGAAGGCGATCCGAAAATGGCGGGTGGGCGGCCTCTGTTTGGCTTCGACTTCTTCAGAGTCTGTCGCTGCTAGCGCCATTTTGAGCGATCCGTTTCGAAGAAGCATTCTCAGCGCCAGCCCTGAGTCTCCACGGGGCAATCTCGGCGCCGGCGATCCTTTGAGCGATCTTGCAGTTAGAATTACGCGGATCGCAGCGTGCCGCAACTTGACCGGCCTGCCGCGGCCAATCATGATGAGGAGAGCGACCTCGGTCCTGGCTCACGGTTACGACTGGGGCGGATGGGCCCGGCTTGAATCTTTTTTGGCAAATTTTGCCAAAAACGGCCCGCCGAGCGTAACCTTTGTGACGGTCGCACCATAGTAAAGATATCGGCGTGACCCCGCTCGCCCCTCCCCGCCTCGGAACTTCCTCTCGCCCCTTTTTCGCCTCTCTCGATCTATGCGCATGCAGTGGCCGGTGATTTGGTGTTTGATTTTGACCCTGGTCTGGGGGCAATCGGTCGCTTTTGCGGAGGGAGATTGGGAAATCACGCCGCAAAGCGAAGAGGCCTTGAACCGGGGTTTGCAATGGTTGGCGACGAACCAAGGACCCGATGGCAATTGGGACTCCAACGATCTGGGCTTGGTGAGCATGGGGGCGCTGGCTTTTTTGGCGGCAGGACACACGCCGGGCCACGGAAAATACGGCCAAACGGTCGAAAAGGCGCTGAGCTACGTGATTCGCAACGCCAAGCCATCCGGGCTGCTGAATATCTCGGACCCCCAGCGCGACATGTACAACCATGGGCTCTCCACGTTTGTACTGGGGCAAGCCTACGGCGTTACGAACGACCAGCGGCTCAATCAGGTGCTGGATCGGGCGCTGAAGCTCATTTTTCAATCGCAATGCCGCGATGGCGGTTGGGACTATCGCGCCCAGCCGCAAGACCCGGCCCGCGGACATGACCTGAGTCTGGCCGTGATGCAAGCGAAAGCGATCCGTTCGGCTGTCGATAGCGGCCTCGAGGTTCCGCCGGAAGTGATCCAAATCGCGATCAAGAGCGTCCGCGACAAATATACTGCTGCCAGCGGCAAGAACCAAAACGAGGCGGCGCAAAAAGAAGGGCCTGGCCAGTTCAGCTACACGCTCGGCGGCCAAAGCACGGCGGCCATGGCCGCGGCGGGAGTCGTCTGCTTGCAAGAATTCGGCCAATATGATGATTGGCGGATCCCCAAGAGCATGGCGGTCGTCCGCCGCGACGTCGAAGCCAAAAAGAACGACAAGCCGAGCGGCGGCAAGCTGCCGTTTGATGCTTATACCTTGTACTACATCGGCCAGGCGCTGTATCAGGTCGGCGGCCAAGATTGGAAAGATTGCTATCCGATCTTGCGCGATCAGATTGTGGCCGGACAGCTCCACGAGCCGAAGCAGTCGAATCGGGACGGGCTGTGGAACGGCGCCAAAGTCGGCGGCAAGCCTGACGAACTCTATGGCACCGCGGTCGCCTGTTTTGTCTTGGCCATTCCCAATCGCTACTTGCCCATCTTGCAAGAAGGCAAGATTGACAGCCTGAAGGCCAAGTTTCAAGAGAAGTAGTAAATGGCAACGCGCCGTCCGACCACGGCGGCCTCGCGCCGCGGAGATGCGTCCGCCGGCGGTGTAGTTCTGGCGCCCCCTTTGAATCTCGCAATTATCACTTAAGTTTGAACCGATGCAATTTCTTCCCGGTGCTTCTTGGATCGCGATTGGCGGCTTGATTGCCGCCGCGGGACCGGTGCTGATTCACTTGTTGAATCGGCGCCGTTTCAAAGTGATTCATTGGGCGGCGATGGACTTTTTGCTCCAAGCCGTCCAGCGCAATCGCAAAATTCTGGAAATCCGCGACCTGATCCTGCTCTTGCTGCGGACGGCGTGCGTGCTGCTGGTGGGGCTGGCGCTGGCCGGACCTTACTTTTCATGCTCCTCGAACGGAGCGAACCCCAACGATCCGCTGCATGCGATTCTGATCGTCGACAATGGTCTGAGCATGGGCTACGAAAAAGGGGGCAAAACGCTCCTGGATGAAGCCAAAACGCGGGCCAAGGCGTTCGTCGACAAACTCCCCTCGCGCAGCCGGATCGCGGTGATTCCGCTGTGTGGCTCGGCGAATGATTTCGACATCGAACCGCAAGCGACCAAAGAAGACGCCAAGGCCGCTTTGGAAAAGGTCGAGTTGGTCGACCGCTCCGATACCGCCACGAAGATGCGCGATCTGGCCTTGCAAGCCATGGAGAAAGCGCCCGATCTGCCGGCCAAGCGGGTTGTCTTTTTCAGCGATCAACAGGCCAGCAAATGGCCCAAGGGGGCGCTGGCCGAAGAGTTCAAGCGAATTCCCGACTTGCAACTGGTCGCCATCGAACCGGCCGCGGGCGATCAACTCGAAAACACGTGGATTCAGGACTTTCGGGTTGCCGACGATTTCGCCAACCCGCAGTCGCCGGCCACCTTTGTCGCGCATGTCCGCCACCAAGGTCCGCCGCGTGACCACGTCGAAGTGACCTTAACACTAAGCCTGCCGGATGGCGAGTCGGTATCGCAGAACCAAGTGGTCGATTTGGACGAAAACAGCGAGGGGAAAGAACTGCGATTCACGCAGGCGATTCCCGTGCTGCCGAAAGAAGACCAGCCGCTCTATGTGGCAGCCAAGATCTCGCTTCCCGAAGATCATCTCGACGCGGACAACGCGCGCTACTTGTCGGTGCCCGTGCTGGCGAAAGTGCCGGCCGTGTTTGTCGATCAATTGGGCAAGGACGAAAACGTGAATCGGAATCGGATCGGCGAAACCGAACCGATGCGACGGATGCTGATCAAAAACGCGCGCCGCGGCGAATCGCAACTGTTCAACGTGAAGCACGTCAAAATCAATGAAGTCAATCGCGACCTGCTGCAAGGGGCGCGGGTCGCGGTCGTGGCGGGGGTGGCTTCGCCCGGCGACACCGTGCCGGACCTGATCGATTATGTGCGCAACGGCGGTCAATTGTTGATTGCGGCCGGCGCCGACTTTGATCCGGCGGCCTGGGACGAAAGCGCCTGGAAAGAGGGTGACGGCATCCTGCCGGCGTACCTCCTGCCGGCGGTCGGCCATACGCCGGAAGAAGCGCCGAACGACGTGACTCCGTTCTTTCTCGATTATGACACGTTGTCGAAGACATTCATTGAAAACTACGACAATTCCGAAGAAGACCTCCGCCAGTTCTATCACGACCGCTATTTTTTCAAAGCGATCAATTCGGACGTGAGCGAAGCGACGATGAACAAAATGGTCGCCGCCGAAAAACAGCGGCTGCTTGAGCAGAACCATCTCGACCGCGAAACGACCGGCAAAGCGCTCGCCGCGCCCACCAAGACGGCGGACGATCTCTCGCTCAAGGCGGAGCACTCCATTTCCGAGTTGGCGGAACGCTCGCGCCCGCGCGTGCTCGGCAGCTTCACCAACAAGGTTCCCTTTTTGATCGAACGCCGGTTGGGCAAAGGGCGAGTGTTGTTCATGTCGACCGGCATGGCCTCCAATTGGAATGATCTCAAAAATGACGACGGCAAACTCATGTTCGTCCTCATCCTCTGGCCCATGTTGAAAGAAACGCTGCCGCAGCGCTCGTTCGACACCGCGGGCGATATCGAGTTTCCGATCTCCGACGCCGAGCGCACCGCCCGGTTCGAGGTCTGGCGCCCCGGCAGCAAGTCGGGCGAGCCGGTCGGAGTCGAAGCCTTGAACGGCAATCAGTCGGGCCTCGTCATCCGCGGGGTGACGCAGCGCGGCATCTACCGAATTGCCTCGTATCGAGACCAAGGCGCGATCTCCGCGGCGAACGACACGGGGGGCCGCGCGACTTCAGAGACGCCGCTGGCGGTGAACGGTCCGGCTGAAGCGTCGGAGTTGGGCGCGATCAAGGCCGACACTTTGAA
>DASRSE010000190.1:0-6394 GCA_035656655.1 Pirellulales bacterium
TTCGTCCGTCACGGCGGCATCGACTAATTCTACCTCCGATAGAGTGGAAATCGATGTCAGGTCTTGAAATCCCGTCCCCGTAACCTTCGTCTTTCCTAAATCCAACTGGGCAAGGCGACGGAGTGGCAATAGGCGCCTCACGCCAACATCAGAAACGTCGGTATCATCCAACCGAATCATTTTCAAGTTTGGCAACTTCGCCAAATGAGCGCAGGTTTCGTCGGCGAGATCGACGCGTACAAAGGTGGCAACATGGAGATAATGCAAGTCTTCAATACACGCCACATCTGCGTCTCGAATATGTAGTCGAGGTTGATCCGTGCAGTTTTGAATACTTACCCCGCCAGGGCGTTTGGGATCCACGCCGATTACGGTCCCCCCGAGACTCTTTATCTTCTTAATCGCGGCGGCGGTGACGGGCCATTCGATTTCGTCGAGGATTTTTCGGGCACGGGATTGGGTTTCCTTGTCGCCGGTCGATTCGGCGTCGCGGAGCAAGGGGAAGGCTTCTCGCCCGGCTTTCATCAACTCGCGCGTCGCGGTTTCGCGCGTGGCAAAATCGCCGGCCGACAAATTCGCCACCAGCCCCTGCAAAACAGCCACGTCCTTCAGCCGCTCCTCCTTCCCCACCCCCGGCTCGCCCGCGGCGCTGGGCTGCGCGTCGGCCGCGCCCGCGTCTGCTTGTGTGCCTGCGGCCGTTTGCTTGCCTGCGGCTCGCGCGTTGACGGCTTCTTGCGCGACTTTGGCATCGTGCTGCGCTGTGGACCAGCCTTTCGGGATCGCTCGCGGCGCCGCGGCATTCACCTGTCGTGCCGCCGGCGCGACCATAGTCAGCGAAGCGAGCACGGCGAGCCTTGCCACCGCGCCCGAGCGAAATCTAGCCGGCATGACAGAACCCTCCGCGAAGGCGAAAATGCCGAGAAAACGGCCTGGAATCCTGAAAATCGCGAGATGCAGCAAGCCGCGAGAACCGCGACGGCGTGGCGGAACGCCAATTGCCAGCAATCCGACGAGCCGTTGACGGCAGCCGGCATTATAGAAGTTGCGCCGGACGATTGGCAAATCTTTCGCCCGGGCCGGCTGCAATCGTCGCCAGGGGCCGAGCAGTCCACGGCAAATTGATTGCCGACGATTTAAGCGTGCGTCGGGTTAAAGCCGCGGCGGGTTTTAGCCTGCTTCGCGATTTCAGCCTGCTTCGCGACTTTAGCCGGCTTCGCGATTTCAGCCTGCCTCGCGACTTTAGCCGGCTTCGCGATGAACCGCCGGAAGGTTGGCGGCTTGACCCCAGTGGGGGCCGCGGAGAATGGAGCGGCGCGGCTGCGCGAGCGGCCCGACGCGTCCGTCGGAGCGGCCATCCCAAGCGTGCCGCGCGATCGACTCCAGGACCAAGCCGGCCGCCGCCAAGGCGTCGCGGCCTTGTTCGCCGGTGACGCGCGGCGTTTGACCGGTTTGAATGCTGGTCACAAAATCGGTCAACTCATCGAGCATCGCGTTGCGATTTTGCGTTTCGCTTTGACTCCGCGGCAAGAGCTCTTCGAACAACTGGTCTTTGTAGTGGGCCATTTGCTCAGGCGAGAGGGCCGCCCCTTGAAACGTGCCGGCCGTCAACGGTTCGCCGAGACGGACCTGAACATTTTTTCGTTCCGCGAAATCGACTGCCGCAAAGCCGGACGCGCTCCAGACCTGGAGTTTTCGTTGCGGCTGATAGCTCACGCGCGAAGCGCTCAAGTTGGCCACGGCGCCGTTTTCAAACGTGAGCCGCGCTTGGGCCACGTCCTCGTGCGGTCCGATGACGGCGACGCCGAGCGCATCGACCGCGCGCAGAGGGGCTTGGACAAGCGACAAAACAATGTCCAGGTCGTGAATCATCAGATCGAGCACGACGCCGACGTCGGTCGAGCGAAAGGTGTAGCCGGTGTGCCGAGCCGCCTCAAGATACTTTGGCGCGACGATGTGCGGAGCCAATTCGGCCAAAGCGGGGTTGAACCGTTCGATATGGCCGACTTGCAGCACCGCGTTCGACGCCCGCGCCAAGGCCACGAGCTCGTCGGCTTCTTCGACCGTGGGCGTGATCGGCTTTTCCATCAGCAGATGGATGCCGGCGCCCAATAGCGGCAGGCCGACCGCGTGATGCAAACGCGTCGGGACGGCGACGATGGCGGCGTCGATGCGGCCGATGAGCTCATGAAAATCCGCGACCGCCGCCGTGCCGCACTCCGCGGCCAGCGCCTCGCGCGCCGCGGCAACCGGATCGGCCACGGCGACCAACTCGACCGACTCCATTTTGGCCAAGAGCCGCGCATGAAATTTGCCTAGATGTCCCGCCCCCAACACGGCGATTCGCAAGCGACTCATGCGGCCCTCCGGCGTTCGCGCGCGCGGCCATGTTTGCCCTCTTGCTGATTTTGCACGAAGCTCAGCAGATGGTTGACCTGCGGCGGCAGTTGTTCGTTGCCGCGAAGAATTTCGCGGGCATGATCGAGACCCACTTTGGCGCGATAGAGCAAGCGATGGGCTTCCGCCAACGATTCAATGACGTCCGGCGAGAACTCGTTGCGCTTTAGGGCCACGACATTGATGCAGCGCGGGCGGGTCGGATGGCCCTCGACAAGCATAAACGGCGGGACATCATGGAGCACGCGGCTCATTCCGCTGACAAACGAAAAGCTGCCGACGGTCGCATAATGGTGAACGCCGACGCCGCCGGAGATCGAGGCGTGGTCGTGGACGTGGACATGCCCGCCGAGCATCGAACCATTGGCGATGATGATGTGGTCGCCCAGCTTGCAGTCGTGGGCGACGTGCGAACAAGCCATCAGATAGTTGTAGTTGCCGAGCGAGGTAATGCCATCTTCTTTTTCGGTCGCGCGATTGATCGTGACGCTTTCGCGGATGATGTTGTGGTCGCCGACGAAGACTTGGGTTTCGCTGCCGCGATAGGACAAGTCTTGAGGATCGCCGCCGATGACCGCGCCCGGAAAGAGATGGTTATGCTGGCCGATCGTGACATGTCCCATCAAGGTGACATGCCCCTCGAGGCGCGTGCCGCGGCCAATTTTGACATGCGGTCCGATCACACAGTAGGGGCCGATTTCGACGTCCGAATCGATTTCCGCGCGATGATCGATGGAGACATTGTCGGCGACAGAGGTGGCCATGAAAGGTCGCTCCGAGAGTTCGGCAGTCTGAAATCAAGGACCTACAAGTCTGTGGAAAAATGCCGCAGTGCCTCGCATCCCCTGCGGAAACCAGCGGCTAAAGTGCGGCCCAAAACCGGACGAGGCGTTTCATATCGAAGTCCTATCTGGGCTGCTTCTCAAGCGCTTTTCCGGCGAACTTCGACCCGTTCCGCTTCGTTCAGCAGGACACGCACCATGTCGGCGTTCAGCCGATGACCGCTGCGATGGGCGATAAAGTGGCCCACCAGATCGCAACCGGCCAACGACAGATCGCCGATCAGATCGAGCACTTTGTGCCGCACGCACTCGTCGGCGAAACGGAGTTCGTTCTCAATTGGGCCGTGCGCGTCGAAAATGAGCAAGTCTTGCGGGGTAGTCCGTTTGCCCATCCCTTGCGCCAAGAGCCAATCGGCTTCTTCCTTGAGCAGAAAGGTTCGAGCCGGCGCGATCTCGCGGCGGAACGAGTCTGGCGTGACAGGCAGTTGAAGCGTTTGGCGGCCGATCGCATTTCCCGCCCCATAGTCGAGGCGAAATTTGACTGCCATGCCGTTTTGGTGAGGCCGCGCCTCGATCCAGTGGTCGTCGTCGCCGAGCCGAGTCACCTCGCGGACGATTAGTTGCGGGCGCACCGCGTCCTGTTCGACGATGCCGGCGGCATCTAAGGCGTCGACAAAAGCCTGGCAAGAGCCGTCGCAGCCGGGCATTTCCGGCTGATCGACGTGAACGTCGCAATTGTCGATCTTCAGCCCGGCCAGCGCGGCGAGGACATGCTCGACCATTTCCACGCTGGCCCCTTTTACCGCCAGATTGGTGCGGCGTGGAGACTCGACGCGATGGAGCACCGAGGCCGGAATCCGCACGGCGGCGCCATCGATTGTCCGGACGAAGGTCACTCCGGAGCCGGCCGCGGCGGGCCGAAATTCGACCCGCACGTCGCGGCCTGACCAGTATCCATACCCTGCGACCATCGCCCGCCCGGCGAGCGTCCGCTGTTTTCGAGAAGCGTGCATCAAGGAAGCAACTCATCCGTGAGAAGAGGAAACGGCTCGCGCGAACATCCTTGTCCGGCGACAAAATCGACCGTCGTTTACTTTTGGTTGCGAACCGGTCCGTTGAGGCCGTTGGCGACCTTCGCGGGATGGCGGCGGTTGATCGAGCTGACGATCTGGTCGGTGATGTCCAAGTTCGGTCCCAAGTAAACGATCGGCTTGGCCATTTCGCGGGCCACGCCTTCGCGGGTGCTGCCGTCGGCGACTTCGCTGTTGTAGCGCAAGACGATGCTGATCTTGTAGTATTCTGCGAAGGCCTTCACTTCGTCGGTGACTTCCTTGTAGATCGTGTAATAGATCCGCGTTTCCTTCTCCATCAGGTCCTTCTTTTGGACCGAAGCCTTGACGTTGAAGTCGCTCTTGCGCTTGATCAGGCTGTCCTCAAGCTGTTTGTAATCGGGCGAGCCCGACTTCAGCCCGCGGAGTTGGTCTTCGACTTTGACAATCGCGTCGCGCTCGGCGTTCAAGGTGACTTCGGCGGTCTTAATTTCGGCCGCCATGCCTTCCATCTGTTCCTTGAAGAAATTATCTTCTTTCAGGATTTTGGTGAGGTCGATCGCGACCATGACCGGAGCGGAGCCGGAGGCCACGGCAGCGGGGGTCGAGGTCGACCGCGGAGCGCCGGAAATCGCATTGCCGGCCAACAGGCCAAAGCCGATCAGCGCGGCGATCAGAGACAGAGAAATCAGATGAGAGGTCTTCACGTTTCGCACTCCTTGCGTGGTGGTCGGTTGGTCGTCCTTGACCCGGCGCGAGCAGCCAATCTCGCGACCGCGAACCGCAGCGACTCGACCTGACAGCAAAGCAGGGCCGAATCGAGGCGGAATTCTGCCGGAAATCGCGGATTCGGTAAAGGTCAATATTTCCGCAAAAAACCGGCGGAAACGCGGATTTTGCCGCCGTCCTGCGCTCACTCGCGCGGCGGATCGAGAATCACTTCGAATTGCTTTTCTGCCTTGTCGCGCTTGACGACCACCTTCACTTTGTCGCCCGCCTTGAACTTGCGCAGGGCGCTGTCAAAATCGTCGAGATTGCCGATCTTGCTCTCGCCAAACTGCACGATGATGTCGCCGCCGCGAATCCCTGCCTTTTCGGCCGGCCCGTCTTTCGTGACGCCGGTCAAGGCATAGCCGGGCTGGTCCGGCGCAAAATCAGGGATGCTGCCGAAATAAGGGCGCGAGCCGCTCTTTTCAATGACGGCTTGGCCTTTCACCTCCACGTACGTCGGCCGCTGCTCGGCTTCGACAAGGTCGACCGCCATGTCGGTCACCAAATCGATGACGCGGCGCATGCCGGAAATGTTGATCTTCTCGGCGGTATCGGTCGGCCGGTGATAGTCTTTGTGCGTCCCCGTGAAGTAGTGGATCACCGGGATTTTCTTGGCATAAAACGAAGCATGGTCGCTGGGACCGAAGCCGGCGGGCTCTTTCTTGATGTGGAAGCCGTACGGTTCGGCATCGCGATCGACCAAGCCGTCGAATTCCTTGGCGGTTCCGGTGCCGTACACGATCAGCTTGTCGTCGGCCAAGCGGCCGACCATGTCCATGTTGAGCATGGCGATGGTCTTGTCGAGCGGAAAGGCGGGTTCGCGGACATAGTGCGCGCTGCCGAGGAGGCCGCGCTCTTCACCCGTAAACGAGATGAACACAATCCGCCGCGGAAACTTTTTCCCGAGCGAGGTCAACTGCCGCGCGACCTCGAGCAAAGCGACGGTTCCCGAGCCGTTGTCGTCGGCGCCGTGATGAATTTCATGCGAGCCTGGGGCCAACGAGCCGGAGCCGGGGCCGCCACGGCCGACGTGATCGTAATGGGCACCGATAATCAGCGTTTCGTCGGCATGGGGTCCTTCGCCTTCGAGGACGGCGACGATGTTTTTCACCTCGACTTCGGTATGTTTCACATTAGTTTCGCCTTGCAGGCGCCAGCCGGTCAAGTCGTGGCTGTGAGGGTGCGGGCCGTGGTCGATCTCGTGTTCGAGTTGGGTCAAGTCGGTCTGCAGCGCGCTTTTGAACGCCGCCTCAAGGGGGCTGCGGCGGCAATGCAACACCGGCACGTTGCGGCCACCGTCCATGCCGGGGCCGGCCCCTTGAAAGCCAAACACCGGATCGGCGGACTTCGCGAGTTTCTTGCTTTCGTCGCTGATTTTTGTCGCTAAATCTTCAACCG
>DASRSE010000191.1:0-8864 GCA_035656655.1 Pirellulales bacterium
TCTGGAGATAGCAATAGCCCAAGGCGAGAAAGTCGGCGACCAGCTCGGAATCGAGCGCTTCCGCGCGCGCGCCGTCTTGCCACCCGTCGAGTTCCGCGAGTCCAGCGGCGACCAATTCGGCCCGCTTGGTGAATTTCCGGACCAGACAGGCGCCCGCCTCTTTGGCCCGCGCGGAAAACCCGATCGGCAATTCCTTAGCTGAAGCGGAGGGGACTACGAGCAGGCGATTGGCCAAGGCTTCCGGAGGCGAATCGGCGCGGCAATACGAAGGGATCTTGCTCGCCGCCGCCAGAAATGCCGGATGCCACATGCCAGACCAGGCGGCCAACAGCCCTTCCGCCTCGTCTCCCTCATTGTGGATGGGAAAATCCTCGAAGCTATGACAGGGAAGCAGGACGAGCAGTTCTTCAAACTTCATGAGGGATTCTGACGGCAGCCGAGTTCATAAAAAAGCGGAATAAGGTATCAGCCTAGTGTGCACAACCCGCGCTAGTCAACGTGCGAAGAGCGGCGCTTCCGGCGCGTGCCAATCAGCGGGCGGAGGCAAAAATGGGCCCCTCGTCGCTACCCCCCGCCGAAACGGCGCGGCGGAGCCGGCGCCGGATCGTAAAACTTGCCCGATTCGGTCCTTGGGACGCGGAGTTTCGTTGACTTTTGTCCCTGCCGGTCGATAAATTAGGTGATAGGGATTTTAAGGAGCGGCGACGGTTCCGTGGGCCGCTTTTGAGCTTTCATTCAGCCAAGGTCCGAACGACCCCACGTTTTGCGGCGTTTGTCTTTTCTTCCGCCGGCGGGCTTCGGAATCAAAAAATTCGAGGAGTTTTGCGCATGCCCACCAGTGACGCCGTATGGGGGATCGATATCGGCCAGTCGGCGCTCAAGGCCTTGCGCTGTTCGCCGCACGAGCAAGATGGCAAGCTGACCGCGGATGCCTTTGACTTCATCGAATATCCGCAGATTCTCAGCCAACCCGACGCCGACCCGGTGACACTGGTCGCCGACGCCCTCAAGACGTTTCTCTCGCGGAACAACGTCAAGGGAGACAAGGTCGCCGTCTCCGTGCCGGGGCAGAGCGGGCTCGCGCGGTACATCAAGATTCCGCCGGTCGAAGCCAAAAAGGTTCCGGACCTGGTTAAGTACGAAGCGAAGCAGCAGATTCCTTTTGCGCTCGAAGATGTCATCTGGGACTATCAGCAGATGCCCGGCGGTGTCGAGACCGAAGGGATCGTCCTCGACACGGAAGTCGGTCTGTTCGCCATGAAGCGCGATCAGGTGTTCAAAGCCCTGAAGCCGTTTCAAGACGCTGGCATCGAAGTCGACATCGTGCAGTTGTCGCCGGTCGCGATTTATAACTTCGTCAACTTCGATCAAATCTCGCAGGTTTTAGCCCCCGCGGAAATGAACGGCAACCTGTGGGTGGTCGTTCTCTCGATGGGGACCGACACGACCGATCTGGTGGTCACCAATGGCGGACGGATGTGGCAGCGGAGCGTTCCCCTGGGCGGCAACCACTTCACTCGGGCGTTGACCAAGGAGATGAAGCTGACGTTTGCCAAAGCCGAGCACCTGAAACGCAACGCCGCCAAGGCGGAAGATCGCCGCTCGCTCTATCAGGCGATGAAGAGCGTCTTCAACGACCTGGTGACCGAGGTCCACCGCTCGCTGAGCTTTTTTTCGAGCTTGGAAAAAGAAGCCGAGATCAAGTGCGTGCTGGCCATGGGCAACACGCTCAAGCTCGAAGGGCTGCAAACCTTTCTGGCCAAAAGCCTCGAATACAAAGTCGTCGGCGTCGAGTCGTTCAAAACGCTCGCAGGGCCGACCGTCGTGGCCGCCCCCGCTTTTCGCGACAACTTGCTGGCCTATGGCGTCTGCTACGGGCTGTGCGTCCAGGCTCTGGGCGATGCCAAGCTGAACACCAATCTCTTGCCCCGCGAAATTTTGCAAGAACGTCTGATCCGCGCGAAAAAACCGTGGGCCATCGCCGCCGCCGCGATCCTGCTGTTCGGCTGCGGAATCAGCTTCTTTGGTTACTTCCGCGCGCTCGATTCGGTGCTGCCGAAGAAATTTGCCAATGCCATCACCGAAATCAAAAGCGTCGATAGCAAAGGCCAAGATATGCAGGCGAAGCAGACTGCCAAAGAAGAGGAATTCAAGCGGATCGACGATCTGGGCAAAGACCTGATCAACCCCGCGCGGAAGCGCGCGGTCTGGCTGGAGATGTTCAAGGCGGTCAATCAGTGTCTCCCCCAAGCCGCGACCAAGGCGGCCGATCCAAAAGCGGAACCGCCGGCCGACCTGACCCAGCGCGATGTGATCTTCGTCGACTCGCTCGATTGCCAATACTTCGAGAAGCTCGAGGATTGGTTCGCGGGGATCAAGCCGGAATGGGAAAACCAGCAAAAGATCATCAGCGGCAAGGCGCCCGCCAATGCGACCCCGGCCGCGCCGGATGGCGCCGCGCCGACTCCGGCTCCGGCGCCGGCGGGAACGGCCGCCGCGCCGGCGACTCCTGCGCCCGGCGCGACGGCGGAAACTCCTGCGGGCGAAGAAGGTCCGAAAGGTCCAGGCTGGGTCATCGAGATCAAGGCGCATCACTATCACAACAAGGACGAGCGCAATTTCGGTTTGCAGTATGTGCGCACGACGCTAGTCAAGGCGATCGAAAACAAAACGGTCACGATTCCGCAATTCGTGAATGGCAAAGTCGTCGAAACGAGCCTCAAGCTGAAGGACCTGGGCATTGGTTTTCCGGTGACGCTCGGAAGCGGCAAGACGGTCAGTGTTACGCACCCCGAGGATGTCCAAGCGGAAGCGCGCGAGCCGCGTGGCGGCGCGATTGGGGGAGCCATTGGGCGCACCACGCCGATAACGGAGCGGAAGATTGATCAGTTCGATTTCACGCTGCAATTCTGCTGGAAAGAAACCCCTTACGCGCAGCGCCAAGAAGACAAAAAGAAAGCCCAAGAAAACGCCACGGCCGCGGCCGGTCAGCCGGCGAAAAACGGAGGAGAATAAGCGATGGCAAAAGCAAAAGCGAAAGTAAAAGTCAGCGGCAGCGCGGCCGACGCCCTCAAGGCCAACGCCGCCTATTTGTTCTGGGGCGGGACGGGGCTCGTCGTCGTCATCGGCCTTGTCTGCTGGTTCCTGAGCACCAAGAGCCTCGCCACCGCGTACGCCAGCGGCCGCAGCTCGATCGACGCCGCGCAGTCAACCGGAAAAAATCGCGCGAGCATGCCCAATCATCCCAACGATAGAAGCATTGAGGCCTGCAATGAGGCCATCGTGGCGGCCGCCAAGGCGGTGCGGCAATCATGGGAAGCGCTCTACAACTTTCAGAAAACGCACATTTTCGTTTGGCCCACGACCGGGTTGACCCAAGAATTTTTGGACGCGGTCAAAGCCTTGCCGGATCAGAATCTCACCAAGCCGATCAAGGATGAAATCCCGCAAGATTTGCGCGATCAGTTTCGCGTGAAGTACATCCGCGAGCAATTGCCGAAGCTGGTCGAATCGCTCGATGCGCAGTGGTACAAAGAACAAGGGGCCGAAGAAAGCCGCCCCGGTCGCGGCGCCTTGAGCAGCCGGCTCAATCCGCTGCCGGCCGCCGATGCGACCAAGCCCAAGCGCGAATACCGCGTCGAATGGCAAGATCAGCGCCGCATTCAAAGCCGGTTCGAGTGGAGCGAAACCCCCTCGACCCTCCGCGTCTTGCTGGCCCAAGAAGATCTTTGGGTGCTGAAGAATTTCTGCGATATCTTGGCTCGCTTGAATGCAGTTTCCAAGGGTCGGCACGATGCGCGGCTGTGGGTCGTTCAATCGCTCGAAATCGGCGCCCCCGCGGTCGAGTCGTCGCCGGGCGGCCTGGGCGAAAGCCGCATCACGAAGGGGACCGCGCCGCTCCCGCCGGCTGCGCCAGGCGAGTCGCCGGGAGCCAAACCGCTGCCGGCCCCGGCTCCGGCTGCGGCGGTCAGCACGAACCCCGATAACGCCGCGGATGAGGCGCTGTTGAACGGGCGGTACGTGACCGACGATGGCAAGCCGCTCTCGGCTGCCGACTATCAAAATCCGCCGACCCCCGAGAAAAAGTATTTCGTGCAGTATCGGCTGATGCCATTCCACCTGAAGCTGCTCATGGATCAGCGCTCGATCAACGAGTTGCTCGTCTATTTGCACAATTCTGTCTTGCCGGTGGAGGTTCGCGAGGTGCGGCTGAATCAAGGGGGGGGCAAAGGCTCGGCGGAACCGAGCGGCGAAAAACCGCAGTTCGGTCTGTACGCCATGCCGGTCGAGATTCGCGGCGTCGTCTATCTCTACAATCCGCCGGATGAAGCAGCATTGAAGACGGACGTGCCAGTGGAGGCCGCGGCGGCCCCGGACGCTGCGAAACCCGACGCCACAAAACCCGAGGCTGCGAAACCGGACGCTGCGAAACCCGAGCTTAATGGAACCGCGCCCGACGCAACAACCCCGGACGCCACGAAAACGCCGGCAGCCGGAACTCCGCCGGCGACTGGCACCCTGCCGGCAACTGGCACCCTGCCGGCAACTGGCACGCCAGCCACGACAACGCCGCCCGTGGCGACACCCGCGCCGAGCACGCCCACTGCGCCGGCCCCTGGCGCAATCCCTGCGCCGGCGACGACGACTCCGGAGCCTGTTCCTCCGGCGACGAATCCGGCCAAGTAACTTAGCCTTCGAACAATTAGCGAAACCGCAACCACCAAAATCGCCCTGCGGCGCAGCTCGAGTCCGGTTCACTTCAATTTGACCATCACCGCCGCTTCACTTAGCCCTTTCAGCCCGATCGAAAGGGAAGGAAACCGAAATGAAAAAACCCAAGTTCAACTTGAGTGGCGACACCATCAAGCAATTCTTTCTCGAGAACGGCGAGAAGGTCGGGCTGGGCGTGGCGGTCGGGCTGATGCTGTTGATTGTGGTTGCCGCGTTCCGCCGCGAAACATTGCCGGCGGACAAAGCGCCGGAGCGTTTGGTCGCGCTGGCGCATGAGGCGAGCAAGCACATCGACGACGGCAATTTGCCTCCGCCGGTGACCCATCCGATCAATCTCGCGGCGGTACAGGTGCCGACGAAAGAGGTCGGCGAACAATTCGCCAGCGCGGCGAAGCTGACCGCGGCATTTTTGCCGCCGGTTCGCGAGGATCTGCCGAAGCGCGGCGCGCCGACCATTTTGGCCCTCCGCGATTTGCAAGGCTTCGCCGGCCGCGGCGCTTTTGCGCTCAAGGGATCAGGGACGCCCGCCCCGGCCCCGGCGCCGAAAGAAGCCGCTCCGCCCAAGGCCGCCGCGAATCCGCTGCTCGGCGGCACGGAGCGCACCGCGCCGGTTCCTCCGCCGGTCGCCCATCAAGGGAACACTATTGCCCAGGCGCGCCATTTCATCATGTTGACCGGCATCGTGCCAACCGCCGAGCAACAAAAGGAATACGACGCGCGGTTCGAGGAGGCGCTTAAGCCCGATTCGGAAAAAGTCACGGCCGGAGGCGAGACGACGGGGGTCGACCACATGCGTCCGCAGTATTATCTCTATTCCGTGCAGCGCCGCGAGGTCCTTCCCGACGGCAAATTTGGTCCGGAAACGCCGCTCGATTTGCGGTCGATTTGGCTGGACAAGAATAGCTGGGGCAGCTCTTCTCAAGCGAATCAAGATCCGGCTCCCAAAGAGTATCACGATTCGCGGCTGACGTTCCCCTTGCCGCCGCTGCTCTTGCGAAAGTGGAGCGATCAAGTCAGCCACCCGGCGATCGCGAATCTGAAATCGGACGACGCCCCGGCCGAAGCCGCCCCGACCCAAAAGACGCCGGATGATTTCTTGAATGGTCCCACCACGCACAAAACGCTGACTCCCGTCGCCAACGCCGTGAAAACGGTCCCCTTTAAGCTCTTTCGCTTTTGGGATTACACGGTCGAACCGCAAAAGTCGTATCAATACCGGGTGCAATTGATCGTTTACAACCCGAACTACCAATTGCCGGGCAAGCTGCTGGAGGCCGACGCGCTGGCGACAGAGCAACACTTGCTCGCCCCGTGGAGCGAATGGTCCGAGGCGATATCGATTCCGCGCGATCAACAGATTCTGGCCAAGAGCGTCGAATGGGACAAAGCGACCAAGGAGCCGATCGCGACCGTTGTCTGCTGGACGTTTGACAACAAAGAAGGGGTCGAGGTCCATAAGGAGTTCAAGATTTCGCGCGGCGAAGAGGCCCTCTTCACGTTGAAAGAGCCGATCGAGGTGCAAAACCCGCTTGGCGGCACGATGAACCTGGAAAACTTCACCTTTGATCCGAAAGCCGTCCTGCTCGACTTCCGCGGCGGCGAGCAAACCGCCAGCGCGGTCGGCAAGACGAATCCCCCGTGCGAGATGATCTTCTTCGACCAGGTGAAGAAGCAATCGGAAACGCGCTCCGAGACCCTCGATGCGCCGATTATCGCCTCGCTCGACGAACAGACCGGCGCGCCGGCCGCTTCGCCGCTCGGGGCTCCGGTCGCGGGCAACCCGCTTGTGCCTGGCGCTGGCGCCGCGGGCAAGGGGCACATGCCGAAAGGACCGGCCGGAACGCTCGACGTCGACAAGATGCTGATCGGTCCGCCGGGAGCGAATCCGACGAAAGCGACCGAAAAGGCGGGCCCGCGCACCAAACGGCCTTCCTCCACAAACTAAACCGCGTTCTGTCCTCCGAACTCCGCTTCTCGGCTTGCTGAGGGGCGGAGTTTTTTTTGCGCCTCATGCCTCGCGGGTGCGGCTGAAAATAGTTGTGGTTTGCCGCCGGCCGTGCTATACCTAGCAGCGTATTGAAGTCTTCAACAGACTGCCAAACGAACTCCCCGCCTGTTGAGCGTTGTTTCTTTCGTCCTGGAGAGGAACCTTGCCATGCTCACGTTTTTCGATCGTCACGGTCGGTTGGGTCGGCGCGATTTCTTGCGGATCGGCGGATTGGGGCTCGGCGGCCTGACCTTGCCTCAGTTGCTCTCGTGGCAAGCCGCCGCCGCCGAGGACCGCCCGGCCTTTGTCAAAGACAAATCGGTCGTGTTCTTGTTCTTGCAAGGCGGCCCGAGTCAGTTTGAGACGTTCGATCCGAAAATGAACGCTCCGACCGGCATCCACAGCACAACCGGCGAAACGGCGACCAAGCTTTCCGGCGTGACCTTCGGCGCAACCTTCAAACGGCTCGCCGCCCTGGCCGACAAGCTGAGCGTCGTGCGGTCGTATCAGTCGGGCAACGGCAACCACGACATCAAGCCGATCGTCTGCAAGGAGTCGCTCGGCGCGAATCTCGGCTCGCTCTACGCGCGGCTGGCAGGCACGAACCGCCCCGCTAGCGGAATGCCGACCAACGCGGCGATTTTTCCGCGCGCGGTCGACCCGACCACAGGCGCGGCGCAAGAAGGTTTTGGCAAGTTCGGCGCGACCGGTTCCCTCGGTTCGGCCTATGCGCCGTTCACTCCGGGGGGCGGCGGCGACTTGCAAAAAGACATGCAACTCACGCTTGGCCGCGATCGGCTGGACGATCGCCGCGAGCTCTTGGGAGAACTTGATCGGGCGCAGCGCGCGCGGGACACGGCCGGCGAAAGCGTCAGCCATTTTCAAGATCAGGCGTTTCAAACCATCGTCGGCGGAGTCGCCAAGGCGTTTGACCTGTCGCGCGAAGATCCCAAGACGATCGCGCGCTACGACACGGCCCCCTTGGTCGCGCCCGACCAGATCAGCCGCAAGTGGCACAACTACAATCACTATGTCGACAACGCGAAAACGCTGGGCAAGCTGCTGCTCCTCGCGCGGCGCCTGTGCGAGCAAGGCTGCGGCTTTGTCACCGTCACGACGAACTTCGTCTGGGACATGCACGCCGACGAGAACAATTGCGGTTGCGAAGAGGGGATGACCTACACGGGCCTGCCCCTGGATCATGCCGTTTCCGCGTTCATCGAAGACTGCGCCGCGCGCGGGCTCAGCGAGAAAATCCTGCTCGTCGTTTCCGGCGAAATGGGCCGCACCCCCAGCGTCAATAAAAACGGCGGCCGCGATCATTGGGGCAATCTCACGCCGCTGCTGCTGAGCGGCGGCGGACTGCCGACCGGCCAGGTGATCGGCCAATCGACCCGCAACGGCGGAGAACCGGCGACGGAGCCCTTGGGCATCTCGCATCTGCTCGGCACGATCATGCACACCTTATTCGATCTGGGAACGGTGCGAACGACGCGCGGATTGCCCACCGATCTGGTGCAAGCGCTGACGGGCTGGACGCCCATTCCCGGCTTGGTGTAGGCTGTCCGGGTCGTATCCTTTCGCGCCGATAAAACATTCCGAGCGGCAATTCGTGCCGGCCCGGCGAGCCTTTTCCACGCGTGCTCTGTGACGATCCTGCTCTTCATCGCCGCATTGCTGTTGTATATCGTGACGGGCGACACGACCCTCAGCGCGTGGCTGCCGTTTTTATATACGATTTTTTCCAGCCTAGGCACGACTCTCTGGCTGCGAAGGACCGATCCGAACCGGGCTCGCGGCCGAGCCTGTTCGTGGTTCTATCTCTCCTGGGGGTGCTTGTCGGCGGCGGGCAAGGCGCTCGGTATTCTCGTGGTGCTAGGTCTGTGGGAGAGCCTGACGAAAAAGAGAATCCAAGACGCGGAATATGAGGCGAACGGGCTCGGCATGCTGTTTGGGATCGTCCTGGGACTGATGTTCGGCCGGATCGGCATGAGCCGCGCCCGCCGCGGCCGTTTTCAGGTGTTTGTTATTCCGCGCCTGAAAAAAATCTGCCACGGAGACTTTTTCGCGATTGGGACCGCGCTCGGCGACCAGCGTCGAATTAATTTCGGGTTTTTCGTGGCCGCCGTATCGATTATCTTGCCCC
>DASRSE010000192.1:0-15057 GCA_035656655.1 Pirellulales bacterium
TATGCCGTGCTGATTGTCTGTCTGTGTGATGCGGACAAATCGAAGACTACCGGCATTTTGAGCAATTTCTCATATTGCCAAAAGCTCGAAGTTTCGATAAACAATGTGACAATCAACTGGTATCCAGATCAGTCCTTCGGATCTCCGGTCAAAGACGCCGACTGGGCCGGTCTTCTCAAGTTAACCAAGGCTGACAAGTGTCCATGAATTATGCTAATCCCTTGAAATAAAATCGCGGTGGGAGATGCTAGCAGCGATTCCTACGCGGAAAAATATAGCTGGCAGTCTGTCAGCAATGAACGCCTCTGGAATGCTCCCCAAAACCTGATCCATATGTTTTGAGGGTCTATTTTTACGAGTCGGGGAAGGAGATAACAATGACACGCTTGCGGATGATTGCCGCCTTGATAATATTAGCAACTTTAACGATTCTTTGGTTGAATGCGCGCAAATTGAGTCCACAATGTAATAGCCAACGAAGGCATGGCGATTCACCAACGACTACCTTTGGCGATGATTCTCGCCAATGGCTTCACGCGAGTAATGCTCAGGAGTTGGCCATCCTTTTGGGTGACCCTCGACAGCAAGATCGTCCAATCGGGATCGTTCTAGAGTCTAAGCAGATCGACGATTCAGCGTTTCGACAATTGATCGGAACTCGCAATGTGACCGCGTTGCGATTGGTCAACACCGCAGTTACGGATTTGAGCGCACCTGTATTATGCGATTTGCCGCTCGATGCGTTGGATCTCGTTGCGACTGGATTGACTTGTCGTGGACTAGAATGCTTTCGCACCACGTCAATTCAATGGTTGGGAATTGACGAATCACTATTCGATAACGATTCAATCGTTATGATTCTGAAAATGCCCAGATTGCGGATTATTGATATTCATTCTGGCCGTATATCTTGCCACGATTCCCGAATACTTGATATGTGCATGAACGCGAATGTTTCGGTACTCGGATATTAAGCCCGTTCCCCAATATTTAATCGTGAAACGGTTCCCGAGATGGTTTTCCGGCTCCATGTCGAGACGTATCCGGACGCCGGAACCATCGTCAGGAAATACAATCGCCAAGACCAAGGCATCGAAATTACCGATCAAAACGGCACGGTCATGCCGATTCTTACGACAAATTGGGCCGACGGACGCTGTGACTACGGTCCCGAGCGGCGTGGACCTCGTGATTTTGCCAATAGAAACCGCCTACGATGTGCGGGGCTTGACGACGACAGTCAAGACCTACAACGCGCCGACGAGCGGGATTATTGTGACCCAGGTCTCCTGCGCATATAATGACTTCCAGCAGTCCAGGGACGAAACGCAGGCACACGGCTAGGGGTCGCCATGTCGGTCAGCGGCACGATCGGATATGACTACGCCGACGGCTCGGCCAACACGATCCGCCGCGACGGCTGCGTCTATCCGAACGGTCGGAATGTCAGCTATCTCTACCACTCGCCCGGCGATGACCAGCTTAGCCGCGTCAGCGCCATCGCGGATGGAACCTTGCTCCAAGGGCTGATGTCGTATTGGCCGCTCAATGAAAGCGTTTCGTCCGGCGATCGCGACGATGCGCAAGACGGCAATACGCTCGATGATACGAACAATAATGTCAGCCACGATACGGGAAAACCGTCGATCCGAAGACCCACGTCTCCCGAGGCCCGCGCCCGAAAACACTTACGACGAAGAAGGGCGATAATCTGAAGCGATCGACACTCGAAATGGTGACCAGCAAGGACGAGGAATTGCCCCCGAAGGATGAGGGGGATTCGCCGAATCCCAAGAAGTGATGGTCGTCGCCGCGCCAAGCGTGCCACCGGGCGAACCATCGCTCGCCGCGCCCGCCGACGATGGAAGACGATGGAATTTGACTGGCGACGAAATTTGACCAGCGCCGGCCGGCCGGGTAGACTCAGGCCGGGCGTTTACCAGCGTTGTCTTGCGTCTCAAGGAACAGACCATGGCAAAATGGCGGCTGGCGTTGGTCTCGGCGTGTGTGCTGGCGTGCTCTGGCCCCGTGGCGGGTTCGCGGAGCTCGTCGGCCTCGGCGGCGGACGAACTCCGCGGCGCAATTGACGCCGAAATCCGGCAAGTGTGGAGCCGCGAGAAAATCGCTCTCCCTGCGCCGGCCGACGATTCCACGTTTTTGCGCCGCGTCTCGCTCGACCTGACGGGGATCATCCCGACGGCGGACGAAGCGAAAGCCTTTCTCGACGACGCGGACCCGCACAAGCGCGCCAAGCTGATTGACCGGCTGCTCGCTTCTCCGCGCTATGCGATCCATCAGGCCGATGTCTGGGACCTCGTTTTTTTCGGGCGCAATCCGCCGGGCGAAGATTCGAACAAGCGCGAGGGCTTTGATCGCTGGCTGCAACAGGCCTTCGAGCAAAACTTGCCGTATGACGCGCTGGCCCGAGCCATGCTAAAAGCGGAGGGGAATTCGGCCGAGCAGGGGGCCCCGCTCTATTTGTTGCAGTATGATCGCCATCCGGAGGATGCGGCCGTCGCGGTGAGCGCTACGTTTCTCGGCGTGCAGTTGCAATGCGCGCGTTGTCACGACCATCCGTACGAGCCGTGGAAGCAAAACGACTTTTATGGCTTGGCCGCCTTTTTCGCGCGGCTCGTCCGCGTAAAAGCGGGCCAAGCGGACAAGCTCGACAAAGTCTTCGTGGCCGAGATGAATACGGGCGAGGTGAAATTCACCGGCAAAGCGTCCGAAGCAAAAGCGGGGAAAGAGGGCGTGCCGGTGAAGCCCAAGTTTCTCGCCGGGGCGGTGCTCGAAGAGCCCGACCTGGCCGCGGAGTTTAAAGACGAAAAGCGTCCCAAGGAGGGCGAGCCGCCGCGGCCCCCCAAGTTTTCGCGGAAGGACAAATTGGCCGAGTGGATCACGACCGACAATCGCTTGTTTGCGCGGGCGGCGGTGAATCGCGTCTGGTCGCAGTATCTGGGCCGCGGGCTCGTCCACCCGGTCGATAACATGAGCGAGTCAAATCCGCCGAGCCACCCGGCCCTCCTTGATCGGCTAGCGAGCGAGTTTGTCAGCCATCATTATGATTTGAAATGGCTCATCCGTGAGCTGGTCAGCAGCGACACGTATCAGCTCACGATGGCGGGGGCGACGACCGAGGCTCAGCCGCGCTGGTTTCAGCGCGCCCGCGTCCGCCCGCTGTCTGCCGAAGAACTGCTGGAATCGTGGCGCCGAGCCGCCGGCTACGACGCGTGGGCTGCGGCCAGCGGCAAGAAAATCGAAGGGGGTCGATTTCACGGCGTCACCTGGGACTATGTCCGCAACTTTTTCGGCGAACCGAACAACGGCGTCGGCGACTTTCAAGGAGGTCTGCAAGAACAACTCTATCTCGACAACGGCGAGTTGAACCGGCTGATGGTCCAAGACAAAGGCTCGTTTCTCGAGTCGCTGACCAAAGCCGACGAACCGCTCGACGCGCGGATCGAGCGTTTGTTCTTGGCGACCCTCAGCCGCCGACCCAGCACCGAGGAGCGGAGCCGCTTTGCCGAGCAATTGACGGTCAAGGACCCGCAGAAACTGCCCGAGGCGGTTCGCGAAGCCGTTTGGACCCTCCTGACGTGCAGCGAATTTCGATTTAACCACTAGTAGCGCGAAGACGGCTCCCGCCGCTTGTTTGGCGCTTTAACCACGGACACTCACCGCAGACAGGAATGGAACCGATGAACGCACGCTGCATTCCCTTGGAACATCTCTCGCGCCGCGCGCTTCTCAAGGGCTCGTTGGCGGCGGCGGGAGGCGGCACGGTGCTGAATCTCGGCGACTTGTTTTCGTCCGCGGCCCGGGCGGAAGCCGTCCGCCAACAGCAAAAGCGCTGCATCTTGATTTGGCTCAATGGCGGCGCGAGCCAATTCGAGACGTTCGATATGAAGGTCGGCCGGCCGACCGGCGGTCCGTTTCGCGAGATCTCAACGAACGTCGCCGGCACGCGGATCTGCGAGTTGATGCCGTGCATGGCGCAGCAAATGGACAAGATCACCGTGATTCGCTCGATGCGGACCTCACAAATCGACCATCCCCAAGGCATCCATCTGATGCATACCGGTTATGCGCAGGCGGCCAATGTCCGCTTTCCTGAGCTGGGCGCCGTAATCGCCAAATACTGCGGCACGCCGGGGGCGGCCTTGCCGAACTTTATCAAGATTTCGTCGAACGGCGACGCGGGGTCGGGTTTTCTCGGCCCGCAATATCAGCCGTTCGCGCTGGGGCACGACGGCTCTTTGCCCCCCTTTGCGCGCGGGTCGCTGCCGCCGGAGCAAGAAGCGCGCCGCAACGCCTTGCGCAGCTTTCTCGAAGACCAATATGCGATTCGCGAACAAGCCGAAACGTCGAAGATGCATCGCGAAGCGTATGCCAGCGCGCGGCGGCTGCAATCCGCGCTTGACACGTTCAAAATCGACGAGCAATGGAAGAAATATGGCGAGCGCTACGGCGATAGCGGCTTCGGCCGCAATTGCTTGCTCGCGCGGCAATTGGTCGAAGCGGGGGTTCCCTTTGTCGAGGTCGGCCATAGCGGCTATGACACGCACGCCGACAACTTTACCGGTCACAAGGGGCTCGTCCCGCCCATGGACCAGGCCTGGGCCGCCTTGCTGACCGATCTGCACGAACGCGGTTTGCTCGCCAGCACGCTCGTCGTCTGGATGGGCGAGATCGGCCGCACGCCACAGATCAACAATCGCGCCGGCCGCGATCATTACGTGCGCGCCTGGAGCACGGCGCTGGCCGGTTGCGGCCTGAAAGGGGGCCTCGTCTACGGCGAAACCGATGTCGATGGCAAGGATGTGAAGTCTAACCAAGTGACGGAAGGCGATTTCTTCGCCACGATCTATCGCGCCTTGGGCATCGATCCGAAAACCGAGCATCTGGCTGGCTCGCGGCCAATTCCCATTGCTCCGTTCGGATCGAAGGTCGTCGACGAATTGCTCGCCTGACGACTGTGGTTGCCCCATCGTTTCCAAGCGCCAGTTGCCGCCCCTTTTCGTTTCGATTCACTCGCAGAAATTCCGATCATGCCCGACTATAAGCCCGACCAGATTAAGCCCGCTTGGAAGCTCCCCTTCGACGTGACCGGGCAATGGGTGACGGCAGTGGCGCTGCTCGGCTCGCACCGCCAAGTGGCCGCGGCCAACCAGGACGGCACGATCCTTGTCTGGGATTTGCCTGAGGAACCGGTTGCCATCAAGGTGAAGAACGATCAGGGAAAGGAGGAGGACGCCTTTGAAACGCCGAACCCTGTTCGGCGGCTCGTCGGCCACACCAATGGCGTGACGAGGTTGGCAGCCACGCCCGACGGCAAGACGCTTATTTCGGCTAGTCTCGACCATACGATTCGAATTTGGGATCTTTCCGCGGCGACGTCCGGCGCGAGCGAGTTGATTCTTGACAGCGAACGCCGCGAGCAGCGGGCGCGATACGCCTCGAAAGAGAAGAAAGTCGAAATCTTGGATGCGCCCGCCGTCAAAGTCGCCGATCAAACCGCGGCGACCGTCCTCTCAGCCCATCAAGATTGGATCAATGCCTTGGCGATTAGCGGCGACGGCCGGCGTTTTATCAGCGGCGACGACCGCGGCCAAGCGATCGTGTGGGACCTCGCCACGAAAAAGGAGGTGTCGCGCTGGAAGTGTCCGGGAGTCGCTTGGATTGTCGGCGCGGCGCTCTCGACCGATGGTCAAACGGCGCTGGTCTCGCAATATCGGCGCAAAGGGGGCGACTGGAACAACTACCCCGCCGGCCTGCGCGTCTACAACGTCGCGGACGGCGCGCTGAAGCTCGACATCTTGGCGGTCAACTATCCGAAAGAAAAGAACCCGAGCTATCAGTATCAATATGAATACAACAAGTTCGTGGCCGAAGGATTGTGGGCGGTCGCCTTTTCGCCGGACGGCGCGATGCTGGCGTGCGGGCAAGGGGGCGAAGGGGGCGAAGGCAAAATTCACCTGCTGGAAACGGCGACCGGCAAGCCGCTCCGCCAAATCGGCGGCCATCAATACGGCGTCACCGATCTCGCCTTCAGCCGCGACGGAAAACTCGTGTTCAGCGCCGGCCGCGACACCCAATTCAAAATCCTGAAAGTGCATGACGGCCAAGAAGTCGCCAAAGGGGGCAAGCCGCGCGGCGGCCAGTTCTACGACTGGCTCAGCGCGATTTCGCTCTCGCCTGACGAACGGTGGCTCGCGGCGTCGGACATCTCCGGCCACGTGCAGCTCTGGAAGCTGGCCTGACCACGGTCCGCGCCCGCCGGCAGGGGGCGCCCTCCTCGCGCATCCCTAGCTGGACGATCTTTTCACGCCCAGCCGAGCCCTTATTTCACGTCCAACCGGACGATCGATTGGGCGGGGCGCTTCAGATTGTCGGCCATTTGCCAAACATAAAAACATTTGCCTTGTTCGCTATAGCCCAGGCCATTCGGCTTGATTGGGGCGGGAGGGCCGAACTTGGTCCAATTCGCGCCGCCATCGCGGCTGATCAGCAATTGTTTGTCGGCCAGCGCCGCCAGCCGCTTGTCGCTCAGCTCGAGCGGATTGGTTCGCACCGCCTTGGAAATCTCCTGCCACGTTTTGCCGCGATCGGCGCTCTTCAATAGCCCGCCACCGTAGAGCTTTTGCCAATAGATGGCGCCGTCGGAAGCGACCAGCGGTTGGCCGGCCGGTCCGATCTTGGAAACCGCGGTCCACGTTTCGCCTGCGTCCTCCGATCGGTAGATGCCATTGGTGGCTTTGGGCTTCCAACCGGCCGTGTTGATGAGAAAGGTTTTCGCGTCGAGGATGATCGGATCGGAACTATGATTGCTGTCGGCCGGGAGCCGATCGCCGATCTTTTTCCACGACTGGCCGCCGTCGGTGGAAAGTTGCAGGCTTTGCGATTGTTCATGCAGTCCCAGGAGCAAGGTTCGCCGCTGCGGATCGGTAAAGTCGATCGCAATCCCGTCGGCATGCGACAGCTTTCCCAAGCGGTGAAACGTCTTGCCGCCATCGTCGGTTCGGAAAGGGGCGTCGCCATAGCAGCCGCTCTCCCAAAAGACCTGCGGATTCTGCGGATCGAAAACGATCCGGCTGGGCCGGTGCTTGATTTCATTGCCACCCAGCTTTTTCCAAGTCGCCCCTTGGTCGGTGGAGGCCCACAGCCCGCGCTCGCTCACTCCGGCGATCACGGTCGCGCTGCCCGGGACGCAGGTAAGATAATGAACTCCATACGCGCCCCACGTTTCTCCGCCGACATTATTCGTCACGTCGACCCACTCGGCGGCGGCAGCCGGCTCGGCCGCGCGGACGGAAAGGGCGAGTCCGCTGGCCAAGGTCAATACGCTGGCAAAAACCGCGGCCCGCACGCAACAGGGTCGTAACATATTGGAATTCCCTCGGAGAGATGGTGGTAAGGTGAAAAACCGCCGCTTTCGCGATCGAGTCCGCGCGCCGTCCGACGCGCTGCCTTCGACCATTCGACTTTCGTCAATTCTACGCTTGTCGTTTCGCAAGCCGCGTGAGCTGCCACTATAAGCTGCCGGTTTTCGGCGGACAATCGTCGCGGCGGAAAGTTGGCCCCGCCGCTCGCTTCGGGCGGCAAGTTGGCTTAGAATTCGAGCATCGACCCTTCCGCGCGGCGAAACATGGGCCAGCACGGGGCGTGGTCGGCGGTCTCGACGGCGCGATGCGCCGCGGCCGCGGGTCGCCGGAACTCCTGCCGCCAGAACTCCTGCCTTTTGAGGAATTGCCATGCGACGATGCTGGATGACGCTTGCGTTGGTTGCGCTCTGTCCCGTCTCAGCCTGGGCGGCCAAGCCTGCCGGCGGAGAAACCCCGCTGCATGCCGATTGGAAGCTCGCCTGGGAGGACGATTTCAGCAAGGATCAGGCGATCGACAAGCAGAAGTGGAACTTTGAGATCGATGGCCGCGGCGGTGGCAACAACGAATTGCAATACTACACCGACAGCCCGAAAAACGCGCGCCTGGAAAAGGGCGAATTGGTCATCACGGCAATTCAGAACGACGGGGGGCACAAATTCACTTCCGCGCGGCTGAACACGAAGGGGAAGTTTGCTTGTCGGTATGGGCGGATCGAAGCGTGCATCAAGGCGCCGGCGGCGCAGCAAGGCAATTGGCCGGCGTTTTGGCTGCTGCCACAGGACAATAAATATGGCGGCTGGCCCAAGAGCGGCGAGATCGACATCATGGAACTGATCAACAACTGCGACAAGCTCTACGGCACGTGCCACTACGGCGGCGAGAAGGGTGACATTCACACCGGCGCGCAAACCACGATCGCCGCCGGCGATTTCAGCAAAGACTATCACGTCTACGCGGTCGAGTGGGAAGCCACCGAAATTCGCTGGTATCTGGACGGCAAATACTATGGCAAGATCACCGATTGGCATTCCGCCAAGCATCCGTTTCCTGCCCCGTTCGATCAGAAGTTTTTTATCGTCATGAATTTTGCGGTCGGCGGCAACTGGCCGAAATCGCCGAACGCGCAGTCCAAGTTTCCGCAGTCGATGCACGTTAAATACGTGCGCGTCTATCAACCGGAGAAGTCGAGCGGCGAGCGGAGCAACTGAATCGGCGACAGTTCTGCGGACTCGGCGCCCACGCGCCATTGACCGGATGCCGCCCGGTCACTCAAAATCGAAGGCATGACCCATTCGCTGCTCAATCCGCCGCTGTCTGCTTCGCCGCCGTCTGGCGCACCGCTCGCTCCCCCCGCGCTGCCGACCGAACTGAAGGAATTGCGGCTGGGCGACCTGCGGCTCGAGTTTCCGGTCGTGCAAGCGGCTCTGTCGGGCTATTCCGATTGGGCGATGCGCGTGATTGCGCGGCGGCTCGGCGCGCCGTACACGCTCTGTGAGGTGATGCTCGATAAGTTTCTGATCGAGATGAGCCACACCAAGAAGAACCGCAAGCGGATGCGGGTCACCGACGAGGAGCATCCGGTTGGGGGCCAACTGATGGGGGCCGTGCCAGAAGATTTTGGCCCGGCGGCGCTGCGCCTTGTCGAAGCCGGCTTTGATGTGATCGACATCAACTTCGGTTGCCCGGTGAAAAAAGTCCTCGGTCGCTGCCGCGGCGGATTTCACCTGAGCCAACCGGCCGTGGCCTTGGAGATTGTGGCGCGCGTGCGCGCGGCGGTGCCGCCGCGCATTCCGGTCACGGTCAAAATGCGCCGCGGCCTCGATGACAGTGCCGCCAGCCGCGACAACTTTTTCACGATCTTTGAAGGCGCGTTCGAGCGCGGAGCGGTGGCCATCACCGTGCATGGGCGGACCGTTGAACAGCGCTACATCGGCCCGAGCCGCTGGGCCTTTCTGCGCGAACTGAAAGCCCTTTATCCCGACCGGATGATCTTGGGCAGCGGAGACTTGTTCACCGCCGCCGACTGTTTGGCAATGCTGCACGAGACAGGGGTGGACGGCGTGACCGCCGCGCGCGGCGCGATCGGCAACCCGTGGATTTTTTCGCAGGCGCGGGTGTTGGCGGCAGGCGGTCCCTTGCCGGACCCGCCGAGTTTGTTCGAGCAGCGGCGAATCATCGCCGAACATTACCGCTTGGCGGAGCAGATTTATGGGGCTGAAGTCTGCGGCCGGCAGATGCGCAAATTTGGGATCAAGTACTCAAAGCTTCATCCGCAAGCGACGCTGGTGCGCGACGCCTTTGTGGCGGTCCGGCGGCCGCAAGAGCTGCCGGCGGTCCTTGAGCGGTTCTATGCCAAAGATCTGCCAGGCGTGCACCCGAACGACATGGATGAAATCCGCGAGTGCGACTGAGCGCCGCGCTGATTCACCTCCGCGCCGATTCACCGCCGCGCCAGTTTACCGCCGCGCGGCTTGCCGCTGCACAAACGCCGCATAATCGGCCGGAGTGTCGATCCCGATCGTCGGCTCGTCGATCACGCCGACGCGGATCGCATGGCCAGACTCCAGCACCCGCAATTGCTCGAGATTTTCCAGCTTTTCGAGCGGCGTGCGCGGCAGCGCAGCCAAGCTGAGCAAGAATTCACGCCGATAGGCGTAGAGGCCAATGTGCTGATAAAAATGGGGCGGCTCGGCGGCGAGCAGTTCGTCGCGCCACTCACGCGCAAAAGGAATCGGGCTGCGGCTGAAATAGAGCGCTTCGCCTGCCGCGTTGAAGACCACCTTGACGCAGGCTGGATCGCGGAGCGGCCCCAGAGCGCGAATCGGCGTCGCCAGCGTGCTCATCACCGCGGTTGGGTTCGCTTCGAGCAAGTCGACCGCCAGATCGATGGCCGTGCCTGCCAACTCCGGTTCATCCCCTTGCACATTGACAAAGATCTCGACGTGCGGCATGCGCCGCGCGACTTCGGCCAAGCGGTCGGTTCCGCTGGCGCAGTCGGGGCTGGTCATCGTGACGTTGCCGCCGAAGGCGCGCACCGCCGCGGCAATCTCTTCATGATCAGCCGCGACGCACACGCCTTGCGGACGCGCCGCGCGGCCCGCCGCCTCGTATGTGTGTTGAATCAGCGGCCGGCCCGTTTCGCTCAGCAGGAGCTTGCGCGGCAGCCGGGTCGAGGCCAGCCGAGCCGGAATGATGATGGTACTGATTGGGCCTGCCATGGCGATCCGATTATCTGGATAAGGAACTTGCCGCACAAGCGCGCGGGTCGCTCGCCCAGCGCGATGAAATGCAGCCGGAGCCGGCAATGTAGCAAGCCGGCCCGCGCGGTTCAACCGCCGAAACGCCAGGCCGCCGCGGCGGAGGTGCAAGGCGAGCTGTTTTATTTGCAAGGAGCGGGCTCTCCTCGGTTAGAAATGGTACATTGCGAACGGAACGAAGCGGGCAGGCTGACCGTGGAACGGTTCTTTGGCCTGAATTGTCACCGCGATTCCGAGGAGGTCTATGATGCGCGTGGAATCCGATTCGTCGCTATCGACGATCTACGCGAGCAAGGTACCGGCGGTCACGCTCGTGTTTTGGGTTATAAAGATCTGCGCGACCACGCTCGGCGAAACGGGCGGCGATGCGCTGTCAATGACGCTCAATCTCGGATATCTCGTTAGCACGCTGATCTTCTTCGCGTTTTTCGCGGTCGCGGTGACCGCGCAGATCCGGACGGACCGATTTCGGCCGTTTGTCTATTGGACGGTGGTGGTCGCCACGACCACGGTCGGCACCACGCTCTCGGACTTTCTCGACCGCTCGGCCGGACTTGGCTATTTGTATTCGTCCTTGGTCGAACTCGCGGGCGTCATGGGCATGCTATTGCTGTGGCGTTTTTGGACGGGCCGAATCGTTTTCGAAAACATCACGCGCCGGACGGATGAGTTTTTCTATTGGGCGACGATCCTCGTCTCCAATACGCTCGGCACCGCGCTGGGAGATTTCGTAGCCGACGATAGTGGATTGGGCTTCGTTGGCGGCGCGCTGCTGTTTGCCGGCTTGCTGGCGTCGATCGCGGCTGTGCACTATTTCCGCGCGATGCCGCCCGCGATCTTGTTCTGGGCCGCGTATGTTTTAACGCGCCCTTTGGGAGCCACGCTGGGCGACACCTTGACCAAGCCCTTGGAAGAGGGCGGGCTGAATCTCAGCCGGGTTGCTTCCTCTGGCGTAATCGGAGTCGCGATGATTGCGCTGATCTTATTCTGCTATTACCCGCGCAGCCCTCGATCGGTCGCTTGGGAAAGTCCGGCAGACGCGTAACAGCTTGTAGAAGCATCCGGCAGGCTCCGAATTGAAGCCGCGGGTTCGGTTTTTGGCCAGCCAGAGATTCGCCGCGGCGAATCTCTGGCTATTCGCGCAAATAATGAGCGCGCAGCGCGCCGTCAAAAGCGGCCTGACTTCAAGCAGCACTTTTTGAGGCGCTGGCCGCTGCCGCACGGGCAGAGGTCGTTGCGGCCGAGCCTTTCGGACAACTCTTTGTCGCCGTGCACGAGGCGGACTCCGCGTTTCACATGTGTTTCGGAGGGAAAGCCGCGGCGGCGTTTGCTCATCGGCTCGTAGAAAACGGCTCGTCAGTTGGGTCGGGTCGCATGCTGCACCTCCTGAACTCTGCCAAAGCTGCGGAACACGCCTCTCGGCCGTGAGACACGGCGCCGCACGTCGAGGTTCGCGACGTTTTTACGCCGATTTGACCGCGACCGAGCCGCTTGCTACCGTGAGCGGAACGGCACAGTTCGTTGCCCGAAATTGCGATCGCGAAGCGGCGCGATTGCAGCGGAACTCCGCTGTGCGGTGCGGTCTTGTGCCGCGGTCCAAGTCCCGATTCTCGCTGGGGAGGTTGATCATGGCCCGGTGGTTCGCGCGTTCTTTCTGCGGTGTTTGTTTCGTGTGGTTGGCGCTGGCCGTGGGGCGGACGGCCTGGGCAGAAGTCGAGTCCGGGCCGGCCGTGGGCGCGAAGATTCCTGAGTTGAAGGTTCAGACGGTGACCGGGCCGCTCGCCGATCATGAAGCCGATCAGGCGGCGGACCGCCAGGGCAAACCGACGATCTATTTGCTCGTCGATGCGGCCGCCTTCGACCGGCCGATGGCCCGCTTCATGAAAGCCCTGGACAAGAAAGCCTCGGACGCGGGCGAAACGGCGCGGGTCGTGGCGGTCTGGCTAACCGACGATGCGAAAGCCAGCGAGGCCTATTTGCCGAGGGCGCAGCAGTCGCTCAAGTTTGAAAATACGTCGCTCTGCGTCTATCGCGGCGACAAAGGGGGGCCTGGCCCGTGGTCCATTCATGCCAAGGCGCGGATCACGGTCGTCGTGTCGGGGGGCAAAACCGTGGCGGCGCGGTTCGGTTTTGTATCCGTCAACGAAACCGACGCCGCGGACGTGCTGTCCGCCTGGAAAAAGGGACTTGAGGTCAAGTAACCCGCCGCGGCGCCGCGGCTCGATGGCCGCAGCACGCCGCGAGCGAGAGGCAAAAAGCTCGCGATTTGTCGAGCTGAGTTGACCGCAGCCCCTTCCCCTGATAGGGTGAATAGCCTGAACTCTGGTGATGGCTGAACGGCATCTGCGGGGCCGTTGAATTCGCCGGCGCAAATCGCGCCTTCCTTCCCGCGGTTTCCCTATTTCGGCGCCTCTCGCTCGCGGCGAAATGCTGTGTTGATGGTTCATAGTTCTGATGTCTCAAGCTGAAGAAATTACGGCGAACGTCGAAGCCGGGTTCGCTCCGTTGGGCTTGTCGGAGGTCATGCTGGCCTCGATCGCCAAAGCCGAATATCTCGAACCGACGCCGATTCAGGCCGGGCTGATTCCTCGAGCCTTGGCCGGCGTCGATGTGCTCGGTCAAGCTCGCACGGGCACCGGCAAAACGGCCGCCTTTGTCATTCCCATCCTGGAACGGGTCCATCCGCAGCGGAAGTCGGGCGCGCCGCAGGCGCTGATTCTCGTGCCAACGCGGGAGTTGGCGGTGCAGGTGAAAGGCGAAGTGGAGAAGCTATCGCACGGGCGGCGGATTCATTCCGTGCCGCTGTACGGCGGCAAGCCGATCAAGGGCCAAATCGACAAGCTGAAAAAAGGGGCCGAGATCGTCGTCGGCACGCCGGGCCGCATCCTCGACCATCTTAGCCGCGGCACGTTGAACTTGTCGGAACTGAGCATTGTGGTCCTGGACGAAGCCGATCGGATGCTCGACATTGGCTTTCGCCCGGACATCGAAAAGATCTTGCGCCGTTGTCCCGCTTCGCGGCAGACTTTGTTGCTGAGCGCGACGGTGCCGGCGCCGGTCGAAAAATTGGCGCGGCGCTACATGCGCGATCCCGAATCGCTCAATTTTTCGCCGAAGGAGATTGGCTCCGAAACAATCGAGCAGTTTTATTTCACGGTCACGGCCGATCGCAAATTCGATCTGCTCGAAAAGCTGCTCGAGCGCGAGCAACCGCGGCAAGCGATTATTTTCTGCCGCACAAAGCGCGGCACGGACAAGGTCCATCACCGGCTTTCCAAGCGGCTCCAAGATGTCGCCTGCATTCATGGCGACCTGGGGCAAGGGGCCCGCGACCGGGTCATGGCCGGCTTTCGCGAAGGAACCGTCCGAATTCTCGTGGCCACCGACGTGGTCGGCCGCGGCATCGACGTCAGCAATATCTCGCACATTATCAACTACGATATCCCGCAGTTCTGCGACGACTATGTCCATCGTGTTGGCCGCACCGGCCGAATGGGGCGCGAAGGAATCGCCTTCACGTTCGTGACCTCGGAAGAAGGGGGCGAACTCACCCGCATCGAGATGCGGATTAACCGGCTGTTGCAGCGCGACGAAATCGAAGGCTTCAGCAAACTGGAAAAGCCGCAAGGCGATCCCAACAGTAGCGAGCCTAACGGCCGTGGCTACGACACCGGCGAGCCCGAGGCTCCGAAAAAGGCCGTTCCCTCGCAGCTCGGGTCAAAAGGGCGGATCGCGAAGCGCTATCGCCGGGCGCTATGAGCCGGCCGATGCGATAACGATGGCAGCCGCCGCAACGATGGCGGGCGTCGCCGCATCCTCGACCGCAGCTTGTCTCCGCACCCGTCGCCGCGGTCGGTCCGATCGAGTCGCCGCGATTAAGTTTTTTCCGAAAACCTTGATTCGGTTGTCGATTTCCCGTCGAATCGCTCGACTAAAGAACGAAGCCCTTGCGAGAGGCGTTCTAGAACCAGTCTTCCTTTTTCGACCTGCTGGAGATTTTGAGAATGATCGCGCAAAAGATCACGCCGTTTTTATGGTTTGATGGAAACGCCGAGGCGGCGGCGGAGTTTTATACCTCTATTTTTCCGAATTCGAAAATCACGAAGGTGGTCCAAAATCCGAGCGGCGGCCCGGGACCGGAGGGCTCGGTCCTGACCGTGCAATTCGAGCTCGAAGGACTCCAGTTCGTCGGCCTGAATGGAGGTCCGCACTTCAAGTTCACCGAGGCAGTTTCGTTTGTGGTGAACTGCGACAGCCAGGACGAAGTCGATTATTACTGGGAAAAACTGACGGCAGGAGGCGCGGAGGTCGAGTGCGGCTGGCTGAAAGATCGCTTCGGCCTGTCGTGGCAAATCGGGCCCAAGTTGCTCTTCAAACTGCTGGGCGACTCCGATCACGCGAAGGTCCAACGTGTCTT
>DASRSE010000193.1:0-24434 GCA_035656655.1 Pirellulales bacterium
ATTGGCGACGAAATCGCGCCGGACGGTTTCCAAGTGCCGAAATTGTGTCATGTCGTTGAGCACGACGACCGCTCCGCGGCTCTGCCCGCCGGCGTCCGTGAGGGCCGCTCCTTGAATCCGCAAGACGCGCTCGGGCACGCGGTGGAGCACGATCTCTTGCGCCTCGGTGACATTGCCGGCGAGGATTTCGCGGACGAAACGGACGAGATCGGCGTGGCGGACGACTTCGGCCAGACAGCGGCCGCTGGCATCTTCGAGGGTGGCGCCGATCAGGGCGGCGGCGGCCCGGTTCAAGCTGATGATGCGCTCTTGGCGATCGACGGCCAAGACCCCTTCGGCCATGCTCGAGAGAATCGCGTCTCGTTCGTTGCGCTGCTGGACGACGGTCCGAATCCGCTCTTCCAGTTGCCGCGCCATCTGATTGAGCGCATCGGCCAGCCCGGCCAATTCCTCGGAAGGCGCGAGCGGCAGCTTATAGCCCAGCTCGCCCCGCGCGAACCGCTCGGCGCCGCGGCGCATTTCCTCCAGCGGCTGGCTGATTCGCCGCGTCAACAGCCAACTGGCGGCGGCCGCCAAAAGGGCCGCGGCCAGTCCGCCCCCCGCAATCTTCCACTGAATCGAGCGGCGGACGCTGTCGATTGCGGACAGAGGAAGTGCCACTCGCACGATCGCCGCCACTTGCTGGTCGCGTTCGAGCGGAAACGCCAAATAGCGCATGCGAAAATTGAGCGTGGCGCTGAACCGAGTCGAGACCCCGACCTGACCGGTCAAAGCCGTTTGCACCTCCGGCCGCTCGCGATGATTGTCGAGCTTATGAATGTCCTCGCCCGTGTCGGCAACGACCTGCCCGTCGGGCAAGATCAGCGTGACGCGGGTTTTTGTCAGCTGCGCGATGCTGGTGCAAATCGAGCGGGCCTGCGCGAGCGCGGCTTCATTCGGCACAGCTCCGCCAGGAAAGTACGGGGCCAGCTCCTCCGCCACCAGCGCCGCGCGCGAATGCAACTCGTCCGTCACGGTTTGCAAATACCACTCGCCCAGATCTTGCGTGGCAAACCACCAGACCGCCAGCAATGCCGCCAGCGTGATCAGCAAATAAGCGGGATAAAGCTGCCAGAGCAGCCGGCGTGGGCCCATGCGCGCAAGAGCTGAAGAGGGGACGAAGTTCTGAACCGAGGGACGGAGAAGCCCGCGCGGTGCGCCGTTTCACGCTCCTTGCCGGCGGGCGGGCTCGCGTCTCTTATTGTAGCCAGCCGAGCCGGGCGAAACGACCGTCTCGTGCCGTGTTGCACAGGAATCCGCGACCGGACGCAGCGGAACTGGCAGCCTGTTGACGGCGAAGGCCCATGAGCAGCGCGATCACTCCTTGAATCGATATCCCACGCCGCGAACCGTCTCGATGTAGCGGCCGCTGTCGCCGAGTTTTTTGCGGAGCGCGGCAATCTGCACATCGACTGAGCGCTCGGTGACCGGATAATCTTCCCCTTTGACCGCGTCGACGATCTGGTTCCGAGTAAAGGCCCAGCCCGGCTTGCGAGCGAGAAAATATAATAGCCGAAACTCGGTGAAGGTCAGCGAAATGGGCTCGCCTTGACTGAGCACTTCGTGCCGGCCGGGATGAATGGCGAGCTCGTGGATGCGCAGCGGCGGCTCTTCTTCGGTCTCGGCGGCGGGCCGGCGAAACTGCGCCTTGATCCGCGCCAGCAACACTCGCGGGCTGAACGGCTTCGTAACATAGTCGTCGGCGCCGAGTTCCAGCCCGGCCACGACGTCGGCTTCTTCGGTCTTGGCCGTGAGCATGATGATTGGAATGTGACGCGTCGCCGAATCGGCCTTGAGCTGCTTGCAAACCTCCAGTCCGTCCACTTGCGGCAGCAGCACATCGAGCACGAGCAGGTCAGGCGTGATCTTGCGCGCCAGGCGCAAGGCGTCCTCCCCATTGCCGACGCAAGTGACGCGATAGCCTTCTTTGGAAAGGTTGTAGCGAATCAGTTCCAGTAGATCGTCTTCGTCGTCCACGACGAGGATGTGCTGTTTGGCCATTCCGAAAACCTTCGCGGAGCGGTCTTTGGTCAAAGTTAACATGTTCATATCTCCTCCGATTCCATCCGGCAAGCAAAACTCGGAGCTGCGCGTCTGGCAAGAAACCGTTCCGCGCTGCGAGAAGTTGGCCAGCCGCTCCCGGAGAGCGACCGCCTCATTACGAAAGCGAGGACCGCCACCGCGCGACCCGAAATGTTTGATCGGGGTCGGTAGTCCGTTTACTTTTCCTGGCGAATCTCAATAAGCTAGCAGGAAATTATGAGAAACATGTGAAGGGGGCGTGTGAATCGAGCAAAACCGCAGCGAACTGCCGATCGACGGCAAATGCCCATCGAACCGAAACGAGAACGGCGCAGGCGCAATTCTGCGAGTCAGACCGGCGCGCTCGGGGGTGTGCCGCGGCCGTGGGGCCGATCTGCGGTGGGCCAGCAATCAATCAGGCCGGGCGAATTCCACGCGCGGGCGCTTATTGCGCCTTTAAGAAAGCGTTCGCCGCGGCATTCGATTCGGCGGCAGGCGTATCTTGCGCCATGCTGCGCCGATTGATTTGTTCGAGCGCCTTCGCGCTGGCGGCGGTAATCTCGGCCGCCATTGTTTGGTTCGCGCGGAACGTCGCCACGAGCTTGGTCTGAAGATCGACGCCATGCGCCTTGAGCTTTTCCAGATACGCGCCGATCGCGGCAGACTCGCGTTGAAAACCGACCAAATCCGCAGCCAGCGCCGTTTTCTCGGCTTTCTCCTCCGCAATCGACTCGTTGGCTTGCGTATTCGCCAATTTCAGCGCGCCAATCTCGCGAAAGGTTTCGTCACTGGCCGCTCGGACCTCAATCAATTGACGGCGCAGGTTGTCGAACGAATAAGTATAGTCGTTCAGCGGCCGATCCTTCTTGGCGAACTCGGCTTGCGTCGCGGCAGGCAGCTTGCCAAGCAAGCCCGTCCGCATCGCATCGCTGACCCCGTCGACATAGGCGTCCGCGTTGTCGATCGGCATCATTTCATACAAGGAAACGGTCGTCGCATTGCTGAGCCGCACCGCGTCTTTGGGGCCGGGCGGAGTGGAGGGAGTAAGATCGATCCGCTTGTCGGTGACTCCCTTGACTTTGAACTCGCCAAGATAGCCGACGTAGTCCTCGCCTCCCTTGTCGAGATCCTTGTCGTCGAAGACTTGCACGACCGACTTGGGCGCAAGCCCGTGCGGGTCGGTCCCTTCGAGTTCGATCGACAAATCGCCATTCATGGTCCCGGCGACTTTCGCTTTGCGCCAAACGCGGCCGCGGCCGAGCGTGACGCGATTGATCTCGGCCTTGAGTTGCTGAATGCCGAGTTCCTTGGCGTGGTCGGCGTTCTCGGCCCCGGCGAGCAATGCTTGGCGGGTCGCTTCCTCTTTGGCGTAAGTGTTTTCCAACTCGCGGACTTTGTTGCGCCATTCCTTGTCGGTCTTCAACGCGCGCATCGACAAATAGGCGAACCCGGCGGCCGCGAAGAAATTGAGCACGACCATCATGAGGGTGTGCCAGCGCCAGGTTTTCCAAGAAAAAAACCAGCAGACTCCAGCCAAGATGACCAAGAGTCCAACCAGGATTTGCAGAATCTGGCTAAGTTCCATGAGAAGTCTGCGAAGAGAAGCTGAGACAATTCGGGCGACCTACACCGATGATAAACTGGGCGATTTGGCGAGTCAAGTTTCCGGCCTCGAACGCGACGCAGTAACTCTTGCCGCAAAACGGACTTCCGTTGGGGACCCGGAACGGCTTTGCGCGCTCCGGCAGGAAGAATCGTTGCAACCGGCCTGAATGATTCGCGCGGCAGCGAGCCGGCCGGGGGAAATCTGCTTTCTCGCCCATTTTGCGGCCATCGATCCTGGGCATTCGCCGGTCGCTCGTTCAGGCGGAGCCACGCGGCCTCCGTTTCGGCGACCCATGGCAAGCACGAATTCGCGGCGGTGCCATGTTACAATCGTGGATCGCGCCGGCGAGCCTGTCGGCGAGATTCTGACTACCGGCCGCCGCCGTCGGCGGAAACAGACGTCTTCTGCCGCGGTCTTCTTTGAGGAAATTGTGAATTCAGCGCCGCGTCAAAAAACGGGCTGGCCAGCCTGGATTGGCAGGTTGCGCGGCGCGCTGCTCTCCGGCTCGCTGCTGCTGATTCCCATTGGCTGCTCGAAGGGGCCGGCGCATGAACCGGCCATTCCGCCGATTGCCGAGTTTCAGAACGGCATTCCGCACTCCGACCCAGCGGCGAACCGCGGCGCGCACCATGCGACCTCCGATGCCAAGACAGAGAGTCCGCCGAGCGATGTCAAAATCAATCTGGAACACATTTTGAATGGCGGCCTAAATCGCCGCGGCGAGTTGGTCGGAATGCACCACTTGCCGAGCGCGCCGAAGGAACTGCTGGTGGACCACCTCCGCTGCCGCGTCGAGATCAAGCAAACCTCGCCTGGCGGCCCGGACGACGTCGTCCAAGCCCAGGTCCGGCTGATCGATCCGCAGACCGGCCGCGTCGTGCGCGAAAAATTTTCGACCCTTTATCCAGCCTCTTGGACCACGGCCGAAATTACCCGCGCCATTGAAGAAGCCTATGCCGACGCCGAGCGCAACCAGCGCGTCGAAGCGGATGGCCACTTCGATGGCCATGCCAAGTCGGGAATCCGGATCGACGGCTATTTGACGCGCGATGAGAAAATGATCAACACGGCCTTTCCTGTCTATAGCGCGCGCAAAGATCGCGCCGCGCCGCGCGGGCAAGGCCGCTAAAACCGTTTCGCGGCATGGCGCTGACGCAGTCGGCTGAAAACTTCAACTGGCTGCGACGCTGATATTTTGTTTCAACCCGTGTCTCGATGCCGGCGATCGAGCGCACCGCCCTGGATTAAGCAACCGCATGAAATCGCCCATTCGTTTGTTCCGCGATGAACGCGGCGCGCTGCGCGCGGCGTGGCCCGCTGCGCCGGCCGGCGGCCTAATGGTGCTTCGCTATCTGGAGGGCGACTTGGCCGAGGACCCGCAAGCCGTCGCGCGCGTCCTCCGCGAGGGGCGCGCGATCCTCCGCGGAAAATCACGGCGATTTCAGATCGGCGGCAATGCGTTTGTGTTGAAGCTCACTCCGCAGCGAGCGAGCCTGACGCCCACTTATGACGAGCAGGCTCAACCGTACGGCTTGCCGCTCGTGGATTTTCTTAAGTTGATTGCCCGGTGGCAAAAACTGATCCGCGCTTAGCAGTCGGATCGATTCACAGTTCCGCGCTGTCAGGACCGCGAATGAGTGGGCAGCGGACGTTCGCGGCGCTCTCTCCGCGGCGACTCGCTCTGGCGATGGTGCTGGCTTGCCAAATAGTTTGATTTGGCCACAATGGGGGCTATGGCCGATCCGCAAACTCAGCTCGACAAGTTGCTTCACCGCCGCCGGCGGCCTTTTCGCAGCACGGTTTTTCGCGGGCTGAGCGTGCTGCTGCCGCCGCTCATGACGGTGGTGATTTTTGTTTGGATCGGCTCGACGATCAATCAAAATGTGCTGCGGCCAGTGGAACACGGCGTTCGTAATGCGATCGTGTGGCGCATCGCCGATGTCCGCGACGCGCTCCCCGGCGTGAATGACACGGCGACCCAAGCCGTCTTCAACGGCACGGCGTACGTCCGGCTGGAATCGGGAGAGTTCGTTCCCGCCAGCATCGTCCGCACGGTCCGCGCCGATCTGGACGGCGAGCCGCTGCCGCAGACTGGTCGCGGGGTGTACGAGGAATACGTGCAAGTGCACTACTTGCAGCCGCAGCTCGTGGTGCCGGTTTTCGTGATCGCCTTTTTGCTGATTGCGTATCTCGTCGGCAAATTTTTGGCGGCTGAAATCGGCGCCTTTTTGTGGGGGCTGGCCGAGCGCGGCATAGGCCGCTTGCCGCTGGTGCGCAACATTTACTCGTCGGTCAAGCAGGTCACCGATTTTATGTTGAATGAACAGCCGCAGACGTTTACGCGGGTGGTCGCGGTCGAGTATCCGTGCAAAGGAGTCTGGGCGGTTGGATTTGTCACTAGCGAAAGCCTGCTTGACATTCGCGCGGCGGTGAACGAGCCGATTGTGGCGGTGCTCGTTCCCTGCTCGCCGATGCCGATGGCCGCTCGCAGCGTGGCGGTGCGAAAGCGCGAAGTGGTCGAATTGAAAATGACCGTTGATCAAGCATTGCAATTCATCGTAAGCTGCGGCGTCGTCGTGCCGCCGCACCAGCGCACGACCCCTTTGTCCGGCGGCCCGGCGCCGCGATTGGCGATGTAGCCGCGGTCCGTTTTGTGGCGGTTTGCTCGGCCGCGAAATTCCGCTCGATCCGCTTCTTCCGATTTCTTACGATATTCTTACGAACGATCGAACCGAAACCATCGCGAGCGAACGGCCGGCATGGCGGACCTCCTTAAAATTCGCATTGGCACCCGCGCGAGCCCGCTGGCCCGCTGGCAAGCCGATTGGGTCGCCGCGGAACTGCGGCGGTACGCCGTGGAGGTCGAGTTGGTTTCGATCAACACCCGCGGAGATCAGCAGCAGGCCGGTCCGATCGGCGAAATCGGCGGCGGCCAAGGGGTGTTTACCAAAGAAATCCAGCGGGCCTTGCTCGATGGCCGGATCGATCTAGCGGTGCACAGTTTGAAGGACTTGCCCACCGACGTCGTGCCGGGGCTCGTGCTGGCGGCCGTGCCGCCGCGCGAATCGTGCGGCGACGTGCTCGTCAGCCGCGAGCAGATTCCCTTTGCGCAATTACCGTTGCACTCGCTGATCGGCACGGGCAGCCTCCGCCGGCGGGCGCATTTGCTGCATGCGCGGCCTGATTTGCAACTGGCCGACGTCCGTGGCAACGTCGATACGCGGCTGCGCAAGCTCGCCGACGGAAGCTACGACGCGCTCGTCTTGGCCGAAGCCGGACTGAAACGGCTGCTGCTGACCGCGGCCATCACCGAGGTGCTGCCCAAATCGCTCTTGCTCCCTGCCGTCGGCCAAGGCGCGCTCGGTTTGGAAACGCGCGAAGACGAACCGGCGATTCGAGCCGCGGTGGGCCGGCTTGACCATGAGGCCAGTCGCCAAGCTGTCCTGGCCGAGCGCGCCATGCTCGCGGCGCTGCGCGGCGGCTGCCTCGCGCCGATCGGCGCTTATGGAAGAATCGAGGCGGACGGCGAATTGCATCTGTCGGGAAATGTCCTGAGCCCCGATGGCCGACAGCGACTTTCCGCCGAGCGCAGCGGACCGGCTTCGCTCGCCGGCGCGCTCAAATTGGGCAATTTGCTCGCCCAAGAATTGCTTGTCCAAGGGGCCGCCGAACTGATCGATGCTTCGCGCGCGAAATAATCGCCATTTGACGGCTGCGGTATAATCCCGACAGTTGTTTAAAAGTTGGTTCGTCGCGAGGATTCTGCCATGATTCGCCTGCGCAAAAGCGCTGACCGGGGCCATCTCAATCACGGTTGGCTGGATACGTACCACACCTTTTCGTTCGGGTCGTACTACGATCCTGAGCACGTCCATTTCCGCGCGCTGCGCGTGATGAACGAAGACCGCGTCGATCCCAACCAGGGTTTCGGAATGCACGCGCATAAAGACATGGAAATCGTCACCTATGTCCTATCCGGCGCATTGCAGCATCGCGACAGCTTGGGCAATGGCGAAGTCCTCCGCGCGGGCGAATTGCAGCGCATGACCGCCGGTTCGGGCATCCGCCACAGCGAGTTCAATCCGTCAGCGGAGGAAGCGGTCCACCTCTATCAAATCTGGCTTTTGCCCGAGCAAACTGGCTTGCAGCCGGGCTATGAGCAAAAGCGCTTCGATCCGGCCGCGCGCGAAAACCGGTGGCAACGGGTGGCCTCGCGCGAGGCCGCCGAGGGATCGCTCCGCATCCATCAAGATGCGACGGTCTGGCTGGCGGATTTAGCGGCGGGCCGCGCGCTCGAGCACTCGTTCGCGGCGGGCCGGCACGCATGGCTGCAAGTCCTCCGCGGCGCGGTGGAACTCGAGGGGAATGCCTTGCAGGCGGGGGACGGCGCAGCGCTCAGTGACGTGTCCGGCTTGGCAATATCTGCTCGCGAGTCAAGCGAAGTCTTGTTGTTCGATTTGGCCTAATCTGCGACGATGATCGGCGGCAGCCGTGCGAATGCGATCTGGCGGAGCGGTTCCGCGCGAGGGGACGAGCGGAGACTTCGGTCCGCGCGGCTGCGGCGGTTTTCCTTCTGGTCTGGTGAACAAGGAGTCGATCATGCCTTACGTCGTCCGCGGTCTGCTGTCGGTGCTCGGTCGGATTTTGCTGTGCGCCATTTTTGCGATGTCGGCGGCCAACGAGATCGTGCACTTCGATGCGACGGTCAAAGACCAGGTAATTCCGCATCAGGTTCCTTGGCCGCCGTACGCCCTGTTGGCCGCCATCGTGTTTACGATCGTCGGCAGCTTGCTGATTATCTTGGGCTTTAAGGCCCGCGTCGGGGCGTTGCTGTTACTCGTTTTCTTGGTGTTGGCGACTTATTATTTTCACGCGTTTTGGAAAGAAGCCGATCCGCAGGCGCATCAACAGATGATGATCGATTTCATGAAAAACGTCGGCTTGATGGGCGCGATGCTTTTTCTCATCGCCAACGGCTCCGGCGCGATGAGCTTGGACGACCGCTGTTGCAACCCGAAACCCAAACCCGCGGCTTGAGACTTTTGACATGACCACCCCTGTGAAGATTTTGGCATTCGCCGGCAGCGCGCGGCGTGATTCGTTCAACAAGAAGGCGGTCCATTGGGCGGCGGTCGGCGCGACCGAAGCCGGCGCGCAAGTGACCGTGGTTGACTTGCGCGACTTTCCGATGCCCCTGTTTGACCAAGAGGTCGAGCAAGAAAATCCGCCGGAAAACGCGCCGCGGCTCCGCACGATTTTTACCGAGCATCAAGGCTTGCTGATTTCGTCGCCGGAATACAATAGCTCGATCGCCCCGCTCCTTAAGAACACGATCGATTGGGTTTCGCGCCCCGGCCCGGATCAGCCGCCGCTGGTCGGTTTCACAGGGAAGGTGGCGGCCCTCATGAGCGCCTCGCCCGGCGCCCTCGGCGGCTTGCGCGGGCTGGTCCACCTCCGCTCGATTTTAGGCAATATCGGCGTCCTGCTCCTGCCCGACCAATTGGCGATTCCCAAGGCCCATGAAGCCTTCCACCCGGACGGCTCGCTCAAGGACGACAAGCAGCAGGCGGGCCTGCGGGCGCTGGGCAAAAAGCTGGCCGAAACGTTGCGAAAGCTGTCGGCCTGATCGGCCGGCGAGATTGCCGTCGCTCCGCGCCGCGGGCTATAACAAGAAGGTGCGCGGCCGGCGAGAAACGGCGGCCGCGCTCCGTCGGGCGCGATGCCGCCTGGCTGTCGCCGCACACCCCGCATCTTTCTGGTTTCTTTCGCGGAGTCGATTGCCGACCCTATGTCGCTGGAACTGACGCAACCGCAGGGAGGAGAAGAGCAACGTCGGGCGCAAGAGCTCAGCCTGCGGCGGACGAAGCCCCCGTGCGATCTGCCGGGCTATGAGCCGCGGCGTTTTCTCGGCGCTGGCGCGTTCGGCGAGGTCTGGGTGGCGCTCGACCGGAATACGGGCCGCCAAGTGGCGATCAAATTCTACGCGCATCGTGGCGGCCTCGATTGGTCGCTCTTGTCGCGCGAGGTCGAAAAGCTCGCCTTTCTTTCGGCCGATCGCTACGTCGTGCAATTGCTCGAGGTCGGCTGGGATGCCGAGCCCCCGTATTATGTGATGGAGTACGTCGAGCAAGGCTCGCTCGAAGACCGGTTAAAGAACCAAGGACCGCTGCCGGCCGAAGAGGCGGTCACCTTGTTTCGCGAGGTGGTGACCGGCTTGCTCCATGCGCATGGCAAAGGGGTTTTGCACTGCGATCTGAAGCCGGCCAATGTGCTGCTCGATCAAGACCTGCGGCCGCGGCTGGCCGATTTTGGTCAATCGCGCTTGTCGAACGAACAATCGCCGGCGCTGGGCACCTTGTTTTACATGGCGCCGGAACAGGCCGATCTGAAGGCGATGCCTGACGCGCGCTGGGATGTCTATGCGCTCGGCGCGTTGCTGTATGCGATGCTGACCGGTTCGCCGCCGCACCGCGAAGAGAAGTCGGTCGCGCTGCTCGAGGATGCGCCCGATTTGAACGAGCGATTGGCGCGGTATCGCCGCTGGATCCAAGGTTCGCCCGCGCCAGCCAAGCATCGCGCGGTGGCAGGAGTCGATCGGATGCTGGCGGAGATCATCGACCAATGCGTGGTGGCGAATCCCGCCGCCCGCTTTGCGAATGTCCAATCGGTTCTCGACGCGCTCGATGCGCGCACGCGGCGCCGCGCGCGGCGTCCGCTGGTCGTGCTCGGCGCGATTGGGCCGGCCGTGCTGCTGCTCGTCATGTCGCTGGTGGCGTGGCGCGTCTCCCGCGGCCTCGTCGCCGATTCCAACACGGCCTTGACCGAGCGGGCCTTGGAAAGCAATCGGTTTGCCGCCGAGTTCGTCGCCAAAGCAGTGGCGAACGAAGTCGAAAAACGCTATGCCGAAGTGGAGAAGGTCGCCAACGATCCGCTGTTTCAAGAATATCTCTCGCGGGCCTTGACCGATCCGGATATGACGATGGCGCGCTCGCAGCTCAGCAATCCCGAGGAGGATGAGCTGGTGTTGGCCCATTTGCGCGACGACTATCGCAAATCGCCGACGCTCAAGCCCTTGCAGCGCTACCTCGACGATTTGAATCGCGAGCCGCAAATCACCGTGGCGAGTTGGTTCGTCACCGATGCGCACGGCTTGCAATTGGCGCGGACTCCGGACGACGAGACCGTTGGCAAGAACTTCGGCTGGCGGAGCTATTTTACTGGCATGTCGGCGGACGAGCCGGAAAGCTGGCGGCCCGACAGCGACGACCACATCAACGACACCTTTTTGTCGCCCGTGTTTCGCAGCCAAGCGACCAATAACTGGGTCGTGGCGATCTCCACGCCGGTCCAGCGCAACCATACCTTTCTAGGCGTGGTCACCTTGACGGTCGAGGTCGGTCGATTGATCGAATTGAAAACCGGCGAACAACAATTTGCGGTCCTGGTCGATGAGCGGCGCGGGCCGAATCGCGGGCTGATCTTGCAGCACCCTTTGTTCGAGCGGGTGCTCAAGGCGCGGAACAAATTGCCCGACCACTTTCAAGATTATCGCATCAGCCGCGCGGATCTGCCCGAGGAACATGAGCGGCAGGTCCACTACGCCGATCCGTTGGCGAAAGATCCGCTGGGGGCGGACTTTGATCGCCCGTGGCTGGCGGAAGAAGCGCCGGTCAAAGTGCTGGGCGTCGATAGCGGCTGGTATGTCGTGGTCCAGCAAAGTTATGACACGGCGATCGGCGCCACGTTGGCCGCGCTGCAACACCGGCTCGAAGCCAATGGGATGTTGGCGCTGGCCTTGGCGACGTTCGTGCTGACTCTGCTCTGGGGATTCGTGATTCGCATTCTCAACGACCAGCGCCCGCGCAAAGGAGCGCTGGCCCTGGCGGCCAATGGCGCGCCCGGAGAGTTGACGCCGCAAAAGCGCTGAGCCGCGGCGCGCCGCCGATGGCGCTCCTTGTTTCGCCGACGACCGATTTCGCCTCACTAGCAAACCTCGCCGATATGGCCGATCTCGTTGCCCAAGGACTCGAATCGCATCAACGCTGGCGGCGGACGTTTGCCGTGGGAAAGCCCGTGGTGATTGGCCGCGCCGCCGGGCCGTGGACGGTCCCGTGGGATCCGCAGATCTCGCGCCAACATGCCCAGCTCACCTGGCTCGATTCGGGGCTGCGCGTCGAACAGCTGCCGACCGCGCGCAACGCGATTTTTTTTCAAGGCAAACCGGTCGCGAACTGCACGCTGGTCATCGGCGAGCACATCGTCATCGGCGAGACGACGTTCACGCTGGTCGATGATCAGATCAATGTCTCGCTCGATTTGCCGCAGCCGCTGCGCGAGCAAACCTTCAGCCCCCAGTATCTCAAGCGGCTCCGCTATCGCAACGCCGACGAGCGCATCGAAATCCTGAGCCGGCTGCCTGAGGTCATCTCGGGCGCCGCGAACGAAGCGGAGCTCTTCTCGCGGATGGTGAACATGCTCCTGGCAGGCATCCCGCGCGCCGGGGCAGTGGCCTTGGTCACCGCCGACAAGTCCGGCGCGACGGCGCCGCTCCGCGTTCTCCAGTGGGACCGCCGGCTCATGATCGGGGCGCCGTTTCAACCGAGCGAACCGCTGATTCGCGAGGCGATCCGCCGCCGGGAAAGCGTGCTGCACGTCTGGAGCGAACGGCTCGATCCGCGCAGCCAAGCCTTTACCGCCGTCGAGAACACCGACTGGGCATTTTGCACCCCGGTCTTGGGCGAGGCCTGCGCCGGCTGGGCGATTTACATCGCCGGCCGGTTCGCCGCCGGCGCGAACGTCACCCCTTCCGCCTCCGATCCGGAGGACCTGCGCGACGATCTAAAGTTCACGGAGCTGGTCGCCGCCACGCTGAGTTCGCTCCGCGAGGCGCGGCTGCTCGAGCGCCAACAGGCGAGTCTGCGGCAGTTTTTCTCGCCGGTCGTGCTGGAGGCGCTCTCGGAAGGCGAGCCGGAGCAAGTCTTGCAGCCGCGCGAGGCGGAAGTCTCGGTGCTGTTTTGCGATTTGCGCGGCTTCTCGTTAAAAAGCGAGCAAGCCGCCGGCGATTTGCTCGGCCTCTTGCAGCGCGTCAGCAAGGCACTTGGCGTGATGACCCGTCAGATTCTCGATCACGGCGGCGTGGTCGGCGATTTTCAAGGGGACGCCGCGATGGGCTTTTGGGGATGGCCCTTGAACAGCGACGACGCCATGGTCCGCGCCTGCCAAGCCGCGCTCGGCATTCGCGCGGAATTCGAGGCCGCCGCGCGGCTGCCGGAGCATCCGCTGGCCGACTTTCGCATGGGGATCGGACTGGCGACCGGCCGCGCCGTCGCGGGCAAGATTGGCACGACCGATCAGGTAAAAGTGACCGTCTTCGGCCCGGTTGTGAATTTGGCCTCGCGGTTGGAAGAGATGACGAAAATTCTCCGCGCGCCGATCTTGTTGGACGAAACGACGGCGCGCAACGTCCGCCGCAAGCTGCCGCGCACGCTGGGCCGCTGCCGCCGCGTCGCGCGCGTGAAGCCGTATGGGCTCGACCGGGCGCTCGAGGTTTCGGAGCTCCTGCCGCCGCAGCAAGACGCCGCCGATCTGACCGATCAGAATCTGGCCGATTATGAAGCGGCTTTGGACGCGCTCTTGGCGCGGCAATGGTCCGACGCCTTGAAACTGCTCCATCGCGTGCCTGCCGAAGATTCCGTGAAAGATTTCTTGACGGTCTTCATCGCGCAGCACAATCGCACGCCGCCGGCGGCCTGGGACGGCGTGATTCCGCTGCTGACCAAAGGCTGAGCTGGGCATGAACCGCGGCGCATGCGCAAATGGATCATTCCGTTCCAACTCGCTTTTTCTTCTCGACTCGCACGGCGAGGCCTTCGCGATGACCGATCCCTTGATCTTCTCTGGCATCGAGGTCTTCTCCCTCGGCGTGGAGAAGCTGTTTGCCGTCGTCACCGATCTCGAATTGTTGGCGGCGGCGGTTCCGGACGTCAGCGCGGCCCAGCGCGTCGATGAACGAACGCTGCGCTGCGTGGTGCGGCCGGGCTTTGCTTTTTTGCGCGGCACGCTGAAAACGGTGATTCAGATCGCCGAACTCCAGCCCCCGGCGGCGGCCGTGCTGCAAATTCATTCAACCGGAATTGGCGCGACGGTCGGCATCACGAGCCGGCTGCAACTGGTTGCGCAAGGAGCCGAAACGACCGAGTTGCACTGGTCGGCCGAGGTGACGGAGCTGAAGGGGCTGGTCGCCACGCTCAGCCGCCCCTTGATTCACGCGGCGGCGGAGCGGACAATCTCCGGAGTCTGGCAGCAACTTCGCGCGCGGCTCGAAACTTCATCGGCTTCTTGATTCGGCATCCGCCGGCCAAAGGAATTCTCCATGCACGTCTCCCCCAGCTCGATCACCGGTCCGTTTGGCTCAGGCGCTGGCCGCTGGCGCGCGGCGCAGCGGCTATGCATCTGGCGGTGGGCCGCGCGCGCCGCCGCGCGCTGCGCATTGACATTCTGCGCACTGACGCTGGGCGAGGCCGCAGCGCTGCGGGCCGCGGGGCCGCTGGCCATCGACCCGACGAATCCGCACTATTTGACCGCCGGCGGACGGCCCACCTTGCTGGTGACCTCGGGCGAGCATTATGGCGCGGTCCTGAACGCGGAGTTCGATTTCGTTTTTTACCTGGGCGAGTTGCACAAGCACGGTTTGAATCTGACGCGGACGTTCAGCGGGGCGTACCGCGAGATTCCCGGCTCGTTTGGCATTGAGCACAACACCCTCGCGCCGGAGCGCGAGAAATTCATCTGTCCCTTTGCGCGGACCGACAAACCGGGCGCGGCCGACGGCGGCCTCAAGTTCGATCTGACGCGGTACAACCCAGCCTACTTCCAGCGGCTGCATGCATTTTTAACCGAGGCGAAGAAGCAGGGGATCTATGTGGAGTTGAGCTTGTTCTGTGCGATCTACGACGATAACCTGTGGAAAGTGAACCCGCTCAATCCGGCCAACATCGTGAACGAGGTCGAACCGGTCGGCCGCCAGGATTTGTACACGCTGAAGCATCCGCGGCATCTCGCCTTGCAAGAAGCTTTTGTGCGGCAGATCGCGCGCGAGTTGAAAGATGACGAGAATGTTTATTTCGAAATTTGCAACGAGCCCTATTGGGGAAGCGCGACCGCCGAGTGGAACGCGCGGATCGCTGCCGCGCTCGCCGATGCGGAGAAAGATTTTCCGCATCGCCATTTGCTCGCGCAAAATATCGCCAACGGCTCGCAGCGGGTGAAAGACCCGAGCCCGCGGGTGTCGATCTTCAATTTTCACTATGCGACGCCGCCGAACTGCTTGGCCGAAAACGTCGAGTTGAAGCGGCCGCTGGCCGATGACGAAACCGGCTTCAAGGGGACGGGCGATCTACCGTATCGGATTGAGGCCTGGGATTTTCTCATTGCCGGGGGCGTGATCTTTTCGCACCTCGACTATTCGTTCACGCCGCAGCATCCTGACGGTTCGTATCGACCGCAGAAATCGCCCGGCGGCGGCGGAGCGGCCTTCCGCGACCAAATGCAGATACTCCGTCAATTCGTCGAGAGCTTTGATTTTGTGAAAATGAAGCCGGACGACCAAGTGATCAAGGGAGGCATTCCGAACAAGGGCTCCGCCCGCGCCTTGGTCGAGCCTGGCGCGCAATATGCCATCTATGTGCATGGCGGCTCGCAGACGACGCTCGTGCTCGATCTGCCGGCGGGCGATTATCAGGCCTACTGGCTGCACCCCGGCTCTGGCAAAAAAACGAGCATCGAGCGGCTGCATCATCCGGGCGGCCCGCTGAGCATGAAATCTCCCGAGTACCAAGACGACCTGGCGCTGGCCATTCGCAAATGAGCCGCGGCGCCCGCTCGTGGGGGAGCGCGGACTCGCGGCGGTACAATCGTTCTCATCGCGCTACTCAGACGAACGCGCAAAGAAAGCGCGCAGAAGCGAAAGAAATTCGCATGGCGCACCCCCCCTTTGCCATCGCGGTCCAAAAGCGAAACTAGATTTGATTGATTCTGCCGCCGCCGCTGATTGAAGGACGCTGGGCGTTTTTCGATCGCCCCTGGGAGCGCGTCGCAGATCGCCCGAAATAAGGACTGGCGTCACGATTTTGGCAGCGCAGCGTGCTAGGAAGTGGCAGGCTAACTGCTGCGCCCGGCTGCCGAATCCATCCAGCGCCGCGAACTCCATCCCATCGATAGACCTATGAGCAGCGTTTCCGCGGAAGAGCAATTGCAGCGCCTCCGCCAAAAAGTGGCCGATGTGCTCCGTGTCGGCGCGGCGACCGGCCCGACCGAGGGACCGTCGCCTGTGCCGAGCAGCATGGCCTTGTCGCGCGAAGGAGAGTTGGGCCAGCGCCGCGCCGCGGCGCGGGCTGCGCCAAGCTCGAGCTTGGCCGCCGGGCCGCAAAAGTTCTTGCCGTTGGCCCCGGCTTCGTTGGCTGAAGCCGGACTGGCTGAGGCCGATGTCGAGGCGCTCGTGCTAAAGCTGTTGCAGAAGAGCCGCACGGCGACGGGGAGCGAAATCTCCGCTCAGTTGGCGTTGCCCTATCATGTGATTGAAAAACTGCTGAGCAAAATGAAGGAGCATCGGCTCCTCGTCTATAAAAGCAGCACCACGCTCCACGACTATGTTTATGAATTGACGGAACACGGCTCGGCTCGCGCGCAAGATTGCGCGGAGCAATGCACCTATTATGGCGCCGCCCCGGTCAATCTGGCCGACTATAATGCCGCGGTCGCCGCGCAATCGATTCACCGTCTCAAAGTCCGTCCGGCCGACGTCCGCAAGGCCTTCGGCGATTTGACCCTCGGCGACGCCATGCTCCATCGCGTCGGCCGCGCGGTCTGTTCGGGCCAAGGACTCTTTCTGTATGGTTCGCCGGGCAATGGCAAATCGTGCATCGCCGAGCGGATCACGAAAGCCTACGGCCTGAGCATCTGGATTCCACGGACGCTGAACGCCTATGGCGAAATCATCCGCTTGTACGACCCGTCTAAGCATGTAGCGCTGCCGCTGGCGCAAAGCGAAGGCATGATCGGCGCGGAGCAAATCGACCAGCGGTGGATTCGGATCCAACGGCCGACGATCGTGGTGGGCGGCGAGATGACGATGGACAGCTTGGAAATTCACTTCGAGGGACAAACCGGAATCGGCGAGGCGCCGCTGCAACTCAAGAGCAACTGCGGCACGTTGGTCATTGACGATTTTGGCCGCCAGCGGATTTCGCCTGCCGAATTGCTCAATCGCTGGATCGTGCCGCTGGAAAAGCATTACGATTTTCTGGCCTTAGCCAGCGGCCGCAAAATTCAGGTTCCGTTCGATCAGTTTGTGATCTTCTCGACCAATCTCGAGCCGCGCGACCTGGTGGACGAGGCCTTTTTGCGGCGAATCCCCTATAAGATCGACGTCAGCGACCCGACCGAAGATCAACTGCGCCAACTCTTCGTCAGCCAAGCGACGGCGGCGCGGATGACGTTTGCCGCGGCCGAGATCGATTACATTTTCGCCAGTTGCTATCAACAGACTGGCCGCAAGATGCGGTTCTGCCATGCCCGCGATCTGATTCATCAGGTCGAAATTTACTGCGAGTATCTCGGCGAAGCGCCGCATTTGAGTCGCGCCGCGATTGATGCCGCCGCCAGCAATTATTTCTCGATGGTGTAACGATATGCCGAGTTCCGCACAACCGACGGTCGATCCACGCGGATTAATTCCCGTCTCCGTGAAGACGCTGCAGTTGCAAGGCGAGTTGGCGTTCGATTTATATCTTTGGCCGTCGAAGAGCCAGCCCGCGCGGCTCTATCGCGAGAGGCACATTCCGCTGCGGGAACTGGACTTGCAGCGTCTGCTGGATCAGAAGATCGATACGCTCTACACGAAGTCTTCCGATGCAGAAGACTACTGCCAGCATTTGCGCACGAGAATTCTGGACGACGACACGATTCCCGCCGCCGAGCGGTACGGCGCGCTGATCGACGCGACGCGAACATTGTTGACCGCGGCGTTCGAAAAGGGCGAGATCGAAGGCATTCTGCGGCTCAGTTCCCAGTACGGGCAAGACCTGGTCAAGATCGTTTGTAACCAGCAGAACGTTCTCAACGATCTGTTGGCGGTCATGACGCACGATTATTCAACCTTTACCCACGTCAGCAATGTTTGCACTTGCTGCATCGTGCTGGCCGAAGCGGCCGGGCTGCGCGAGGGATCGACCTTGGCGCAGATCGCGCAAGGCGCGCTGCTGCACGACGTGGGCAAATGTTTTATTCCGGCCAAGATCATCAACAAGACGACGAAGCTGACCGAGGCCGACCAGGAGATTATCCGCAGCCATCCCAGCCGCGGCTTTGAGGAACTATGCCGGCGGACCGATTTGAATTGGGGCCAGTTGATGATGGTTTATCAACATCATGAACGGCTCGACGGCCGCGGGTATCCGTGCGGTTTGGTCGACAAAGAGATTCACGATTGGGCGAAGATTTGCGCAATTGCCGACGTGTACGACGCGCTCACGCGCGACCGCCCATATCGCAAAGGGGCGGATGTGAAGGATGTTCTGGAATATATGGACCGCGAGTCGGGCCGCAGCTTTGACGAGGAATTCACGCAATGTTGGATAGCCGCCTTGAAAGAGTGCCAAGCGTAAGCGAGATCGGCCAATTGCCTTGCCTGGTCGCCTTGCCTGAGTCCTGGAAGGCCGACTTCGAGCAGAAGGGGGTCGCGCCGACGTTGCCCACTTGCAAACGCCGCTACCCGCGGATGCGGTGCCGCAGTCGCAACGCGCTGGTGCCGCTGGAACTGCGGCAATCGCTGCCTGCCTTTCCGCGCGTGCCCGGCTGGTGCGCCGTTTATCTGACCGACGTGGGGCGCGGCGGGATTGGCATGCTCCACGGCGAACAGCTTTATCCGAAAGAGCAATTTCGGATCGTGCTCTCCGAAGGGACGCTCGGCCTGATCGAGATTGTCCGTTGCGAGCGGATCGACGCCCATTGCTTCAACATTGGCGCCCGGTTTCTCGACAAATAGCGGATCAAATCGGCCGCTTGGCGCCTTTTCCGCGCTGGGCCTGACCGGCCGCATGGTAAACTGATAAGATCGCGCGGCGCCCGCTTATTCCTTTCTCGTCTCAGATTCGAGCAGCGCATGAACGTCATCGGCTTACTCTTGGCGTCAACCTTATCGGTGGCGCCTGGCAAAGAGGTCGTGAACCATAACCAGCCCTATCATTCGGGCCAACCGATCGTGCGGCGGTTTGAACGGCAATCGGAAGACGACGCGCGGCGCCGCGCCTGGGAGGCCTACGTCCGCGAACTCGACGATCTGTGGATTGAATATCGCGATGCCGGCTCCACGCCGCGCGCCTGGCAGAAGTATCAGGCCGCCGCGGCCGAGGCGCGCCGGTCTTACGTTGTTCGCGATCCGTATTATGTCGCGATTACGCCATAATCATTTGGCGATTACGCCATAATACCGCGGCGATTACGCCATAATCATTGCGGCGATTACGCCGTGATATTTTGGCGACTACGCCGAAATCTTTGGCGCATATGCCGGCCCGGGGCGGCTCTTTGAACTTGCGGAAAGCGTGCTCGGCCGGCCATTCGATCTATGCTGCAATCACATAGCGCGGGAACATCGCTGCCTGCTGGCGATGCACGTTGAAACTCGCATTGCGGCGGCAATTGATTGCGAGGCCATCGGCGCGGTACGCTGGTCTCTATGTTCGCATCTCTCTTTGATACGCCCGATCGCGCGATTTACGATGTCCAAACGACGGCCGCCGGGCCCGGAGGTTCGTTGCCGCTGAGCGACGACATGCTCCGCAATTGGCCCAGCGGAGATTTGTTCGGTCTGACGCAAAACGCCGGGATGGGCTGGCCGCCGCAAGAAATGCTCGGCCCGCAGTTTTTGCTTTTGAGCACGCAAGGCGGCGTCCGCGCCGCCGACGGCCGGCCGATCGCGCTGGGCTATCACACCGGACATTGGGAGGTCGGCCTGCTCGTCCAGGCAGCCGCCCGCGAAATCAAGGCAGCCGGCGGCGTCCCGTTTGCCGCGTTCTGTTCCGATCCATGCGACGGGCGCACGCAAGGAACGCCGGGGATGTTCGATAGCTTGGCCTATCGCAACGATGCCGCCATCGTCTTCCGCCGCCTGATTCGCTCCTTGCCTACTCGGCAAGGAGTCCTGGGCGTCGCCACCTGCGACAAAGGCTTGCCGGCCATGATGATGGCTTTGGCCGGCATGCGCGATCTTCCATGCGTGTTGGTGCCGGGTGGCGTCACCTTGCCGCCGGCACAAGGCGAAGACGCGGGGAAGATTCAAACGATCGGCGTCCGCTACACGCATGGGCTGCTCGATTTGCAAGCGGCGGCCGAGCTAGGCTGCCGAGCTTGCGCGTCGCCCGGCGGCGGGTGCCAATTCTTGGGCACGGCGGCTACGTCGCAAGTAGTGGGCGAGGCGCTCGGCCTATCGCTGCCGCATGCGGCATTGGCGCCCAGCGGTCAGCCGATCTGGCTGGAGATGGCGACGCAAAGCGCCGCGGCGCTCCGCGCGCTCGCGCAGCGGAACATAAAAACTCGCGAAATCGTGACCGATGGCGCGGTGCGCAACGCGATGACGCTGTTCGCGGCGTTCGGCGGCTCGACGAACCTGCTGCTGCACATTCCCGCCATCGCGTTCGCGGCCGGCTTGCGCCGCCCGGCGGTTGCCGATTGGGAAGCGATCAATCGCCGGACGCCGCGCCTGGTGGACGCGCTGCCCAACGGACCGGTGGGCCATCCGACCGTGCAGGTCTTTCTCGCGGGGGGCGTGCCCGAGGCGATGCTTCATTTGCGCGGGCTCGGCTTGCTGGACCTGCAAGCGACGACCGTGGCAGGCGCGCCGTTGGAACAGACGCTCGAGCTCTGGGAGAAATCGGAGCGGCGGAAACGGCTGAAGCAAGTCTTGCACGACCGCGATGGCGTCGATCCGGACGATGTGATCATGTCTCCGTCCCGCGCGCGCGAAAAGGGCCTCACCAGCACGATCTGCTTTCCGCAAGGAAATATCGCGCCAGAGGGCTCGGTGATCAAGAGCACGTCGATCGATCCGCGCGTCGTCGCCGCGGATGGCGTCTATCGCAAGCGTGGGCCGGCGCGCGTTTTTACCAGCGAACCAGCGGCGATTGCGGCGGTCAAAGGGCGCGGCGAAAAGCCGCTGCAACCGGGCGACGTGCTGGTCCTGATGGGACGCGGGCCGCTCGGCAGCGGAATGGAGGAAACCTATCAAATTACATCCGCTCTGAAGCACCTCGATTGGGGACGCGAGGTCGCCGTCATCACCGACGCCCGCTTTTCCGGCGTCAGCACCGGCGCCTGCATTGGCCACGTCGGGCCCGAGGCGCTGGCTGGCGGACCGATCGGCAAGTTGCGAGACGAAGATCAGATCGAGATCGAAATCGATCGCAATCGGCTCATTGGCCGGCTCGACCTGGTCGGAGACGTGGCCGGGCTGCACGATGCAGCCTGGGGCAGCGCGGAACTCGCGCGGCGGCCAGTGCGAACCGATTTGATCCCCGACGCCAAGTTGCCCGAGGATACGCGATTATGGGCGGCGCTCCAGCGGATCGGCGGCGGAACGTGGGGTGGTTGCGTGTACGACGTGGAAGAGATCGTTCGGCGGCTGGCGGCGGCAACCTAAGTTCGCCGGGTCTGCGCCCCCTGCATCCGGCTTGGCTCCGCCCCTCCGCGTGCTTGGCTGTTGGCGGTAAGAGTTCACCGCTTTGGCCCCAAGCGAGCGCAGCCAGATCAATGGTCGATGGCGATGAACTGGGCGGTGACTCGGGCGGTGACTCGGTTGCCCCGATCCTAATTTACTGGCCGGGCACGGTCAGCGAGGCGCCGGAATGCTGCGGGCCGAGCGACAAGAAATAGGGCGCCGCGATTTTGGCCCACGCCTCGGGTTTGATATACGACGACGCCCCGCTGCCAAAGCTGCTTTGCAGCATGTCGGTGTCAATGATGCCGGGACTGACCGGAATCGACGCCATCGTGTCGGGCAGTTCTTGCGCGAGCGCCTTCGATAAGCCCTCGATCGCGTATTTGGTTGCGCAATAGGGGGCGACTTCCGCGGCGGTCGAGCGGCCCCAGCCGGAGCTCAGGTTGAGGATCACGCCGGAGCCGCGTGCGATCATCGCCGGCACAAAATGGCGAATCGTGTTCGCGACGCCTTTGATGTTGATGTCGATCACTCGATCGAATTCTTCGGCCGGCAACTCCCACAGGCTGGCGTTGCGGTTAATGATGGCGGCGTTGTTAATGAGCAGATCGGGCGGCCCGGCGCTGCGCAGTACGTCGGCGGCCCAATGCTCGACCGCTTGGTCCTGGGTTACGTCGAGTGTTGTGAAGGAGTGCGGCGGACCATATTCTTTTTGCAAGGCGCCGATCTGTCGATCGTTGCGGGCGCAACCGTGGACATGATGTCCGTCGCGCACGAAGGCGGCGACCAGCGCCCGACCGAGGCCGCGGCTGGCGCCGGTGATCACGATGATTTTTGGGACGGTGGTGGTCATGCCTCGGATTATAGGCGCGCGCGGACGCGACGACGAGGGCGCGGCGAAATTGCTACGGCCGGCACTTCGAGCAAGCGCGGAATTCTACGCGCCAAAAACGATTGCGTCATGCGGTTTATGCGGAGCCTGAGTGCACAACCTGCCGGCTATGGCGCGCCTGCGTTTTGCGGTCCCGCGCCGAGCCATAGGGGCCGCGCGGGTCGATTCGTTTAGACGATCACGGTTTGCAAATCTTCGCGAGAATTGTCGGAAATGAGCCAATTCGCGACCCTCAACCGGACGATTTCATCTGTGCCCAGCGACGGAGTGTCTTAGAGTGGAACGGATTTCCACGGCAAAGAAGTCGACGGTCTTAACGTCAGCAGGATTCTGTGGCGCAAGGAACGAGCGATCGGCGAGGATGCCGAGCGCAGCGCATCACGGCAAGGACTGCGGTTATTCACCGGACGCTTCCATGGTTGTCCGATGGTCAACGGCCTCGATCCAAATCAGGCTGTTTTCATTTCTGTCCCTCTAGGAGTCTGTGCGATGAAATCCCTGTGCACGGTGGCGATGGTGGCGGTTTGTACCGCCTGGGCGAGCGGGGCCAAGGCCCAAACGTATAGTTACAGCAACGCGCCGCGGTTTGCCTCGGCGGAAGGCAATCTCCCGCAGCCGTCCGTATTGAGTCCTTCAAAAATCTCCGCTCAAGCGCGCGCGGCCAATCCGCCCGCGCCGGATACGGACCTCTCGCAGGCCACCCAGTCGAACTGGGATGGCACCCCGGCCGCCGGCGGCAGTGGTTGCGGCGGCAGCGGCTGTGGCAACAGCGGCTGTGGCATGCCCGACTGCGGCATGGGTTGCTGCTGCCCGAATTGGTATGTGAGTGCCAAGGGCCTGGTCATGACTCGCGACGTTCCCAACACGTTTGTGACCACGTTTGAAACGGGCGTCAATACGAACCAACTCCAAGGGACCGGCGACGCGAACGCGGGCTGGGGCGGCGGCTTCGAGGTCGTGTTGGGCTACAACTGCTGCTGCGAAAACGCCTTTGAAGTGAGCTATTTCGGCCTCTGGGGCATGAAAGGCGAAGCCGATCGCTATAGCTCGACCAACAGCCTGAGCACCCCGATGATCAACGGCAACGTCTACTTGCCGGATGCCGCCCATGCCGCCGGCGGTTATTTCGACAATGCTCGCGAACACAAAATCACTCGCGAAGACGAAGCCCACGATGTCGAATTGAACTACATCTATCATGCCTTGGCCAATCAAGGCAACTGCAACGGCTTGAACGTCGACATCTTGGCCGGCGTGCGCTACTTCCGCTTCACGGAACAATTGGAATTCGCCTCGTTGGCCGGAGCCTCGGCCGCGGGCAACCACATCGGCAACGATCCGGCGAACACCGCCTATCTCGATGTGAACACCGAAAACAACATGGTCGGTTTCCAATTGGGCAGCAAGATCGACTGGCGCGTGTGGAATAACTTCAGCTTGTTCGCCACTCCGAAGTTCGGCATCTATGGCAACCACATGACCAGCCACAGCAATCTCCACCGCGGCGACGGAGCCGAAGGCGTCTTCACCGACACCGGCGACACCTTCGACCTGCACGGAGCCAAAACCAGCGTCTCCTTCTTGGCCTCGATGGACCTCGGACTCAACTATGACATTACCAGCAACTGGAGCATCTTCGGCGGTTATCGGGTCTTGGCAGTGACGGGCGTGGCTTTGTCGGATAACCAAATGTATCCGTACCTGGCCGGCGAATCGGATTACCAGAATGTGAAGAGCAACGGCAGCTTGATTCTCCACGGTGTGTTTGCAGGAACCGAATTCCGCTGGTAACCGTCCGCGGGGTCGGGTCTGGCCCCTTGGCCAGCCCGGCCCCCAGCGTGCGTGCGTGACCGACCGTGTCCCACTAAGACCGGAGCTCACGCCAGACAGGAACCGCAAAGCGTGATTGAAGGCGTGAAACGAAGTGGGCAATAACAGTGAGTCGTGGAAATTTAAGTTTGCTTGTGTGACTGTGGTGTGTCGCAATAAACTCCCATCTCGCTGGGAATAACTTGACCTCGACCGGCGGAACTTGGCCCGCCGGTCGAGGTTTTTTATGGACCGGCTGCGGCCAGCTCGGCGTGCTGGCGGTTCGCGTGGCGGTCCTGGCGCCGTTCGCGGCGAATGAATTCCGCGGACGCTCCCGAACCTTCTTGGCCGCC